>NZ_CP036269.1:7427916-7769723 GCF_007744675.1 Gimesia alba
AAACCATCCGGAATGGCCCAAACGTAATTTCGCATTAGATCCCGTTTGAAAATTTTCAGACCTGTATTCAGATCGGGGATTTTTTTTCCGCTGACAATTTCCGCCAACTTGCGTATGCTCCATTTGATCGGAACCCTCAGGAATTTGATGGTACCTTGCTCGCTGGTTCTCGCGCCATTAACCTGATCATAGTCCGGGAAATATGACAGCAGTTCTGGAAGAGAGCTGGGATCATAGCTCCCATCAGCATCCAGCATGGCAATTAATTTCCCCTGTGATTCACGGATCCCCGTTTTACGGCTGGCACCGGATCCGCCGTTCTCAACACGTTTGACTAAACGAACTCCACTCAGAGAAGCTTTGGCAGCAGTGTTATCACTAGAGCAGTCATCAACAACTAGAATTTCCCAGTTCCCACTCCATTCTGCCATGGCATTTCGGATTTCAGCGATCAGTGACTCAATCGCATTTTCTTCATTGTATGCCGGGAGCAAGATTGTCAGATCCAGGGAAGAATTGTCCGTTTGAGAATTGCAATCAATGATTTCAGGCATTGTGGTTTGCTTTTGAAAAATCTGAATGTTTGTATTATTAGTTATAGACATTTTACTGTATGATTTTGAAATGTATATGCTGTTTGTATCTTGGATGTTCATCGCAGAATAAATAGACACAAGAAGAGTATTTATGAATTCGGGCGCGAAATGGTTTCTGGGATGTCTGCTTCTCCTCTCATTATTATTAAATTTGTGGAACAATGATTTCCCTGTGGGTTACCACGGAGACGAACCCAAGAAAGTTCGATTTACACTCAACAATGAGCAAGACTTTCATATTCCGATATTAATGCTTCAGTTGGCTCGTTTGGGAAATCTGGTCTGCGGCTTTGAAGATGAACGTGTTGTTTTGATCGGTCGCTGGGTGTCTGCGCTTTCCGGAGTCATTATCGTGTTCTTTTCGTTTTTGTTTGCAAAGAGAACGATGAATGAGCGCTGGGCATTACTTGTGACAGCGGGAGTGGCGGTTTCCCCCATTCTTGTAGTCCATGCCCATTACATGAAAGAAGATATGTTGTTCACTGCCTGCGCCATGGCAGCGTTATGGTTTATTCTCAAATTCATCGAACATTCCAACTGGAAAACAGCAATTCCCCTAGGCATTACCACGGGCCTGGCATGGTCGGCACATTATAAGTCAGCCTTGTTAGTCGTGATTGCTGTTCTGATTCCACTGCTGATTTCTGTTCCCAGAAAACTGAGTTACTATGGTTATTTAATCGCCGCGGGATTTTTGGGAATATATGTTTTCTTAAATGTAAATTATCCACTTCTGGAGTCACCTGAAATCTTTCTTGAGGGGGTCAGGCATGAAGGAGCTCATGCAGCAACAGGCCACTCAATTTCTGTTTCTCCGTTTGATCATTGGTTTTCCTTTCATCTCTTTAACAGTGTCATTCCAGGATTAACACTTTCGGTTACCATGTTAGCAATCACCGGGATACTCGTACTGCTTTTCTGGTGGAAGGAGACACTGGATGTCGACCGTCTATTTCTGCTGTTTGTCGTTTTTTACTATTTGATTCCGGAGATATCTCCTTCCAAACCTCCGCCGGGTTATGCCCGCTATATTCTGCAGATTGCTCCTGCCATGATTTATTTTTCAGTCCGAGGGATTCAGCTTTTGTCGAATCATTTCGAAAACAGCTACGCCAGAAAAGGGCTCGTATTATTATTGGGCATTAGTTTGAGCATCTCTTTTTGGGACACATTACAGCTCGATTATTATATGAATTGGAAGCGTGATACACGACAACAGGCTGCCGAATGGCTGTCCCAAACGGGCGGAAAACCGTTTTTCGAACAGTATGCGGCAGCAAAAAACGATGTCAGGTCAATCGGTGATTTCACTCCGGAAGATCTCCGAAATCAGGGGTATGATTTTGTCGTCGCCAGTGATTTTCGGTATGAACGGTATTACCGTGGTGCCCAAACTTCCGGGCAGGATGAATACATTTACAATCGGCATCAGCAATATGAAGAATGGTTTACTTTTCCTTTTGTTGAAATTACGCCCGCGTATCGCAGTTTCGCTTTCAGCAACCCAACTGTGCGTATTATAGATCTACGTCCTGTTCAGAAACTGACTGAAAGTAATTACTAAAAGTGACTTCATCAAACAACACAGCTCATCCTGCAACGATTGTCTCTTCACAAATAGTCCCCTATCTTGTTGCGGGATTACTTGCAGTTCAGACGCTCCTCCTGGGGTATCTGGCGATACGACAAAGTCCTAATGCCAATGAACCCGGTCACTTGGCAGCGGGAGTCAGTAACTGGCAATTAGGTCGCTTTGAGCTGTATCGCGTGAATCCCCCCTTAATTCGTATGACAGGTGCATTACCCGTTGTCATGGCGGGTGTGAAAACAGACTGGGATGCGTTCCATGAAAGTCCCGGAGCACGTCCTGTTTTTACAATTGGCCCCGCTTTTATGAAGGCAAACGGCGAATACTCGTTTTGGCTCATGACACTGGCACGCTGGGCGTGTATTCCCTTCTGGCTGATTGGTGGCCTGGTCTGTTTTTTCTGGGCACATGCACTCTATGGAGAGACTTCAGGATTGCTTGCCCTCACGTTGTGGTGTTTCAGCCCCAATCTCCTGGCGCATGGTTCGTTTATTACTCCCGATGCGGGGGCCACGGCAATGGCTGTGGCGGCAGCTTGGCTCTTTTGGCGATGGTTACAACACCCGACCTGGGGACGCGCGATCGCTGCGGGTTGTTTGCTGGGGCTTGCTGAACTGACGAAATTCACCCTGATTTTGTTTTTCGGTCTCTGGCCGTGCCTTTGGTTATTTTGGATTGGTTTTTCGCGTTCTAAAGAAACAAAGCCCTCTGTCTGGCGTCAGGGAGCCCAGTTGGCCATTCTGCTTTTGCTTGCCTTGCATATTCTGAATCTGGGTTATGCCTATGACGGATCATTCAAGCCACTCGGCAAATACGAATTCATCAGTGCCACTTTAAGTGGGCCGGTGACAGATACGAGTGCGAGTCAGACAGGGAATCGATTTGCAGGGACCTGGCTGGAGCAGATCCCTGTGCCGTTACCGGCGCAGTACGTCATGGGAATCGATATTCAAAAGCAGGACTTTGAACGAGAACGCCAGACATTTTTTCGAGGAAAACTGTATTCCCATGGATTCTGGTATTACTATCTCTATGCGTTGGCGATCAAGGTTCCGCTCGGCACCTGGCTGCTGGCGCTCTCGGCAAGTGTTTTCACTTTATTTCAGATCAAACGCGGACAGTGGAAGAATTGGAGAGATGAATTCATTCTGCTTGCACCACTGATGCTGCTGTTCGTCTTCGTGAGTTCGGAAACCGATTACAATGCCCATCTACGGTACATACTACCAATTTTCCCCTTTGGAATCATTTGGATCAGTAAATCGGCCCAGATCATCACATCTTTTAAGTCATATCGATCACTGGTGATTGCAGTACCACTACTCTGGTCGGTTGCTTCCAGTTTATGGATTTATCCACACAGTCTTGCTTATTTCAATGAATTGATTGGCGGCCCTTCACAGGGTTATCGTCATCTGATTAATAGCAACCTTGATTGGGGGCAGGATTTGCATGATTTAAAACGATGGTTGGATCAGCATCCCAGCCCGGAACCATTTTACCTTGCCTACTATGGACTTTTTGCTCCACAGATTGCTGGAATCGAATTTCAACTTCCTCCTGAATGGCCAGAACGCGATGATGATCTCAAGGACTCAGCAAACAGCTCACTCGTCCCTGGACGTTATGCTATCAGTGTGAATCACATATATGGTCTGGATACACTGCCGCCGTTTAATGCAGCGGGCGAGAAGCAATATGTTGATCAGTCTGCCTTTAGATATTTCCTGGATTTAGAACCAGTTGCGCGTGCTGGATATTCAATCCACATTTATGAGATTTCTCAGGCAGATATTGATCGTTTAAAAGAGAAAAGGCACAAAAAATGAAGCAGGGAACGCAAGTCAGCCACAAATCTGTTTCAGTAGTATGGTGGGATCGAGTCATCTGTTACCAGATGGCAGATCTGAAATATGAGTTCTTGTGAATCTAAAAGGTGAGAGTGATGTTTCTCTTCAAAAAATATAGCCGTCAAATCGGAATCTTATTGATGTTGTTATACCTCACCGGATGTGGGGAACCTCCCAGGACTGTCACAGATGAAACGGCCGCCTATTGGGTGCTCAGCAAAAAAGGAAGTGTGACTGTTTTTTTAGATGGTCGTTCTAAACATGCAAAAAAATTAGAACAGTTGCCAGCCGAGCATTTTTTGATCCGGGCGATTCAGCTCGTGAACAAAGACAACCTCAAATCTGAAGAAATGAAGGAGATCTCCGGATTGAAACAGCTCTATAGTCTCAATCTATCTCGCACTAATATTGATGATCGTGCGATTTTAAATCTTACGAATTTGCCTCAACTCAGAACGCTCAATCTTTCTGAGACCAGTGTGGCTGACGCTGGTTTAAAATCGATTGGGCAATTTGAAAAATTGAAAACCCTTGATCTGTCAAAAACCAAAATTGACGGGTCTGGACTGGGAGGGTTAAGTGGCTGTAAGAAACTGACAGAACTAAATTTAAGCGGAACCAGTCTCCGCCCCACTCATTTGAACTTGCTAAACGGGTTTACCAACCTGATCAAATTGGATGTGTCGAATACCTATGTGAACGATCAAGATGTTGGTGAATTAAAACAATCCTTGAAATACTGTGAAATCATCACAAAGCCGGAACCCGATACTGCGAAAAGAAAGTAGCTCATTGTGACTAAAGTGAAACGTGATTTCCTGTTTGACTGAAATACCAACTCGTCGCATCACAGAATATGGTTTCTCCGAAATGAATAAATCAGATTCTAACAACACAAACGCATCAAGTCACAATGCTTCGAATCTGGATATCAGATTTCTGTTGATTTGTCTTTCAGTACAACTGTTGATCAATCTATTAATACTTCCTTTTATCTGGGAGGAGAACGCAGGGCGGGCCAGGAGAAAACTAAGATATATCTCCCCTGAAGTAATCGCACAATTTGCCAAAGATCAAGTGTTCTTAGACACACCGGAAGGGCAATTTTCACTCAATTATCGATTAATGAAACCGAAAATGAGTACTGCCAAAACGAAATACCCTCTGGTCATTTTTCTGCATGGAGCAGGAAGCCGAGGAGACGATAACAGGATTCCATTGGGTTCGCTTCCGACTCAATTGTCACGTCAAGTCTGGAGAGAGAAATACCCATGTTTTGTGCTTGTTCCCCAGTGTCCACGAAAACGCTGGTGGGGAGAGTTGGAAATGGTTGAATTACTGCACGCAGCATTAGAAAAAACGCTAAAGGAGTATGAGAACATTGATCGTAGCCGAATTTATCTGATCGGCCTTTCAATGGGTGGGAACGGGTGCTGGAGTTTTGCTGCCTACAAACCAGAAATCTTTGCAGGAGTCGCTCCTTTTTGTGGTCAGGCAGATCCTGCGACGGCTTCTTTGCTTACAAAGACCCCTTTCTGGGTCGTACATGGTGATGCAGACAATGTCATAGACGTTTCTTTTTCCAGAAATATGGTCGAAGCAATTCAAAAAGAGAACGGAAATATCATTTATCACGAATTGCCGGGAGTGGGACATAACTGCTGGAGTGAGGCGTTTCAAGAACCAAGTGCGATGATGGAATGGATGTTTCAGCAGAAAAAGAAGACTGCAAAGTAGAGACGATTATGCCAGTTTGTGATTCACGTGCCAGTCTTCCCATCGCAAGAAGATGTGCATTCGCCAATAGCCGTATCATGCGCGGAGGGTTGACAGACCACACATGCATCCCCACATTACCACATTCTGACGAATCCTTCACAGGCAGAGTTAAGTCTTCTGACCTTTGTTTTCACGTGGTTTACAATGTAATTGTGATCTCATTGAAATCGTGTCCGCGATTTATCCGCGGTAATTTTGTTCATAAAAAAAGAACTCAGAGCTGAATTGCCCTGAGTCCTTATGTATCAAAGTACCCAAGAGAGGACTCGAACATCCACGGGGATTGCCCTCGCTAGCCCCTCAAGCTAAAATTGATAGATTGACCATATGCCGCTTTTACGTTGTAACTACATTGATTCCAAAAAGATGTGTTGATTTCATACTGCGATGCCGTTGCAGGTAAATTGTCTTAAAGTTTCCAATTCTGTCCGCGATTTGTCCGCGGTAGCCTGCAGGCTGCATTGGTGTCGAATTACTGGTAAGAGCACCACTCTAATATTCCATTCATGAAATCAGAAAGTATGCTTCGCTTTCATGTCAGCCAAAGAAAGCCACTCCATCGATCACATCTTCACTGATTCTACTCTGAACTATCTTCAGCAAGAAACATTCCCAGGAAATTCATCAACTAAGGAAAACTTCTTTAGGGAGCCTGGGGATGGAGATGCTCACTCAGTTGCTGTCAACTTGCCCAGTCACGGCTAATCGTTATTTTGGTTTTTGTGGAGTACACTATTCCGAGATTTAATTCGTATCTCGTAAAACTCCAGCGTTAATCGCCATGCAGTTTGACCAGATGGAAAAAGGTACGTAACACATCTCCTCTTGCTACATCGAATGCCTGGGACCATAACTTGATAAAGCCCGCTGATTCCAGCCGTTTATCAGTTTGGAGATTGGCGTGCAAAGCGGACCCACTTTGGGGGATCGATTGGAGCGTAAAATGGACCCATCGTAGCAAGTTCCTGATACTGGAGGCTTTTGAGCTTCAGTTTCGGGGTGAAGGATGCTTACGGTGGACGATTACGGACGTATACGGCGTGCTCATCGCGACGGAATGAGCATCCGGGAAATCGCTCGGACATTTCATCATTCACGGCGAAAGATCCGCGAAGTATTACACGGTGAAGGGCAACCGCAACAATATTCGCAGCGCCAGACTCAGGCGGCTCCCCGACTGGGACCGTTCCATGATACAATACGACAGATTCTCGCCGATGATGAATCGCAACCACCCAAACAGCGTCACACGGCACAGCGGATCTTTGAGCGACTGCGGGACGAGCACGGCTATCCCGGCGGTTACGATGCGGTTTGTCGATTCGTGCGGAAGCACCGAACCAATAAACGGGAAACATTCATTCCGCTTGATCACCAACCGGGCCAGCGGCTGGAAGCCGACTTCGGCAAGATTTATGTCGATTTTCCTGACGGGCGACGACAGGTTTCAGTGTTGATTCTGGTCTGGTCGTATTCCAACGCCCCCTTTGTGATCGCTCTGCCGACAGAACGCACCGAAGCGATTCTGGAAGGCATGGTGCAGGCGTTCGAGTATTTTGATCGTGTTCCCAAAGAAGTCTGGTGGGACAACCCGAAAACGGTGGCCGACGCGGTGCTCAGCGGGCGGAGTCGCAAGATCAACCAGTGTTATGCGGCCCTGGCAAGTCATTATGCCTTTGAACCACTGTTCTGCCTGCCGGCCAGCGGGAACGAAAAACCGGTCGTTGAGAATCGCGTGAAGACATTGCAGCGGAAGTGGTCGACTCCGGTTCCCAAGATGGAAGATTTCGAGGAACTCAACATCTATCTTCGGCAATGCTGCCTCCAGGAACAGCAGCGCCTCAGCAGTGGTAAGACAGAAACCATCGGCACACGATTCGAACAGGACAAACAAAACGCCGCCGGGTTGCCCAGACACCGCTTTGATCCGTGCATCCGCCGGGAAGTAAAGGTCAACAAGTATCAGTTCGCCCGGTTTGAGAACGTGGATTATAGCGTGCCGCGACAGTGTGCGTTTCAGACGGTGAGCGTCAAAGGTTACGTTGACCGTGTGGAAATTGTCTTTAAGGGAACTGTGGTGGCGACCCATCAGAGAGGCTATGAGAAAGGGTGTCAGATTCTTAACCCGTTGCATTACCTCGCAGCTTTGGGGCGGCGACCAGCAGCCTTAGATCACTCCAACGTCTACCGTCAGTGGAAGCTACCGCCGGTGTTCGACGAACTTCGTGAACGGCTGGAGAACCGGCATGGCTTACGGGCGGGAGCAAAACAATATGTACGAGTGCTACAACTGTTGTCGGCACATCCGGTCCAGCGCGTCCAGAAAACCATCGAACAGTTGCGTGGACCCGAGGGGGCGGATGCCGACCGGATCATTCGCCGGGTCGAACGCTGTACCGCGTATGCCCGTAATCAGTCTGAGTTCTCTCCGGCGACTCTGAGCAAAGAAGAATTGAGTCGTCCGGAGGTCTTGTCGGTACAGGTTCCCTGTCCGAGCCTGAACCATTTTGATTTGTTTCTTTCTACGTCAACACAAGGAGATCATCGTGCCCCCACAAACAATACAGAAGAAAAGCGATCCGAATCTACTGCTGCAGAGCAATCTCAAGCAGTTAAGGTTACCGGCCATGAATGCGGAGTTTGAGAAGTTGGCCCAGGAAGCGGCCAGCTCAAATCAGACATTCGAACAATATCTGCTGCAGTTGACTGAACTGGAAGTGGCGGCCCGCTCCACGAATGCGCTGACCAGCCGAATCAAACAGGCACAGTTCCCGGTTGAAAAAGGACTGGAAGATTACGACTTCGCGGCCATAAAATCAGTCAACAAACAGAAGGTGTTGGAGTTGGCCCGTGGTGAATGGGTCCGGCAGCATACCAATCTCTGCCTGCTTGGTCAGCCGGGAACGGGCAAAACCCACCTGGCGATTGCACTCGGCCTGGCCGCCTGCCGTGAGGGAATCCGAACGAAATTCTTCACCGCTGCAGCACTCGTCAATCAACTGGAAACCGCGCAACAGCAATACAATCTGGAGCGTCTGCTGAACAGGCTCGACAAGCTTGACCTGCTGATCGTCGATGAGTTGGGTTATCTGTCTTTCAGCCGTGCTGGTGCGGAACTATTGTTCCAGGTGTTTGCTGATCGTTATGAAAGACGAAGTCTGCTGATTACCAGCAATCTCGCCTTCAGCGACTGGGGCCAAATCTTCCAGGGCGAACGGATGACGGCAGCACTTTTGGATCGATTAACGCACCATTGTGAAATATTTGAGATGAATGGTGAAAGCTACCGGTTCAAAGAGTCGATGAAACAAAAGAAGCCACCTCGCAAAAAAGCCTGAGTCGCTTCCACATTTTGGCAGACTGACCACCACGTTACCCCACGTGGTTAACCCAACCCCAGATGGGTCCCATTTCCGCGCCAAAGTGGGTCCGCTTTACACGCCAATCTCCATCAGTTGGTAGAATTTTGGACCTCGATAATTCGTTGAGTGTTTTTCCACCGCGCCTTGGAGCTGTTGAGCTGATATTTCATTTTTATTGTGAAGGATGATATCGAGCACCAATAATTGAAGGTGTGTTAGTTTTGGAAGTGGATCGGACTGAAGTGATCAATTTGCCTTCCTCTTTTGCCCGCGTCTTTGTTCAGCCCCTTTTTTTTTCGCTTGTTTTGTAAGATCGCTTGGTCTTAGACGCTCCCCCGGTACTTTTATAAAAACAAGCATTCTCGGTATGGACTCTCCTTCTCGAGTTAATTGCGTTGGTTTTACCAACGTTGAAATATGTGGTGTGCCATTAGCCGATGTCGTTTGATCGAGAACCAAGACCAACCCCAACCGTCCGCTAACGTTTTGATAATCGGCAGCTTGGGCAGAATACTCGGCAATCAAATTATCGAATGAGCTGTCACGTTCCTCCCGCTTAACTTCCGTTACTATGCGTTCAGTATTGAGCCGAAAGAGTACATCTGCTCGGCCACCTGCAACATTCATTACTTCAATATCAGTTCCCCCGATGATTGAAGTCATTACATTATTGAAGTCAGCTTGAAGTTTTTCCTCTTTCGGTTTCTTACCGTTATCCTGCTTGAACAAGTATTTGATCACAGGTTCATCTTTCTGCGTCATTTCGAGGCGACTGTCGAGAAACCTAACAGTCCACAACAAAATAGAATTGTAGAGCTTTCGATAAATTTCTTTTTGGTAATCGGGATGATTCTCAACAAACTTGATGCAGTCTTCGATAATTGCCACTTGATGCACCGACAGGTTTTTTAGCGAAAGTGTCTGCGAATCCTTAATCGCTTGTTGGACCAACTGTTTTTTGACAACGTTGGTGTCATTTAAAATTCTTGGAAATGATGGATCCAAAATTTGGATGCTTGTATGACTGCCAGAATAGTTTTCTTGGACAACAGCGTCGATTTTTTGTGCTAGTTCATGAACAGTGTCAAAGTCGTTGTGTTTTGGGTTTCTTTGCAGCCATTGCTTAAGTGCGTAAGCCTGACCGATGTTTGCTGCAACCGTTCCTTCGATTCTGGGGCGGACAAAAGCCTCTAACCCTGTTTCCGCCCCCTTCATCAACAGACTTTTGCTTGATTGCCATACTGCTGAGAGAAATTCCTCGACGACCATTGCAGGTTCGTACCATGAGGGTGTCAACAATTCAGCGTTCAAGCGAGATAGTTTGTGTCCGAGCATCTCCCAGTAGAAAAGCTGTACCGTATTATTAAACAACCAAGGCGGATTTGCGTCGGTTCTATTCCATGCTCGTAAAAAAGTTACCTGTTTTTTCAGATTGGATGAGACTTCCGCTACGTTGATATCTCGTCCGCGATAAAAATCCAGCAAACACTTCACACATTCCAAATATATTGCGGCATCATGTCGATTGTCATCAGCGTTTATTGATTGCTCAAACCAATATTTAGAATCATGAAACTCCGTTTCAACTGATTCGGCATCGACGGCGTTTAATGCAAATTGAATTTTGCATGAACCAATCTCAAACGCGACCTGATCCATAGCTTCAAGGTTTTCCGCGAGCTCGACTAGTTTTTTGAATAGTTCGGGTTCCGGCCAGTTTGCGTGTGCGACACCAATTATCTTGGCAGTGCATCTAATTAGGTCTTTGTCGTCATTTTTTGTGATCGTTAGCAGATTTGAAATTAACTCAAACCTCAACTGAGGGTCACAAATCACGTATCGAATTGCTCCATCCAAAGCAGCAGATCGAGCAACAATGGAGCTATCAGATTTCGAGAATATTTGCATGTAAACATGAAAGAGCTCTTTTGATTGTTTATTTGCTCGATCAATCAAGTCGACGATTTCAGCTAGAGCACTTCCCTTGACGCAGAATGGCAAGGTTTTCTCGATGAACTTCCAATGATCATCCAAACATTCTTCCGGACGACATGGATCTTCTAGAACCATAAGAATGAATTCGGGCAGTAACGGCGAGCTGCCAATTAATTCCGACGACCCAAGTAGCTCGTCGAGCGAGCCAAAGTTAATAATCTTAGGCTCAGCTCCGGTTTCAAGAATGTCGACCATCTTATTTTCAATAGAGCTATATTTTTTCACCAGATCGCTTCGTTTTTCTTGGCGCGTTTCATATTGGCTTCGTCGAGGTGTTTGAGAACGGCACTGGATGCGATTGAAGCAATAAATACTTGTAGATGTTCAAACTGGTTAGCAAGATCTTCAAGGCCTGCGATCAGTTGATCCAAGTCCTTTGCAACCAATTCGTTGTTTCCGGGGGAGTCGATCAGCAAAACTCCAGGATACCTACCCAAGCCATGTTCTTCACCAACCGAAATCAAAGCAAGAACAGTTGCAACCTTGAGCCGTAACTTTTCCCCTGGAGTAACTTTGCTGTAACTCGTTTGATTACCACCTTTGGTAAGTGTCAAATTTAGATTTCCCTTTAGAGATGCATTCGTCAAATTCGTCATGCCCAGCTTATTCGAGAACTCTACAATTCGTTGGGAGACCGACTCCAGTAGTTGCGACTGAGTTTCTTTAAATCTTGCTTTTGTCTCTTTATCGGCAACATTTAAAATCTTTACCGTTTGCTCTTGTAGTGATGGTGTCGATTCGTCTTCTTGCAGTTCTTCAAGACGAGCTATAATAACTGCAATTTCTTTTTCGAGTTGAACCTGTTCACCAACTTGTCCCATTTTTTTAGAAAGCTTTCGAATTGAATCTTCAATTTTAGCAGCGGCTTGCTGGGATGATTCGAGCTTTTCCTCGAGTTCCTTTAGTATCTTTTTACTTTCACGTAGTGACATTTTTGAGGCGATAAGACGCTGGTTGAGTTGTTGTTCGACATCTGCTGAGTCTTCATCGGATGTGACTTTCTTACCGCAAACAGAACAGTTGTGTGTTTCTGCCTCAGCAGCTTTCTTGACTTCAGAAATTTTCTTGTCACATCTCGGGCAGCAAGTCGGATTGAGTACTCTGAAAACGGCGTTCGCCGCAGTCGAATCAACATGAATTTGCAACTCTCTCTGATCCTCAAGGTAAGCTGCTTCACATTGGCTAAGAATATTTTTGGCGTTTACGATTTTTGAAACCAACAATATCTCAGAGTCTTTGTTTTGCGAAAGGTTTTTGGATGCTTTTGTCAGCATTTCTGCAACGTTTTCCGACTTTACTAACTCTTTCAGTTGTTTCTGCTTTGGGTCTAGTGACTGCTTTAGCTTATCGATTCGTTCTGCCTTGGATTCATGCTGCTTCTCAAGAAATAATTCATCGTCTTCAATTTCTCTTATACATTCTCGAAGATATGCGTTGATTGCTGTATGGGTTGAAACCCATGGCAGCCCTAAAAAGATCTGTAACAGCTTTGGCGGTAAACCTGTGGCGAATGGCAGCTCTCCAAGCAATGTGTCGTAGTTTGTGCCAATAAACATGACACCGGCAATAGCTTGCCAATCGTGAAGTGTGGTTGTTCCACCACCTTCTTGTTTATTTTTATAGATAGGAATCGCATCAATAGAAAACTGGCGCATGAAGAAATCCGACATTGTATCAGCGTATTCTTCCTCACTACAAAACGAGCCAATTTTGCGTTTCTTTCCATCTTTTGAAATTCGGCTCAGTTTACCCCGCAACTCCTCTTCGTTTTCGAACTGCACCTCATAATCGATTTCATCAATGCAAAAACAAAGCGATGCCTTTCGTATCCAATTTTTTACATCGTCCTGGAAATGTGAGCTTGATTGCCCTTTCAGTAACCAACGAATCATCTCAAAAACGGACGTCTTCCCCTTGAGGTTTTTGTCTGATACGATCCCCCACAATCCTTGTTCTAAATTAAGCCATTTGAATTCGAACGGACCTTCGCCTTCCACGCCAACTTTATCACCACTAAAACGAAGTTCTTTCAGAAGAAGATGTTTAGGGGCTGCAGCGACGGGAGACGCTTGTATTCGACCTTTTGCTAAGATCTCCTCAACCGAAGATTTTTTGCAATCTGACTTATCTACGATTGAGGCCAGCCAGTCTTTCTTTTCTTTTGCCTTGCTCATTATTCAGTTATCCCGCAGCCTTCTTTGTGATGTGAAACTCAAGTCTTTCTTTCACGCGATCCGTTACCGCAGGGATGACTTTTCCTAAGGTTGTCTCTGCATACTCAATCTTCTCATATTGACGAGCCTTAAGTGCTGCGCCCCCTCTTCTGGCAGCGACCTCGGCAACAAGTTTTGCTCGATTCGGATACCATTCGAGCGCAGGATATTCAACAATAATGTCTTGAGTAACTTGTTCCGCAATTGGTAATAGATAGAAGTTAGTTTCAAAAACCTGAGCGACTTTTTTCCGTCCACCAATTTTGATTAAGCCACAACTTCGCAAGATAGCAAGCGCGTCATCGACCTGTTCATAGGCACCAAAACGGTACCTGATCATTGGAAACTTGCGAATGGATGGTTCATCGTCAGCAAAAATTTTGCTGGCCGCATCTAGATATTTCTTGTCGTTTGTTCGGTCGAACAGATCCAATAACTCATCGGCCAGATAATCAGGGTATCGCATCCAGAAATCGTACGCGTACAGTTTTGTGTTGCCCTTAAACACTAGTTTGCAACCGTCGTCATCAGGAGACTGTATTTCGGCACCAGCGTAGAAGATATACAGTAGCCGGAGGGCGTCTCTATGGGGTGATCGTACAGAGATGTGTTCACCTTTATTCAAAGGATAGGAATCATTCTTGAACGGCAATGAGTTTTTTAAACAAGACAGATAGTGTATGCGTATTTTGTGGGATTTTGAAGAGTTTCAGACAGATCCCTAACCAACTACGACGGTATTCCTCCACGTGTAGGACAGATTACGAACAAAGCATTCCGAAATTAAATCTGTAATGTGTGTATTGCCAACGGGTTATGGTTTCTCGAGTCCAACAAGGTGGGGTGATGGCATCTCACACATTTCTAACTTTTGATCGGCTAGGTAAGAGGTCAGTTGCCGAATTACAATAAACCGTGTATTGACAACACGTTACCAGAAAGCCGTGAACCAGTGGGAGTGATTTTGTAGTATGATGAGTGTCCGTCACATTGGCATCTCATGACATTGATCTGTAGCAAGAAATGGAATCATTGGACGGCTTCCATCACATCTCCACCTGGACTGCGGGAGAAACAAGAAATCGCCGGCGAGCAAAAGTCGGTGCTTATAGTTTTACTTCTTTCCAAACATTTTATGGATCACAATCCCCCATCACAGCAGGCGGTTGACGAACTTGTCAATCAAGCCAATACTCAGATTGGCAACTGTCCGGGATTCCATCTTTCCGTGGCAAGTTGTCATTGTCATGCAAAGTAAACTTCGTTGAAAAAGCCTCGTCGACCGGGGCGTTTTTATTGCTCACATTTTTAGAAATGAATCACTCCCCTACTCCCAACACTTTGCTGTCAGGATGACTGGCATACTGTCTGACGGGATGAAGAAGGCCTGCCAGTAACCCGCTTTCTGCTCTGCGGCAGCCTGACATGACTCCCCGACTGTCACTCTATTTGTCATCCTGTTGAGGGGCCGACATCAAACTATGGCGGTATGACAACTCGATTAAAGAATCCTGCCTTTTCGGCTTGGGCAAGCCTATATCTTATTTGTCCTCCCCCTGTGACATGTGACGGGGTGACAGACATCCTGTCGTAAGGGGGCGACAGAAATTGTTGACATCCTGTCAGCAACAGGGCTACGCTTAGGCGGTATATTTTGTCGTCCCCCCAGCGCTATGTCAGCCTCTCCCATCGAAGGTTATCTCACTAAGAAAGAGATCGAAGAAGAGTTCAGTCGCTCCCATCGATCGTTGACCCGCGACTTCAGTCAGGCGGTCAGGGTAGGGGACTCAGAAATTCTCCCGAACCTCAAACTGAGAACCGACGATGGTAAGGAACTTGTGGGAACTGACGTGACGCTCGAACTGATTCAAGAACTCTCCAATCAGGGACTCTCGCCGACCTGGTATGCCCGGCGTGAATGGGTGCAAGATCATTACGATAAAGAGGCATCAAAAAAAGAGAAAAAACAATCTGAGAAAGAATCTCAAAGGGCAGAAGAATCAAAACCTTCACTGACCTCAACAGACAACGAATTGGTCTCCACTTTGAAATCACATATCAGCCGTCTGGAGCAGGAGAATGATCGACGATCCAATGAACATCAGCAGGACAAGCAATCGTTCATGGAACAAATCAAAATGTTCAAAGACATGTTCGACACGTTGAAGGAAGATCACACCGACACAAAAGAACTTCTCAAAGAGGTACACCAAGTGATGGGGAAGTTTGCAGATGTCAGTCTGCTTGGTTCGCAGCGGGGGTCACCAGTTGATGATTCCTCAAAAACTGAGACACCGTCCGGACAAGATGTAATTGTTGATCTTGAAAATGACGCGGCAGTGGATGCGGTCGTCGTGGATGAGCCGAAAAAGACAAAGAAAGATTCTACAAAACAGGGGATTAAGAAAGGTACTAAGAAGAAGCCAGCGCGCTCCACAAAACCGAAAGGAGCAGCTACCCCAAAATCAAAGCCATCTGCCAAGGCCAAACCGAAATCACACAAGTGGTATGAGACTCCGACATTAAACCGTTTCATTTCCAGAAAACCACGTAAATGAAATTCAACGGCTTTGAACACCTGACGGCCAATTATCTCTTCTGCCCCAATCAGTTCTTTGATGTCTGCCTGCCACATCATTCACGTGGAACGGTTCGGCTGGTGGCTTATCTGTTACGAAAAACACTTGGTTGGCTCGATAGAGAAGGAAATCCCATCGAACAGGAGATCAGTATTTCGTATCGAGACCTCATCAATGAAGCTGGAATTAGCAGGGGAGCAATTCGGAAAGCATTGGATGAAGCGGTTACAGCTGGATTTATCATTTGTACCCAACAAGGGAAGGCGAATGGGAATAATCAGGCAGCAGAGACTGCTCAATATGCACTTCGCTGGGATACCGGTAATGACTATGCTAAGACCCCTGAAAAATTCAACGGGTTCTTTGCCGGTGAAGGATATCGCACGCCAATTCCAAACAGTTTTTTCGACCTCATTGTTAGGCAGGAGGTTCTTTCTGTAGTGAAGGTGGTCGGGACAGTCTTGCGTCATACGGTGGGTTATCAGAACCAGTTTGGGGGACGACGTCAAATTGCTCCTTTGTCGTATAGCTACATTCAGAAATACGTCAATCTGAGTGATCGATCCACTCTCAGTGCAGCCATTCAGTACGCTATAGAAACGGGTTATATTCACTGTGTCCAGAAAGGGGGGATTGATCCCAGTCTCAATAAACGACGCGCCTCTACCTATGCCATTCGTTGGCATGAGCAAGCCAATCGTGAGAAGAACAGTTCAAAAACCAGACCAGCGACTCGACAACGGTATAAAATCCAGACCAGTAATAGTTCAGAAACCCGACCAGCCAAACGGTTCAAAAATCAGACTGAAGAAAAGCCACAAGAAAATAACACTAACAAACAACAAGATGAACCGACTGTTGCTGCTGTTGAAAATTTGGAATCATTTCAGTTACTGCAACAAGCAGGGTTTGATGATGGTATTGCCAGAGATTTATCCCAGAAGAGGGGATTGGAAGAAATCAAACAGCAGATTGAGTGGTTACCCCATCGAAACCCGGATCGTAATTCACTTGGCATGTTACGACGATCCATTGAAGGGAACTGGTTGAAACCAGATTCGCTTCTCTTTAAGGAAAAGAAACAACAACGACTCCAGAAAAGCCAAGCACAGGGGACACAAGCGGAGACCGACGATGCTCGGGTCTCTCAAGCCAAACAAGAGAAAAAACGTCGCAGAGAGCAACTATTGCCCGTCTGGAATGGTTTATCGTCTGATGAACAAACCAGAATCGAACAAACAACGTTCGAGCAACTTAACAGCGATTATTTCCGAGATCGTTTTAAGAAGAACGAGGAATTCCGATTAAACCAATGTTTGGACTGTTTGTCTCAGCAGAAAGTTGATATCGCACAAAAACAAAAAGAAAAACATCGAAAAAAAGAACTACAAGCACCCCGCAAGTAACGACGCACTACCCCCCGCGTTGATCCCCGCAGGCAGGTGCGGGGTATTTACAATTCCGTTGGCGATTGGAAATCGACCAAACGGGGCTTGGCAAAGCCAAGAAACACCCCTTATGAGGTGACACCACTCGCGGGCGGGAACCCGCGAGGCCGAGACTTCCGACACATTCCAGGGACGCAATGGCTCCACCCTCGGCCTCGCGTCTCCCTACGGTCGCCCCTCGTGGGTCACGCACTATTCCCTCGAAAGGGAACGACCGCAAAGCGGTACAAGTCACTAAGCCTATCGGCTTTAGATTCAACATTGGCGCAAGCGAAAACGGTCGGGCGTGTTGAAAAAACTCGCATTCTGGGAATATGGAGAGAGTGGGTAGCGATCATTCTTCGGAGTGACCACCTAGCGAACAGTAAAAAACAAAAAGCCTTCACCAGCCGCTTCAAATTCTGAGCCGTTGCAGTCAGATAGGCTTGAATTTGCACCTTGGCTCGCCCGCGATACCGTGCCCGAGACAAACCGTGGTTTAAGCGTGCCGTCCGCTAATTGACGAGTAGTGAGGACGAATCCTCAAAACCCTGGTTCTCGTCAAAGGGCTTACCGTACAGGTCAGTCGAGATGGCAGGACGCCAGTTGATCTGTTATGGGATCTCATATCAAGGTTTAAAATTGATCATCTTCAGGTGTGCCGTCTGATCGAGTTGATAATAGTCTGATTTAATTGGGGTAATTCGACTCACCGGTCGATATGTCCCCGATGTTCAGCGCACTGGTTTGATCGAGTCCATCAGGTGGATCAAGTGGAGGCGAGCAGCCGAATGATGAGCGGCGGAACCTCGATTGTTTCGTTGATCGATGGCGACCTATTTGGACTTCGATATTCGAATGTAGATCTGGTTAAACTCATCTTGCACGGATGGAATTGGTTCTCTGGGTGTCAACTTCATCATGAGATTTTCCTTCAGGACGTTCACGCGATACTCCCAGCCATCCGGCAGTCGCTTGAAGCGTTCACCCAGTGTGGCAAGCTCTTCTGTCGGCACCTTATACCCCTGCAGAATGTATACGTGGCCTTCCGCGTCCACGATCTGATAGACTGGCTTGCCCGCTTCCCATACCAGGTTTTGAAACTTCGCCGGATTGAAAACCGTGTATTTTTGTATGTTCATTGTGCCGGGAGGAAGATGGGCTCCGAAAACCATATTAACGCCTGCGACTTTAACAGGCTGGGACGCCATGACGCCAACCTCGTCCATCGACCACCACTGCGGTCCGTTCTTGTATACCGATTTGGCGCCAAACTCCTCGGCGAGGGCTTCCAGGTCTAGGTCGTCCCACCATTCCAACTTGCCCTGGCCCAATGGGGAAGTGCTGTAAATATCATTGCCAGCATCACCATAGTCGAATACAAGCTCGCAATACAGATAATCACGTGAATCCGACAGGGTCTGTAATGTAAGTTCCATTGTTTTTCCCTGCCCTGTTGTCATCGTGATTTTATCCGTATGATCCTGGGAGGCAGTCGTGTCCGCTGGCTTAATTTCAGAATTGACCGCAGACTTTGATCCGATATCTGTTCCTTTTACCTCGGGTGTGCCGGCTTTCTCAGTGGCCGGGTTTTGATTGCACGCACCCAATGTCATTAGCGAGCAAAGGAGACTCATGGTCAGGAGATATCGTTTAATTTTTCTCATGTTTCGCATTGTTCTTCGCCTCAAAATCATCCTTGTTGGTGTAATAGCCCTTGGGGAAGTACGGTCCCATCACCACTTCTCCAGTTCCTGGTATGGTAATGTTTTCGGGCCGCTCTTTCCAACTTGGATTGTTCCCCATGATACGCAAGATCAACATCCCGAAGTCAGCTCGGTTTTTCGAATTGTCGAGCCCCTCGCCGCGAGAGCTCCACTTAATCCACGCCACGCCATTTTCAAGCGTTGCGTTGATTGGCCGGTCTTCAGGACGGCTCACGACGATTGTGTAGTTTCGGTCCTTGTCCAATGGAATTTGGAAGTCGGTCAGGCCATCAACGACCTGTCCACTGGGGACTGATTCACAACTGACCAGAGACCAGTACTGTGTCTGAGCAGGCGACATGGTGGCAGCACCCTTGCCGTTCGTACCAGCGTAAGTATCGGGGAACGTAGGCATCTTCCCCTTCATTACGTACACTGGTCCATACTGGCGAGATATGTAAGTGACGAGATACGGTCCCTCCCCACCACCTTCCATTGCCCCTTCGTAAGGGATCTTTCCGCGGGCTTCTGGTGATTTGAAAACGCCGACAACCGAATACGCAATCGTCCAGAATTTCTCCCAACGTGGCGGGATCCGAGCGGGTGTATTCCTGGGCGTCATCTTCGGATCGTTGTCCTTGGCCTCGACAAGCTGAACCCACTGTTCAGCGTTCATTGGCTTCTGTGTCTCACCGACAATTGGTTTGGCAAACTGAATTCTCACTTGCTCGGACGTCAGCTTAGTCCCGTCCGCCAATTTAGCTTCATAGGTCGGTAGTCCCCGCTCTGCGATAGGTGAGTCGTTCGGTCCCCAACCCGTGCCGTCCTGATCCTGGTCCGCCAGATAGATGCGGATCACAGATTCAATGTCGATTCCATTGCGACCCACGTATAGTGTGTTGGTAGCACGCTGCGCCTCGTCTCTAGGCGGATCTTTGGCCAGCACGTGAATCGTGAAATTGCGATTCTCATCCAATCGATTTGCCCCAACGCGAAACGGATTGATCGACCCGGGATCTGGTTCGATATCAGGTCCTCTGAGTGACTCGCCGAAAGCGACGAACGTGTTCCTTTCGAATTTGTAGAGTGCGAATTGAAAAAACCTTGCATACGGAAATTTGCCCCGTAAGGTCATAGTACTTCCAGCCGGCATCGCAAATCGCCCGATGAAGTAGGTCGACCTCATATCGGGCCAAAGGTTAGAATTTTGAATCGGCCTAGGGTTCTCCAGGTAATTCCAATAACACCAACCACGTGGCCCTTGAAACAAACCATCGTGACCGTATCGCTCATCCGTGCGAACGGTGCTTTCCAAGGATTTGTCGCCGAACCGAATTGGATACTCCGGTACAATCCGAGGTTGCTTCTCCACGAGTGAAGTCTGTGCCAGAGACTTGGATTGCATAAGGACGACGATCATAAATAGCGTTGCTCCGATAACCGAATGTACCGCCTGGCGTCGGGTGTCGTGATGCAGATTCATGTTGAATTTCCTCAGTGAAACGGGGGCTTAGTGTTTTCGCTATTTGGTATGTCGAATCGATGGCGGGTTCCAACGTCCATCGAGCACTGCGCGAGTAGAGACGCAAGGCCGGGCTTATCTCGCAGGTCAGAAGCCTGAAGCCAAGTTTGTACCGTTAGAGTGAGTTAGTAAAAGTGTACACAGTGCATTGTGTGGATTTCTATAGTGTGCTTGACCGCGTCATGTGATGTACTATTGATTCAATATATCTGACATGTGAAGAGGTTTATAGGAAAAATTAGATTTTTTAAGGGTCGATTACGGAAAACGGTTCTAAACAAACAGGTGCAGCAACCAAGGACCACAGAAAAAAGAAGTGAACCGTCTGCCTGAAATCCATTTTAAAACTGATCGTGGTGACTTGCAAACGAAAGCGGTCGATGTGACATTAGAAATTCTCAGAGAACGCTACCAACTTCCCTTAACCTCAGTCTGCGTTCGACCATCATTCGATAGGCTGCGGAGCAGGTGGCGTCCAGTTACCCTCCACAATTTGCCAGCCGGGTAAGTAGCAACGGACGATGTAGTTCCAGCCGTCAGTGATTGGTAGATAATTGTTCGCCTTGGAGTCGCCACCGAGATGGATCGTCACCGTGCCATCCTGGTTACGTTTAGCAGTGATGCTGTTGAACGAGTAAGCATTGAGGTCGTTGGGCGTGAAGAAGCCTTCTTTGTTGTAAACAGTGACCGACCAGAAGGCCTCAACGGGCACATGTTTGGGCATCGTGAGAGTGTAAGCGATCTTTCCGTCGTTCTTCTTCGGCGTAACGTTAAAATACATCGCACCGCGCTGTGGGTTGCCCCCCCATCCGAACGCGGCACCGAGCAAGTGCTGGGTTGGATCGACCTCACCCCTTTGCCCGAAGGCGTTTGGAAGACCGTCGAGCTTCGAAACCAACTGGTTGAGAATTTGACGGGTCGCCACAAGCGAATCCATGTCCCAGTCTGGCAGTTCGAGTTTACCAGCCGCCGCCTGCTGGACCTTGATCGCGTCCTGAAGTGCGTGCGCCTTTTTCATGTCTTCCAGGCTGTCAGGATCGCAGAATGTGCGGAATACCACCATCACATAGCGTGTGCCAACGTTGTCGATGGTCAGCGTTACCTTACCCGCACCATTCTTGAGCACGGGGTTGTATTCGTCCTGGTCGATTACAAGCAGAGACTGAAATCGGTCTGGAGATTCCGGCTTGATGATCGTCACGGGGCTTGCCAAGTCGTACACGCCGAACGAGTACAACGTGTCCCGGTTGCCACGGATTGTCGTTTGGTTCTTGACCGAGTAAACTTCACGAAAATTCATGAGCTTGCCAACGCCACCAGCCTTGTCGGCGTAGCCCTTGAACTGCATGTCGCTCTCGGCGCGGACATAGTTCAGAATGTTGACCCTCTCACTACCTTCAACGGCGGTCGACATGATGCAGAGAAAGAGGACGGTTGCGAATCGAGTGAAAATCATGACACACTCCTTAGAAAAACAGGTTCTAGCCAGCAAACCAATATAACAAAATCCAATCTAACATCTCAGTGAAGTACAAAGAAGTCTCGACATGTCAGAATCTAGAGCGTTCGGCAACCTTTAACGCTTTTCGTAATCCTACCTGCAGCTGGAATTCGATGCTGGCCTGGTTAACTTTAGTCAATTCGAAACCGAACCATTATGATTATGGAAATACTGTGCAATACCAGAATAACAGTATATACGTCAATAATCAGGATGTGGGAACTGCCGAACAAGCCAGCTAACTGGCTGCCAGCGGTGCAACGGCCAGTTCCAGCGATCAGCAAAACTGGATGCCGTTGGGGGTCTTTGCGCTATCACAAACCGGTCAAACTACACAAACGAATTCTGATTTAGTGATGCAACTGGCCGTAGACCCTCAGGGAATCATCCGAGGAAATCTGAGTAATACGAAAACAAACAAATCACAACAAATTCATGGCGCCGTTGACAAGAAAACGCAACGTGCGCCTGGAGTGTGGGTGATGATCAAAGCAAGGTCTACGATACCGGGATATATAACCTGACCAAAGATGAAGCGCCTCTACTGTTGCATATTGGAAAAGATAAGGCACAACAATGGTTGATGGTGAGGTTGAAGCAAAAAGGCGACGATACGACCGGGAAGAACTAATCTCAGCTGGGAGACGAATGTCTGTAATCCAATCAGGAATCTCTGCCTGGCAAACGTGTTTCGAAGTGAACCTTAGAACCGCAGGTTAGCCCGCAGGCCGGGCAGGACCGAAGTATCATCGGCAGCGTTAGCGTCTTCGAGTACTTGCAGATCGGCCGTCAGATAGAACCAGGGTGTCAGGGCGGCATTGTAGTAGAATTCCACTCCCTGAATATCGCGGGCCGCTACAATGGGGCTGACCAGCGATTTGTAATTCCCGCTCAGTGCATCATAGAAATACCCGATTCCCATCGAGTCCTGTTTGCGACAGCGGAATAAACCGCGAGCCTGAAGTGCAATATTACCGCTCCAGCTGTAAGGGTTGGGATTTCCGTCGGCAAGCATCCACTGACTCATCAGACGCACGTTACGTTTGTCATTAAAGCAGTCGGCCCAAAGGACCTGATCCAGGATGTAACTCAGCGTCCAGGAGCCGGTCTTCTGTCCTGCAGCGACCACCCCTTGCCCGGGAATGACGGTCCAACTGGTCGGATCGACCGAGGTGTAAGTCCGGCTGCTCCAGTTCCCCAGGAGTGCATGCGAACCGGGATGACCGCGCCACTCGGTAAAGATCCGCCCATATCCCAGCACAACGGCGCCTTCGTCAAACAGATCATCCAGGCCGACGGTGGTCGAAGAATTGGTCGTATCGTATACCAGCAGAGCACTCTGAACCTGACCTTCGTGCAAGCCCAGTGCCCCCGCTCCGTTGATCGACAGGTTCGTGGTACGCACAATCGGCGTCGGAGCGATCAGTGACACATTCATAAACCCGTTGATCCCCCGTCCCGTATTGGGATAAATCATGTTCCACAGGTCGAGCAAATTATATTTTCCCGCCGTCAGCGCGAAGTTCTCACTCAAAGCCTGAATGAACATCAGATTTGTAATCGCCGTCTGATGCTGACCAGGCAACGGAAAGAGCATACTGGCATTGGGCAGGCTCAAAGCGCCCGCCGAGGTGTTGATGTCATCACCAAACCGGGTTTCGGCATGCAGAATGGCCGAGAACCCTTTATTCAGTCCCAGCTTCTCACCCTGGAACGTAAAGATGTAGTCGCCTTTGCCACCGTACAGAAACCTCCGCCTGCGACCGCCGCTGGCAACGCCTTGATAGAACTGAGTTAACTGGATATCCGCAATAACCCCATGCTCTGCCAGCCTCGAGCGGGCACCGAACAGATCGCCCGTCAGATACTCACGTGAAAACAGTGACTCGGAGCACGCATAACCACAATCGGCAGCGGCCACACATTCGTCACCCAGGCAACAGTCATCTGGAGAGTCACAGCAGGTCTCCTGACTCTCTGAATAACTGATCGGAGCCAGCCCTGCATCGTCGAACGGTTCGTTGCTCTTCACCGTTGTTTCGAAAAAGGGAATTGACGATTCCGAAACTGAGAATTCAACCTGCTCTCCAGCCAATACAGGAGGACAACTCAGACTCATAGACAGTAGAGCAAAACTGATGGCAGCAGATTTCATGAGACAGCTTTTCAATCCGGGACAGAGTGATAATTACGCCGTTCTGACATTGATTGAGGATCAATAACCAGCATACTGACAAAAACTCCTAACTTGAGTTTAATCGTCAAAATAAGATCTCAACCAGCTTGTGCGAACTGGATTTCACGCAGCATTCACAGTCTGTAGTCTGGTTGTACCGGTTGTGACGGTTACCTGCTGGCAATGGCAAACTCCGAAATATACATGCGGCCACACACCCCTGCCGCGATACCAATCTAGAACCGGTTGTACTTTGAATCTGCTTATGTCATCTTGGTCGAAAAGAAAGACTGTAATTTTCAACCTGCAGGGTTACCTGGATCAGCAACCACCGTCCCGGTAGCGAAGTTGAAGAACAGCACTGGCTGAATACAGGAAAAAATCACAATGAACGTACGCGTCTTTGGAATCAGCGATAATTCAACACTGATCCCCTTACCCGAAACCGTACTCTCTGCTTCCTGTGAACTGGAGAAACTGCTTACCCCGTTCCATTTGCGACCGGAAGTGCTGGCAGCCTGTCTCACACCAGAACGCAGCGAACACATGATGTCGCAAAAAAACGCGCTGTACATGGAAGTGCCCACGCACCTGGGCTGGGATCAGTCGGAAAAACCTTACGTCTCTTTCCTCTGCCTGAAGTCGACAGTGATCACAATTCATCGCGACAAACTGCACACGATTGAAGATGTGATTCGGAATCTGGATGGCGACGTCCCCCTGTATGCCAACAATTCCTCAGCACTTCTCTACTTTCTGCTGGTTGAAATCGGGAAACAGACTGTGAATGTGGCCCTGCGGGTACGCGAAGAAGCAGAACAGCTGGATCAGGCTTGCCATGAGAACCCAGATGCTCTCGATCCTCAGAAATTTTCCATTCTACACAGAAAAATCAGTCACTACGCAGCAGTCTAAGATGATCACTCTTATTGCGCGGGAGTACTGCAAACCGTGGTATTACAGGGTGTTCGCTAAAACGCATGAGTAGATATGTGGCAATCCTAGTTATTAAAGCACTTCAAGACGACGTTGATTTCACAACACGCGCTGCCACCCGCTCGCGTGCAACGCTTGATTAGTTTGCTTTAAACGGGTTCGCCGGATCATTTCCAATTTCTTCGAGCATTTGACGCACAATGAAGTCGGCGAACTCGTCTGGAATTGGCCCAGTTGGTGTACCGTAACGAGTAATGACATTGGAATGAATTGGAACTATTGATTCGCGAGAAAATGCTTCTTTCCAGAGCTGGGCAATGCCATAGGCTTGGTCCTCGTGGATCAGATGATATGCCAAGCTAGAGTTCTTGAGCGTTTCCACCTTGGAAGGTGGAAGTTCGCAATCTTTCGCGAATAGGGTCTCAGGAGATTCCTTTTGGGGGATTTGATCTATGAGATGAGCAATACTGCGAACACTATACCGAAAGTGTGCTGCGGCAATGAACCGGAGGAGACCAGAGGATACGTACTTTAGCTGGCGACCAAATCTGTGCCTCAGAAGTTGCATAGCAATACAGAGCTTGTCAGGCCTTCGATCTACACCTTCTGAGCGATCGTAAAACGTCGGGATGTTGAGAACACCGCCATTTATTCTTGAAAACAGATCAACCAGTTTTGGACTCTGGCCATCCATCAAAGGAATCTCGGCGCGCATGCTCCTTGCGTGTTGCATGGTGGCGGGAATCGAAGGATCACTTCCTGCCATAACAATTACAACCTTTCCAAGTTTAAGTTCCCTTTGCCCAATGTTTAGGGCACCATCCCACAACAACGGCAATAACAGCGGAAAGTTTGTGGGTGAACTGTCAAATTCATCGAGAAACAGCAAGGGGATGTGGTCCTCGACTTTTAGGTTTCGAGCAAACTCCAGCGGTGGTATCAGGTCTTCGTTTCTCTGTAGACTTGCCATGTTGAAAACAATAGGCCGAATACCAGTATATGCCAGAGAGCTGGCAAGACAGTTTATGAAGTGGGATTTTCCACTTCCTGGAGAAGCGAGCATTACGAAATTGAGCGGACGCTGCTGCGATGAATCATCAATATAGGTCGTGATTTGCTCTGCCGCCCGGTCGATCTGGAAAAGGTGATCAAAGTCGAGTGTAGCGTAGCCAGGAAGTCCCTGAACACTCAGGCGAATGCTCGCCAGTAGTAGGACACGCTCGAGAAGTGTTGCTGATGAATGCGAATTTGATAGAAGTGCAGCCGCTACGTTTTCTTTGGCCTGTTTGTAGGCATTCTCATCACGAACTGCCCAAGCGCGGATGATTGGCGTTGCGCGAGCAATTGTGTTTGCAATTGCAGTTTCTTTTGAGCTTGGCGAGGCGACCGACGAAGCAGACTTTGATTGCGAACGACGTCGTCGAGTTGCCTTTTTCTTTGCCATGAACCGATCCTTGGGAATCTAACTTGAATTAGACTGAAATTGTTTCAGCATAACCCATTTAAAGGGATGTCTAGTGAAATTTTGTTTAACGAGAGAGGAGCTGTCAAGAGACAATTGAGGAAGTTGCGATGAACAAAGAAATTAGGTTGAATGACTCGAATCAAGAAAAGCGGGATTCTGAACGACGACCCAAACTCATTGAACAGATACGGCAGCAGTTGAGGACGTCGATTTGAAAAGAATGTCAACACGCATCGGTGAAATTGACCGCTGTAGGAAAAGCGTCCCCTCAACCCTTCGTTATTGCATATTTCTCGGCGTAACATCTTTTCGCGGCATAAGTTGCTTACACCTAGTATTGAATTGCCATCAGCGAAAACAAAATACGGGATTGCCGTGCGAGTGGAAGTTTACGATACATGCATTAGGGTTGGGAGAATCGCCGTATCCCAATTTTCAGCGGTCACGGATTCCGGTTGTCGACCTTTGAATTTTCCCTCTGCAAAACCGCTTGTCCACGCGAGACGTACACAGCATCGTTTTGCCAGCTCCAACGCTGTCTGTTTCGCACCATTTTCACCTGCATGGTCCAGGTCGAACATGACTGAGACATAACCACCGGAAATTTCTTTGACCAAGGTTGCTAACTTGTCAGCTTGGGTTTCGGTAATGGTATTACTGCAGACTGCCAAAGCCGGAATGCCGAGCGTGTGCAGGTTGATCGCATCGTTCGGTCCTTCGACGAGTATGATGCCGATTTGCTGGAGTTGTTCCGAGGTGGCGAGTTCGTGGAATTGTGGTTCGCCATAAAGTTCTTGCCCCCGATGAAAACCTTTCACAAATTTGAATTTCTGTGGTTCTTTGGAACTGTCACCGGAGCGTTCCCATTTTTTGTGTTGGTCTTCGTAGTTCAGATTGCGACCGAACCAGGTCAGAATGTTGCCGTCCGCATCAGGATAGCCATAAACAAAATGGCCGCGTAACAGTCCTTTTGCATTATTGGGAAGGTAACCACAACGAAACTTCTTCATGATCTCAGGTCTCATAAACGGGCGTTTTCGCACATAGGCGGCTGCTTTGGGTGACATCTCCGCGACATCAGTTATGAACTGTTCATCGAGATTGACCAATTCACGTGCCCGTTCATTTTCGGAGTCTTTCAACGGGATGTTGACGAGAGGGGATTCATCCTCCATCGATTCCGTTGCTGGGGATTGGCGTGTTGATGGTGTTTCTGCTTTTGGTTTCGGTGTCCGTCCTGTAACGAGTGCTTGCAGGTCAGAGGCGATTTCCTTGAATTCTCGCCCTTTCAGTTTTCCATCTACAGGTTCTGAATTGTGTTTCATCAGATACATCAGGTTGAGCAGGTTTCCTCGGACCGTGCAGCCGTATTGAAAACAGCGAAACACGGCTCCATCCTGATTTGTTTTGATGGAAATAGCACGGTCACCGGTTTCCTGTTCTTTGCTGCAGGCGAAGATACAAGCCAGCCGCGTTTCGTTCTGAGTTTTGTGGAGTTCTGGCAATGATACGTTGTAGAAATTGGCGATGCGTTCAACGACATCACCCGAGGCGACCAGTTCTTGTTGCAGTGAATCAACATCAATGTAGCCACGATTTCTTTGTGCCATGCAAGTGGGAGTGTCAGCAATATGAGAGAGAAAATGTTACGCTTGTCGCCAACACATGACAATCAAATTATTCACGAAATCACGTTGGCAAAAAACAGCGCGCGATGATGACATCCTGGCTGCTTTAGCTCGTTGCCCTTTGACGGCGGAAGAAATTCTCAAACTGAGTCAAACCTGGTCGCAGCCATTTTTGAGTTTGCGGCGGGTGCAGGAACGCATGAAAGACCTGACCACCGCAGGCCAGTTGCATTCGTGGCGCTATGCCACGACTGGCCCAGGTGGTGCCCGCCTGTATTACAAACTGACGTTAGCCGGTTATCGCACGGTGATGCAAGACGATCAGGTTGAGCCGCCCACGAAACGGTTTTTTCATGAGATCAGTCCCGGAAGGCATCGACATCAACGGGCTCTCTCACAGTTTATCGTGCAGACCTATGTCGCCGCCCATTATCGGGGGATCAAGGTCACTGATTTTCATCCAGAAAACACGTTTCGAATTGATTGCGGAGAACGCCCACTGTGGCCGGATGCCCGTTTTACTTTAGCATTGCCGAATGGAACGCAGTTCCCTTATTGTGTGGAACTGGATAACAGTACCGAATCAGTGCTGTCGTACAAAAGTGCAGACAGTATTTCGAGTAAAATGGGACGCTATCTGGTCGATATGGTCGTTATGCCTCAGCCGTACCGTGTGATCTTTGCGATTACCGGTTCGCCAGATCGGTTGCGGCATATTGTTGATGTTGCCGGGCAATACAAAATATCTGAACAATCCTTAGCGCCGTTTTATGTGGTATTGCTGGACGACTATCTGTCACATTTCGATGCCTTTTTTCGGCCCTGTTTTCATTCGCCCCAGAATGCGAACATCCCATTGTTGCGATCACAGTCACGGCAGTTTCAGATTGCCTCAGCCCTTCTGGAAAGACCGGCAGCAGTGTGATAACTTGTGATTCCTGTTGGCAGGCTCGTTGCTCCGATGGTGCAGAGGGTCGTTTTTAAACAATCCCCACCACTCCAGTGGGACACGTCCCACTGGACTGGTTAGCCACCCCCGAGCAGATTACAAGCCACAACGAGGCAAAGCCCGCCGATGAAACATGCAACTTCAGACGCGGGTCCTTTGTGTGTCGCGAAGCGACTTTGTTCTGAAGTGTTCAAGAAAGATTTACTCTCGAAGAGTCTTGTTTGCTTGACACTGACAACCTTGCTCTGCTGATGTAGGCTGTCGTTCTAATGCTGATTTCGATAAGTGACACACCCACCAACGAACGAGGACCACGACACATGCGGTCGATTTTGGCCGCCATTCATCACGCGTCTTCGAAGAAACGTCCCGTTTCGTTCATCATCGGTCGGCATGCACGGCAAGTCGGCTTGTATTGTCGTTTCCCCGGTCTGTTACATGAGTTGGTGCAAGGGCAGTTTCACGCGAAGTACCCCGATTGTTCGATTGAATTGTTGGAAGAGGATGCACTTGATTGCCCAGCAGGCTATGAAACACATTTGATGAGCCTGCATTTACGCCCGGACCTGTTTCCGATTTTGCGGTATCAACAGTTTGAAGATGTGATTCATGAAGAAGTCGATGATCCGATTGGAGGGGTGCTACAAACGGTTGCTCCGGATCACAGCGAGATTCAGGCCATGTTCGAATTGACGGTGATTCCTGCCAGTGCTTGTCGCTGTAACCAAGCACAATCCGCGGTGGAACGCTTGGCTCGTCCTTTTTTTCGTAAACACCGCAGTATTGCCCGAAAATATGCAATGGCAGCCAGTAGCCCCAAACGTTGGCAACGGGTATTGGCTGCGTTCTTAGTGTGTTTCTTCATTTGGAAGAGGGAAGAGCGATTCGGCTCGGATGAAGAACTTAATAAGACATCCTCTCGTATGCACGATAACGAAAAAGACCTGCAAGCTGCTTCCGTGAAGCTGGGACAGCATCTGTTTGAAGTGCAATTGAGACTGGTTGTTAATGCACCAACGGATCAAAAACAGACTGCCATTCGTAAATTACACGAGATGGCTGCAGTATTAAACAAATTCACGGAACCACGGCTGGGGTTATTTCAGTCTTCAGGCATTTCCAAGAACGAGATACGTCCCCATCAACGTGTTTTTTTACTCTCTGATGAAGAACTGGCGACAATCTGGCATCTGCCGACCAGTTCCGTGCGGGATGTTTCATTACAGGCGACACATTCCCGGCGGCTGGAACCGCCGGTGGAGTTACCCCTCAAAAAAAAGGAATCTTTTGGTTCCAGAATTTGCGAACTGGGAAGAGTTTCCTTTCAGGATCAACATGAACGATTTGGGATTCGTGCCGAAGATCGGTTTCGGCATCTGTTCATCGTCGGTAAAACCGGGAATGGGAAATCGACAGTCCTGCAGAATGCCATTCTTTCCGACATGAATTCAGGAGAGGGGCTGGCCGTCGTGGATCCACACGGGGATCTGGCCGAGGCGGTCCTGGCAGCCGTGCCCAGTCAGCGGACCAACGATGTCATCCTAATCGATCCGAGTGATCTAGCGTTTCCCGTCAGTATCAATCCGCTGGATGTCCCCCCGTCAATGGTGGATGTTGCCTGCGATGGAGTGGTCAGCACGTTTCGAAAAGTTTTCGGAACGGGGACGCATACGCCCCGTCTTGAGGATATTCTGTGGAACACCGTTCTGGCTTTGATGCTGGCAGGGGACTGTACGATTCTCGATATGCTGCGGATGTTTGCCGTCGATGATACGTTTCGCCGGGAAACACTTGCCAGGGTGACAGACCCGGTGGTCCGGAACTGGTGGATGACCACGTTTCCCAAACTGCGTTCTCTGAAAGGGGAGGACCCGTTTGCCTCGGTCGAGAATAAGCTGCGGCAATTACTGACGAATTCGGTGATCCGTAATATGGTCTCGCAGCCAAAGAGCAGAATTGATTTCCGAAAGGCGATGGATGAAGGAAAGATCATCATTATCAATCTTTCCAAGGGCAAACTGGGGGAACGAACGTCTTCATTTCTTGGCTCTTTATTCGTGACTCAACTGCAACTGGCGACTATGACGCGTGCTGCGATTCCAGAACAGGATCGCAGGCCGTTTTACCTGTATTGTGATGAATTTCAGCACATCGCGACATCGAGCTTTTCCGTATTTCTCTCAGAAGCCCGCAAGTACAAACTGGGACTCTGTCTGGCAACCCAGTTCCTCGATCAGGTTGATCAGCAAACCCTGCAGGCAGTTTTCGGCAACATCGGTAGCTTACTGGTGTTCGCCGTAGGCCCTAATGACGCGGACATCCTGGCAGAACAACTGACCGGTCCTGTCAACGCAGCCGACTTGATCGCCTTGCCTAAATACCGGGCCTGTATTCGTTTGATGATTGATGGCATGTCCCGCCCTGCATTTACCATGGAGACCATCAAACCAGAAACGAACAATGTTGACCGTTCCGAATTCGTGAGGGAACAATCACGCCGTCGATATGCTCAATCAGTCAATTCTGTACAAGCGGTAATTCAGCGGTCTTTCACTTTGATTTGACAGGTTTTCATTTCGATGGCAGTCTGCAATGCTGATGGCAGCCTCTTTAACCAACGCCGAAATCGAAGCCCGAAATCAATTGATTCTCGATTTCCTCACCGCCGCCAAGGGAGTAGAGGTGTATTATCTGGACCTTGCCTACTTCTTGAATATGGAACCTTATGATACTAACTGCTGGATGCGGAAACATGCCCAGGGACGCTGGAAGAATGGCAGAAATGGACTCTGGTGGCGACTGATTTAGTAGTGGTTTTTCGGTAGATCTCCGAAAGGTGAATCTGAAATGAAGCCTCATTTTCTGGATGACAAGACACCATCCATACTGCTATACTAAGAGCATGTTAAAACCACGACTCACCAAAGAACAGCGGAATGCCCTCGACGAACACCACGGGCTGGTGGAAGTGGATGAAGAAGGGCGAAAGTACATCCTCATGTCGATTGAGATCTATCGCGACATGCTGGGGGTTGGTACGGATGAGGAGTTGGCGGCTTCCCTCAAAGCATTAGACGAAGGGCTGGCTGACGTTGATGCAGGGCGAACCCGTCCGTTCCGTGATGTCCTGTCCGAACTCGACGACGCATGACATTTCAAGTAGAACTCTCACGTCGGGCAGAGTCGGATATTAAAAGTGCCTACGCTTATATCCGTAAGCATGGACCGGCAGATCCGAAAGCCTGGAAAGCCGGTCTTGAGCAAAAACTGACTGGCTTCGAAACCTTTCCGGAAGCCTGTGGTTTGGCTCCCGAAAATGAGTTTGTCAAAGTAGAAATCCGCCAGGCTCTTTACGGCCCGTTTCGGATTGTCTTTACCATTCGGGAGCAAATCGTGTTTGTGCTTACCGTTCGCCATGCAGCCCGTCTTTCACTTCAGCGTGATGAATTAGACAAAATCAAATAGCTGCCACTTCGCTGCGAAAGTTCTTGCCTCAGATTTCAGTCTCAGGCAGGCTACGCGGCCATGGCCAAAGAACAATTCATTTATTCCCACACCCGGCAGCTATTCAATACGGTGGAAAGCGTTTCCCAGAGATCGGGCGTTAGTCGTGGAAAGGCTTTCGAAGACTTATTGGAGGCGTGTGTTGCCGCTCTGGCCGCTGAAACAATAGAACCTTCCTATTTTGAGGCAATCAACGACCATTTAGAGGGCTCTCAGGGAAAACGGGGCGTTGATTTGTTTCCGAAGTTCCTCGCACAGTTGATCGAGGGCATGTCGGAGCAGGGTCAAGATTTACTTGGGGATTTGTTTGAAGGGAGTATTTCATATGGGGAGAAGGGGCAGTTTTTGACTCCAGAATCCGTTTCGCAACTTCTGGCAAATTTGACTATTGATGCCGAAGGTGAAACGGATGAGGGGCATGCGACTACTTTTAACGATCCCTGTTGCGGGACCGGGCGAATGCTCTTGAAAGCGGGAGAGAACAATCCGAAAGCAGGATTATTTGGGCAGGATATTGATGCGCGCTGTGTGCGGATCACAGCACTGAATCTCGGCTTACGAGGCAAGTATGGTTATGTTGTTTGTGGGAATTCATTGACACTGGAATCGAAGTTCGCCTACCGGATTGGCAGTTTCTACCACGAATCTCCCAATGGCAGACGTCGCGGTGTGATCCGTGAAATTCCACTTGAAGAGGCACCGATACCCTTTGTCTCTGACACGACACGACAAGCAGCACAGGATTTATTCGCTCATGAGGCGGTCCCACTGAAAACGAACCAGAAAAAGCAAATACCCTCCAATATCATTGAAGTTCCACAGTGGTTATTCCTTCTGGAACAGCGTATGGACAATGTGAATTCTGAAAAAGACACAGATCAAATCGAGAAAGAAGAACCGCCAAGCACTCGATCAGTGTCTGAACAGGACAACGCCAAAACACAGAGAAAATTGTTTTAAGCTGTCTCCTGTCTAAGGAAATATCAGCATTCTATTATAAATTTCCTTCCCACAGATTGACTTGTTTTGCCAACCGCCTCGACTGTCTGCTCGCAGTCTATCATCTCAGGACGTTTGGTAGCGAGCAAGTCGTTCACTCGCTCGTAAAAGTCACGAAAATGAATTACTTGCGCGATGAGTCAATATCTGGCATGCTGATCCTAAATGCGAGATCCCAACTCCAGTAACTTTGGCATCCTCATTTCCTATATTTTGCCGGGATTTATCGCGATGATCGGCATCAGTTTCCTTTCAGAGACCGTTCGTGTTTGGATTTGGGCATCACCTGACCACAATTCGACAGTGGGGGGATTTTTATATGTCACTGTATTCTCTTTAGCAGCAGGGCTCACGATTTCGACTTTTCGGTGGATGGTTTTTGACAGAATTCACCATCGAACCGGTATTCCAGAACCGAAGCAGAACTTTGGTCGATTTCAGGAAAAGCTTTCTGCCTATCAATATCTGGTTTTGACACATTACAACTATTACAAGTTTCACAGTAACATGATGATCTCGTTTGCCATTCTTTTTGTGTCTTATTTATTTTCCCATAGGTCTGTTTCACTTTGGGAAATAATTGGATTCCTTTTTCTGGAATGGTTGTTTTGGCAGGGATCACGAGACAATCTCCGCAAATATTATTCACAGGGCAATCTACTGCTCAAAGAAAGTAGTTCAAGTAATTCTGTTACGGATGTCCTGCCGGATACGATTGAATGAAACAGAGATTGAATATTGAACTCATTCTGCATACACTAAAACTACAAAGAGAAACAATTTCACATCCGAAGGAGATGATTGATATGACTTAGTGGTGAGAAACACCACAATTCCAATTTGAATTGACGCGCGAGCGTCAAGAACTGCTTCACGACAAATCGCCAACCTGGGCTATTGCCCTTGAACACGAAAGCAGCACTTGAAGCCGCGCCCCGTATGGGGCGTCGGCCATGTGTTGTTTCGTGTGCCCTTTGGCGAGGGTGTCGTGAGCGACCGTGGTACGGCGCTCCTTTTTTTGTGCGTTCCCGTTCCGCGGAATCGCCATCTGTTCTGCCTCGTGTGTCTGGAGAATTCATCGAAAGTGATGGTCACTTTCGAAATTTCTGAGCAGGTTTTCTGCTCAAAATGTCCAGAAGGAGAAGAGATTATGACAAATGGTAAATCACACGATCACAAGAATTCAGCCAGGACTGATCAGAAGGGCCAGGGACAACAGCAAGAGTCCACTCAATCATCCTCAGCAACTAAAGAGGGGAGTTCTTCGCAAAAATTGAGTTCTGAAGAAAAGTAAAGAGAGTAGGGCGGCAAACTATAATAATTTGCCGCCCTTTTTTAAAAACCGTAGATAGGGTTCATGGAGAGACTGGTTGCACCAATCAATTTGCCAGCATCCTACCTTGCATTCGTGATTGGGCTATATCCTCTTCCTACGAGATTACATTATCTCGATACTGCTGGAAGCAATGTGAAAAATGAAGTTCACACCATTGTCCTTGGCGAATGCGATTGCGGCACCGCGGTCTTTGAAATACAACGGAAAATCAACGCACCAGCGATTGGCTTGTTTCTCTTTCCAGCAAGCGACATAGGGTACGAAATTGGTTGCATCCAGGTCGGCCGCTAATTCAAGCAGTCGTCGTTGCTGTTTAAGAAGCCGGAGGAGTTGTTCCCGACCAGGACGTTTCCGCATGGAATGATGGTATTGTGTGGTGACGAAATAACCATCGTGTTCCCAGTTGATAGTTTTAGCAGACTGCATGGAAAGCAGGCAGGCACCATATTTATCAAGCCACTCTCCTATCAGAGTAACTAAGAAATACACGCGCAATAATCGCATTGCCATCGGGATCGTTCTGTGTACGGTTGACGGAGATTTATCGATAATTTCGGCGATCTCACGTTCAGTGTAATCGCCTGCATAATGCAGACCAATGCCGAGTCGATTGTTCAAATCTTCCCTCACGGCCTGTTTAAGTTCTTCGCTGAGACGCGCAGCGCGATCCGGATCGAGCGGATCATGATTCCATCGGCTTCCATCATGATTGGCCCAGATTAACTGCTCAATATGTTGTGTATGATTAAATTTTACCATTGTGATTATTCCTTATGAGGATTTTATGTGATTTACGTGGTTCTAAAGCAGAGCATTATTGTGATGCTGCCATACAAAGAAAGACGGGGTCGCTTCAAACTCGAAGCGCCCCGTCGTATCGGGCAATTTTAACGTGACCAGTGCATGAGTTCCGAATCTTTGTCAGAAAATCCTCCGTATGCACTGTCGGCTAACGAATCCCGAAGGCTGCGCAAATATCCTTCGATAAATTTGCGATCAAACATTCCGCCTTCTCCCGCTACGTTGACAGGTGGACGGGGGGGCTTTTGATCGCCATTTTCGCTTGTCGATGGCAAAGGTTGGGGTTCTTTTACAGTGCGATCGCGTTGTACTCTCAGGTTCTTACTTTTGATACTCATTTGAGTGTCTCCAAAAAACAGAAGTTTCGGTGACACCCACCACGAACGAAAACTGCTCGAAAAGATTGACAAACTAACGAAGCCGTATCAGTCTTTTTCAGCATTCAGCATTCCGTTCGCTCTTGTGGGCGGTCGCTTCCAGAACGCTGGGTGAAGGGCCGGAGCAACTGCTAATTGCTCCGGTCCGCCTTCAGAAGAGAAATTCTTAACCGAGGAGGACCGGTAACCGACGAATCGAACAGCGTTCAACGACTCCACAAGACTTTCCTCTATAATTCTGGTGGTTTGTGTTCCTGCGTGTTCCCAGAATTTTGTGTCGGAGTTTATGTGTGTTCCGCTCTGTTCCAGCCTTGTTCCACCAAAATAATTGCTCCATAATGGGGAAATTGCACCATCACAGAACACTGTAAGAACATGATTAATTTAGGTGATCAACGTTCCAGAACAGGGCGAACTGGACACCTTTGGATTGGAAACCGTCAATGGGTAAGCTGACGTTATGTTTTAATAAGATCGTAGATGAGCAATACGAGTGGGTTGATGCAAAGTTCACACACTCGGGTGTGCTTGAGGCGGTCAAGTCAGAAAGTAGACTGAAATTCGAACCCCGCATCGATGACACCATTGACTTCTCCCCAAAAGCCAGAACAGAGAAGGTTGGAAAGCTCTCCACGGGATTCGCTGCTCTATTGATTTTTTTCCTGGAAGCCAAGATTTGGTCGCTCCAACCGGCCGACAAAATCCAAGGCAACGCTAATGAAGAACAAAAATTCTCGCTGACTGCCAAGTATCTGAAGAAACTCAAGAAGACTTCTAAAAAAACACTTAGTGCAAAATTTGGTGCTGGATTGTGGCAGCCTCGCTTTTTGGGCTGCATAAAGAATGCAGAAACGAATGATGTACGAACCATTGTCAGTCAGATTACTGAATTTGACAGCAATAACGAGAAGCGAGCTTCATTGAATCAAAATCTCCTCAATCCACGAAATTTGACAATTCAGATAGATGGAAAAACAACAAACAAGAAGAGTGACATTCAATCCATTATTAACTGGATCAAAAAGTCCAGCAATTTGAACAAAGAAGATTTAGAAGAGACGAATGAAATCGATGCGATTCTCAATCGCTATTGCAAAAGAATATGCGACCTGTGGGACGAAGCATACGACTCAAAAAATGACGATGACCGGATCGATCGTTTCATCGAACCGCATTATGGTCTGTCACCCGATCGTCCGTTCAACAAAGTTATAGGGCCTGATGCAAACCGAGATGACCGTCACCAAAGCATATACGAGCATGTCGATGGTACAGGGGAAGAGCCACTCTTCAGACTGCTCGAAGCTCCTCTACTCTGTATCACTGAGGACGCTGGTTGTGGGAAGACAGTACTTTCGCGCCATTTAGAAATGAAATATTCAACCACCGAATGGCAACAGCAATTCTTCGAAGGTCGCCCCTGTCTGGCCGTTCTATGGAGCCAGCATTGGCCAGGGACCTCAAAGAAATATGGGCTCACTGTTCGGAAAGCTCTTATTCGCAGGCTAAAAGAATTACTTCCTGATGACAAACACCAAGCCAAAACTGTAGTCGATGTAGCTCTTCGTGAAGGACGTGTCGTCCTTATTCTCGATAGTCTGGATCAAGCTACTACCAAAAGTCGTCGGTTGCTTGATCAGTTCCTTAACGGTGGTAAAGAAGTTCCCAATTGTCGTGTAATCGTGACGAGTCGCTATTATGCGGTCTTTCCACAATCAGAAAAAATCTTTCGTGATCAAAGGTGGCGTTTTGCACGTATTGAACCATTTACGAGGCAACAGCAAGATGAATATTTTAGTGATTTTGAGGAAGAGCAGCGCACGATTCTCAATGAAATGGTTCCAGATTGGGAAATGTTAGCCGACCAACTGCAAGTACCGGAAGTCCTGCGACTCGTCCGCGAACAGGTAGAGAGGCATATTCTGGGTAAACCCGTTGAACCCTTTCGCCGTCGGGGGGACCTTTATTGGACAGCCGCCAAACGCATGCTGCAGCGAGCGTTAAAAAAAAGTAATAAAGAATGGACGGGTGATTTTAGAGCAGAGCATATTGACGATTTAAAACGAATCATTTGCACCACAGCATATGTAATGCTTCAAAAGAAATGTTTGCGTTACGCAGTTCCGGATGAGGAAACGGGCGTCGATGTCGCAGATATTAGAATCGAGGTCCTAAATCGATGTTCTAAGGTCATTAATGATGCTAGCTGGAGCAACTACTGGGAAGTCCTGGAAGATACAGAACTCACTGACCGAGGGCTATTGGAAGCCAGAGGAGAACAAATCCTGGGGTTTCGAAGCTTGAAGTCGATGGAATTCTATGTGGGACTTTATTTGGCTCGTTATCTTCCTCTTGAAGACATAGACGAATTGAAACAGACAATCAGCAAAGAACATTGGAACTGGGCGTGGCGATTTGCTTTGGAAATGAAGAAAGAAGTAGGAGCCCAAAAGGATTCAGTCTTATATCATGCAGTAAAACTTCTTTTTGCACGGCCTGAGTCTGCTACACGCCCCACAGAGTTAATGTACCACGCTTGGCCACTGCTGGGTGAAGCTTGGGGCGGTCCAGAACCAGAGCCTGGTTGGAATGTTGATGAAAGTCGCCCACCATTGAAATCTGGTAAAGAAATTCTGGAAGAATTTCGTGACGGCGCAGATCGAGCATTAGAATTAATGGCCTTTCAAAAGTGTCCACCTGAGGGCTGGGAACATCCTCATGACCGCGATTCGCACGAGTTTTTTATGGGCTCGGCTCCCGATATTGGACACGAAAGTGAAAGGCCTCGGCATCGCGTGCGAATGCCCACATTTGAAATGCAAACGACGACGGTGACTCGCGAACAATACAGATTGTTCGATCCTCAGTTGGAAGTCAAAGAATCCGATTGTTTTGAGAAATATGCCAAGGAAGACCATTGCCCGGTAATTTGTGCTTCATGGTATGATGCCATACTTTTTGCATGTTGGCTGGGAATAGAATACGCATTGCCGACGGAGACACAGTGGGAATTTTCCTGCCGGGCGGGACATGATGGTGAACGGGATCTGTTTTCCCTCGCTAATAAAACCAACGTTGAAAAAATTTCGACGCAGCAAGTCAACTTCAATCCGACCTGGGATGCTGAGGATTCCCGTGACGATGCTGCCGACAATAAATATCGTCAGTGCACGGTTCCAGTTTCCGGAAACGGTGATTCTGTAACGGACGATTTTGTTCCAAATGCGTTTGGGTTTTGGCATATGCACGGCAACGTTTGGGAATGGTGCCAGGACGGGTATTCAAGCGACTTCTACCTCGACAGAATCATTAGACAGCTCCCGCAACAAGAGATTCACGTTGCCAAGTCAGCGACGCGAGTACAAAAACTCGAAATGATTGAGACACAAGCTGACAAGATGACTTTTACCGCCGATTTGAATGATTCCGTGGGTTCGTTGCGCGTGTTGCGTGGCGGGTCGTGGTGCTACCTTGCCGGCAACTGTCGGTCCGCGTACCGCTACAGGATCTCACCCGACATCAGGTTCAACACAATTGGTTTTCGATTGTGCCGTATGATTGTTTCCCCCGAGTCGTCCTCATCTTAATGAACTCTGTATCTCTGTACTCTGAACTCTATGGGGGTCTGGGGGCAAAGCCCCCAGTCACAATGCGGCCATGAATGTTCCCAAGACACCACTCTTTGTCAAAACACACGACTTTGTTGTCTGGCTGTTGAAACACACCCAACGATTTCCCAAGTATCTACGGCATAGCTACACGAATCGCCTGGAAGGTGTGGCGTTCGAGTTTGAAGAACTGATCCTGATGGCGAACACGTTACGTGGTAAACAGCGTCAAGAATTTCTCTCACTCGCCGACGGCAAACTACTCTGCCTACGTGGCCTGCTCCGTTATACAATAGATTTGACATTATTAGGTAGTAATCAATTTCGATTTGCGGCAGAATGTGTTGATGAGCTAGGCCGACTTCTGGGGGCCTGGCAAAAGGGGGCAGACCGCTAACCGTGGGTTCGTTGCGCGTGTTGCGTGGCGGGTCGTGGAACAACAACGCCGACAACTGTCGGTCCGCGTACCGCAACAGGAACACACCCGACAACAGGAACAACACAATTGGTTTTCGATTGTGCCGAGTGATTGTTCTCCCCGAATCGTTCGTTATGCCAGATGTCGGGTCTGCTGCACCTTGGTGTGTTCTGCACGTCCGGCCTGTGCCAAGAGGACGACAGGTCTGTTTCCTGTGTACCCATCCCAAAAGAGGGTATGAGAGTGTTTCTTTTTTGAGCGACGGGGCCGAAGCCGCAGCGACGGGCGGGGGCTGGTAGCGTCAGCGAACGTCCCCACCCGTCTTTTGTTTCTATTGAAAGGTGGACACGGTGGCAAAATCCTACGGCAATCTCTGGCCCCAGTTCGCATCATGGGACAACTTGACACTTGCCTATTGTCGTTGCCGCCGTCGCAAGAGATTCAAACGTGGAGCCATCGCCTTTGATTTCGCATGGGAATCGAACTTGCTCACACTTCAGCGCGAACTTGATGATGGAACGTATGAACCCGGACCTTATCGGCACTTCTTCATCTGTGATCCCAAACCTCGTAAAATCAGTGCCGCCCCCTTCCGCGATCGGATCCTCCACCATGCGATTGTGAATATCCTCGAACCGCTCTATGAGCGGCGGTTCCTTCATGACAGTTATGCCTGCCGCCAGGGAAAGGGAACGCATCGAGCTCTCGACCGGGCACAGCATTTTCTCCGCCGTCATTCATTTGTCCTGCAAACCGACATTCAGCGGTTCTTTCCGAACGTTGACCATGAGATACTGCTTGATTTGCTGAAGCGTACAATCGTCGGTCATCGGCTACTGGACTTGGTTTCGAAAATCGTGGTTTCAGGTGAGGGCATATTCGATGATGAGACGCCTCGAACCTGGTTCCCCGGTGATAACCTATTAGATATCCTGCGTCCGACCGGACTGCCGATTGGCAATCTCACCAGTCAGTTTTTTGCCAATGTGCTGCTCGATCCGGTTGACCACTTCATCAAGGAGCAACTCCGCATTCCGGGATATGTGCGCTACGCCGATGACCTCTTACTGTTTGCTGACGAGAAAAAAATCCTGTGGTCGGCGGCTGAAAAGGTTGTCCGTTTTCTGGCTACGTTTCGCCTTCGGTTGCATCCTCAAAAAACAGTCGTACACGCTTCAAGACATGGCGTGAAATTCCTCGGATTTCGACTGAAACCCAAAGAAAGACGTCTGGCTCAGCAAAGTGTCCGCCGCATGCGGTCTCGACTCCGTCAGCAACAGCGGCTTTTTTCTGCGGGGGAAATCGATTGTTGCGATGTCAGCCGTTCGCTGCAGGCATGGTTAGCACATTGCCACACCGCCAATACGACTGGTCTGATAAATGACCTGCTGCGTGGTGTTCGTTTTCATCGCGGCCCTGGCAACTGACTTCATTCCGCTATCGTGCTCTTACGAAATCGCGGAAACTGCAGCGCCTGCGCCTAAGGGTAGAGACCCCTGGGAAAACGACGTCATTACAAAGGCATCGTACTCCTGGAGCAGTCTCGTCTCCAATGTCTCGTCCAGACATTTATTTAGCAACTGTATGCTGAATTTACATCTTGAGCAGATCGCAGGTTTTTCTAAGCGTCCCACAAGGATGTCCGGATAGGACCGGAGGCTTTTTTATTATTTGGCCAATCATTCAAGGGAGTCAAATATGTCAATGAATATTTTGGAAAAGGTCAGTTTATGGCTAACGCTGTTCTCAATTTCATTCTGCATTGTTTTTTTATTCAATAACAACGTGGAAGGGGCCATTGCCTCGGGGATGACAACAGCCTCGGTTAAAACACCTTTTATGTTGGTTCACCAATGTGTTTGGTCAAAGCTCAAACGAAGTACAACAGATCAATAGCTTCACGTCCCCACGTTGAAAATGAAAGGTTTTATGAATCATGTATACCATCCACGGTTACCACAAAAAAGCGAATTGTGAATATGCGGGACGCGAAGGGGAAGCGGTCGAAATTTCGTCCGCAGATGGTTCGATTGATCATGCCATTCTCTGTTTTCCCGAATTACAAAAACTTCTTCGATTTCGTCAATCGCAGTTGGAAAAGAAAAACGGCTCTTCGCAAAATGTGAACTCTCCAGAATCTAAGAAATCGTAACGACCAGCACTCTGAACACCAGAAAACACTCATTCCATTTTGACACCAGTCCAGTGGGACTGGCTTAATCCCAACTACTTTTCCTTACTAACGGAGAACGAATTATGGCTGCTGTGACGAAAAACTATCGTGTTGACGGGCGTGACGACTACACCCTCACTTACCAAAAGAAATGGAACGGGACGTATGAGATTCATTGTTCCCGTCATCCGCACAACCCACAGAGCCGCAGTATGAATGACTGCCACTTGGGTTCCGATGGAAAAGTTTGTGTGGCCAGTGGCAAGGAACCCAGATCTCTCGACAAGGCGAAAGCAATTGGCATGGCATTCGCCGAAGGCTACAGCCACTACGTCCGCACAGGAATTTTCCCCAATGGTGCCAAACGGGTGAATGTTTAATCAAAATCACTTTTCTCGGGTCGTTGTTGCATCGGGCTAGGTTCCGGCGATGCAATCACGACGGGTCACAACGCGGAACGACATTTAAGAGGGAGATCGCTATGAAATTCGTACTCAATGGGATCGAAGAACTTGATTCTGGCACTTTGCACGGTATCGAAGAACTTGACAGCGGCACACTTCACGCGTGATGCCTAACCTCTGTCTACCGGGGGTCGGCACATTGTGATCGATCCCCCGGTTTTTTTATCCCAACCAGTCAAGACAAAACAATATTTTATTGGAGAACCTCCCATTATGTTTTATCCCTCACCTCTTTTTCTCCATGATCTGCCTCAACTTCAGAGAAGCAATCTTCACCTGTTTGCCGAGTCGTCCCCCGTTCATGCACCAAACGAATCTGATGATGATCATGTTGAAGCAGATGATTCGGAAACCCTAATCCGTCATCGAGAACGGGCGAGTCAAAAAGAAGACCACTCATTCATCATTAACAACAATAATGCAGGTCTCGGTCCCCTTCTGAAGATGACACCGTCGGTCTATCAAGAAATTCTGGATGACCTGGTAGAACAGCCGTTTCGCAAAGAGAAAGCGGGAATGTTATTGGGGCCGACTACGGAAGACGATCTGGTCACTCACTATCTACCAGACAATAACGGTCGATCCACACCTTCTTCATTCACTCTGGACGCAGAAGGCCTCAATAAAAAGTTGCGGAAGCACAAGTCTGTAGGACTGAATTGCAAAGGCGTTGTTCACGTTCATCCGCCTGGTGTTCTGAGACCCTCCTTCGGGGATCTGACCTATGTCGCCAAGCTGTTCGCCAATCCGAAGAACAAGGAAGCTACACAAGTCCTGCTGCCAATTGTCTGTAACGGTCGGCTCTATCCCTATCTGATTGACGCTGAACATCCGCAGGAAATAGTGGTTGCCAGTCTGATTCTAATCTGACAGCAACTCGGCGGATTTACTGAACTTCAATTTAAGCACTATCACTATCCTTATTTATTGAAAGTATGAACCAATGCAATTTGATCGAATAGAAAACGTCGTTAATATTCCGACTATCCAACTTAAAGAAGTCACCATCGTCGGTGCGGGTGGTTCCGCTCCTCTGATTGAAAATCTGACCCGATCTGGTGTGCAACATTGGAAACTGGTCGACCCGGACATTATTGAAAATGTCAATATTTCCCGACAAGGGCATGCTCCCGATGATATCGGGATGTCGAAAGTCGAAGCGGTTGCCAATAAAATTCGGGCCATCAATCCCGAAACGACTATCGAGTGTTTCCCAATAGATTTTACCATGTTATGCGATGACGAAATTCGTGAGTCGTTTGGCGATACCGACCTGTTCATCCTCGCGACCGACAGCTTTGCAGCCCAATCGCGCGGCAATGAAGTTGCCTTGTTACTCAACACTTCAGCCATCTGGATTGGGCTGTATGCGGGTGGTTTGGGCGGTGAAGTCGTTTTCTGGCACCCTGAATTGGATTGCTGTTTTCGATGTCTCTGTAGTGGTCGTTACAAAGCCCAATCGAAAGCGAACGAAGAAGGGCGTTCGCTTGATCCACCGAGTGACGGAGCGACCATATTTGATATCCAACTGCTCGATTCCATCGCCGGTCATCTCTGTTTAGGGCTCCTCACGCGAGGGAACGACAATCGTTTCGGAAAACTGATCGACCAATTAGGCAACCGTCAATTCATTCAGGTCGGCATTAGTCCCGGTTTTCGGATCAACGGTAATGATGTCATTCGAAAACATCTGGGAGTCGATGAGAACTGCCAGTCGTGCTTTGCCTGGAACTCCATCGCCTTGAGCGATCCTGCCCAAGGCAATGATTATTGTCCCGACTGCGAAAAGTATCGCGGAACACTGTTTCCATCTCTTTCCCATGGTGTCGGATCAATGCGTGTCAGAACGGATCAAACCCAGTCTCAATAGACTTGTTGAACCGATAGGAGCAACTGATCTCCCCCCCCAATGTTCTAAAAGAGGTATTTCTCATGGAATCCATTCTTGTACTAGGTGCGTTGACCGGTGGAGCCTGGTGGGTTGGAAAACAACTCTATCAGGCAGGCCGATCAGCGAATTCACGCAGAGCACGGCGAAGAGAATCAGCAGTAGCGGCATCCGAGTATCAGCACCGAGAACGATTGAGTCGCCAGCGTCAAATCAGGGAACACCAACAAAAGCAAGCAGTGAGACAAAGAGGACTTAACCGAAAGTACCGAGCACTCCAGGTTGCGTTGTTGCAGATCAATCAAGCCCCCGATTTTCAACGGGCGGCCTCACTTGCGGAAGCGGCTCGTGACATTCCGCTCGCTTCCCGACAACGGCAGTACCGTCGATTCAGACCGCAGCTGGTCAGGCATTATATACGACGACTCCGCTCGGGGGCCGAAGCTCAACTTTTATTGGACTCGCTGACAACTCTTGTTGAAGCACTGGGTATCGCCGGTTTTGAAGCGAGCTATATCCAGCAAGAAGCATCAAGACAGGTGCAGAACCGAAACCGGCAACCTGCGGAGAATTATTCTGCCACTCTGGAACGGATGCAGCAGGAGCATACTGACCGAACAGCGGCTCTTAATCAGACTTCGCTTGACCCGGATACCAAACAGCAATTATTAGAGGCCCAGAACCAACGGTTGGTGGAATCGCTCATGGAAATGACACTCGGCCAGCAGGGAGAGACAACGTGAACCAGATCTCGCGAATCCCGATCAGAAAACAGCCATTGTCATTCGGACAACCACTAGCTTCATCGTCCACACAGCTATTCGAGAAGAGTCAGGCAGGAATCTTTATCAGTGGAGATTCTGGGTTCGGCAAAAGTAATGCCATGAAAGTGCTGATGCAGTCTTTGGCCCTTGAGGGTTTTGGATGGATGTTTATTAGTCCCCACGGTGAAGATCCTGAAGCTATGCGTGATTGGTGTCTGGCACAAAAAGAATCGATCCGTAATCGGGTTGTGTACATCGATCCGGCAGATACGAGACGGACGACGTGCATCAATCCCCTCGCGGTCGAACCGACGAATGACCCGATTCAATATCGTGCCAGGTTGACCAATAAAATCGGACACGTCAGCCGCATCCTCTTGGCAGCCTGGGGAGAAGAAGATTTCAACAGTCGCCCTCGATTGTTCACCTGGACCATGCGAATCCTGACCACCTTGGCAGAACTCGGTTTGCCGTTGGCCGATGCCAAGCAATTTCTCGATGTTGGTTCTGACATTTACAATGCCCTTGTGCAGGCGGTCCCCGATGTCATGGCAAGACACTTTTTTGAGAATCTGGCTGCCGGTCGTCCACAGGATATTCGGGAAGAGATCGAATCAACCCGCAATCGAATCCTTGGTTTCTTCAGTAACCCGATTACCGAAGCGATGCTCTCTCGTACAACGGGCGTACTCGATTTCGGACAATTGCGACGCAAAAACGCTATCGTGATTGTCAATCTGAGGCGGGGCGGTGTGCTGCGTGAAGAAGACCAACAGATTCTCGCGAATCTGTTCATCGCGGAGTTGTTACACGATGTCTTCAACTGTGACAAACCAGTCCCCTACTTCGCCTTTTTGGATGAATTGCCGGTCTTCGCCAAGGGATCGGGACCGGAATTGACCTCGGCAGCGGGACAAATTCGCAAGTTCTTGTTGCGATTGGTCTGTGCCACGCAGGGAGCCAATCCCTTCCCGGATCGGGCGGATGATCGTCTGCTCAATGCGCTGATCGGTCAGTGCGGGTTGCATTTTTTATTTCGACACAAGCACCCCTACGATGCAAAGTTTTTCGGGGAGATCATCGGACTACCAACTTATGATCCCCAACGGATCAAACATGAAATGGTACAAACACAGCAATACCAAGCGGGGCATGATTTGGTCACTTTGACCGATACCAGCGAAAGTGAGTCAGAAACAGAGGGAACGGGTGGTTCGGAATCGGACGGTACAACCGACACCGAATCATGGAGTGATACTGACAGTCAATCAACAGGGTCAGCCACCAACAGGTCTGAATCAAACTCTCGAACAACGGGAACCAGCCAGAACCCGTATGACTCACAGTTAAAACAAATTCGGCAGGCGGTCAGTGATGCCCGTTCCTCCACGACAGGCAGATCAGACAACGTCTCCCATGGTCACTCTGCAACTCAAGGAGGCTCGCGGGGTAGCTCTCATCAAACCTCCAGCAGTTGGTCCAAATCGGTTGGCAAAACGGTTGGCAGGACATTCAAACAATCGCTGGTTCCCCGACTGCGGTGGCGGTCGGTGGTGACCGGGATTACCTATTTTACTCCCCAAGAACATCAGATGATGAATGCCACGCTGCTTGCGTCGCTCCAGATTGGAGAAGCGATTGCCCACGGATCAGGGAACCCGATGAAGATTCAGTTCCCTCTCGCACAAGACCCCGCAAGATGGTCGCCCAAATTTGTGGCGCAACATGTCGAACAATACTTACAAATTCTGGCCCAGATTTCTCCTTCGCCGCGAGAAGTATTACAAGCACACCAAACGGAACTGGAAACCATGATCAAAAATCTGGGGCTGGCATTGCCGGAAAAAGATGTCGGTGATGACCCTTTTCCCAATTGAAGGTGAATCCATGATAACCACACGCGACATCCCTGTACTTGCTGCTTTGGGACGGTATTTTCTGATGAACCGTCGCATGATCCAGCAAGAGTGCTATCCGACCGACGTGGATGGTCGGCTTTCGCGGCGTCGTCTCTCGGCGCTGGTCCGGGATGGTTATATCAGCAAACAAAGAATGCTGGTTGTCAACCCGCGCGATGAAACTCCCGCTCCCGTCTATCATCTGGCGAAGCAAGGTTGCCAGTTTTTGGCGGAGCATTTTGAAGATGATCGATATTTAGTAAAACCGACCAGCATTGCGCAGCCGATGCACCTGTATCATTATCTGGCAGTCGCCAACACGCATATGCTGCTCGACAAAGCGATTGTCCAAAGTTCTGTCAAATTGGTGACCTGGTGCAATGAGCAGGAATTTCTCAATCCGGAGAACCCTGATCCCAAACAACGAATTCGATTGTATGCCGAACTGAAGACGGCCCCTAAAAAAATCATCTGTGCTCCGGACTCCGGTTTTCTGCTGGAAGTAGACGGACATCGTGGTGTCTTTTACTTGGAGCAGGATCGAGACCGTGATAACTACTCTCATAAACGGGTGGCTGCGTTGAAGTCACCGGGCTATACGGAACTTCATCGTCAACAACGGCACCGGAAACAATTTCCAGCTACGACCCTGAACCGGTTCACCGTGGTAATGGTTGCGCCGAGCGAAAAACGGCGCGATGCATTGCGGCGTGCTTTTCATAAAAAAACAGGCGCGGATTTCTGGCGGTTCGCCTCACTGACGGAATTAACACCCAAAACATTCCTGCATGAACGGGTCTGGTATCGTACCGATTCTGACGACCCTCAACCGTTGGTTAAGACAACGGTACCATCAACCGTAGCATCAGAATTAACTCGAAGTAGCGAGGAGACAGACAATGCGTTGGCAGTCTCAAAACATTGATCGATTCGCCTGTTGCCGGGTCTCCGGGCAGGGCTCCGCCCCGACATACGCTGGCGGTTTTGTGGGTTGTATGTGTATTTGTTTGCCCACCAACGACTTAAGGGTGTCGGCTCAGTCATTCGGCAAGCTCAATCCATCCCCGACCTCACAGCTTTCCAGGGGGGTAACGAGTCAACCTGTGAGGTCGGGGCTAGATCGCCCCCGACACCCCCGGAAAACCATCCGTCAGCACCCGGCCATATGCCTGCCGCTGTCGGACAATTTTCCACTCTTCTTCCTCTGGTCAGAAGAGCATAAGTCGTACTCCCTCCCATGTATGTTGTTTTGTGTGCTGTTTTTGTTTGGCCGACAGCACGCAAAGTTGCATAGCAAAGCATTGCGCTCATCCCCCGAGAATAAATTCCGGCATGACCGGATTGAATACATCCAGGAAGTTCGAGATCTCTTGTACACGCTGACACGGCAGCGTTTTACGGGAGCGAACTTTTTCGATGTCCGCCCACGGGCGGTTTTTGTACCCCATTTCACCCCTGATTGTATGGAACACGTACCAACCACAGTGCGACACGATGTCGATTCCAAAATGATGGCACCGATTGTCATTGCGAAACCACATTGGTTTCAATTTTGGAAACAGCCAATTCTTGTCAATATGCAACTGCTCGCCCGACAGGTCGATCTTGCTGATGACTGGAATCGGTTGACAGAACAGAGGCGAAAACTTCTCGAAGACCTAAGCAGTTTTCAGAAGCAAACAACTCAGTTCAAAAAACAGGAAGGAAAGTGGCGAAACCTGTTTCAAACCATCGAGTGGGCTTCAAAGCCAACTCGAAAATCCAACAAGCCCCGTGTCCTCCCGGGCATGGGACTTGAATTGAGCCTCCTGGCTCTGCATTTGGTGGTAGGAGTCGCATTTATGATGGTCTAACCATCATGACGGAAGCGGCTCCTAAGGAGTGAGAACAGTGTGTCATACGGAAGTTGCCGTTGTCAACTTCTGTATGCAGGCTTGCGGATGTGTTGAGTGTCGTTTTCGAACGTACCAGACGCTTTCTAAAGCTGACTTTGATTCCCATCAGGAATCCAACTCGATGAGCAGGTTATTCATCCTCGCTCATCAACTTTTATTGGATGTAACGACAGTTTCAACCTTGCGCCGATCAGAGAGGGTTGGTTTGGTATTTGGTTGAGACAGGTCTTTCGTCCCGTCAATTTGACGGATTTTAATTTCTTTCCTCCCAAGATCATTATGGAAAATGACAAGAAAACAACACCGGTAAAATTTTCTGACACCACTAACAAGGTCAAGGAAACAAAACAGCCACCCATTTGTCGTGTGGAATTCAGTGGTATTAGTGCTGCTGTCTGGCCCAAGCAGATTCCTTCTGCAGACGGTAAACCACGCGAAACGTGGATGGTCAGTCTCACCCGTTCCTACCGGGATGGTAATGAGGCGAAGCGAACGCATGTACTTTTTCCAGAACATTTACTGCCTGCTTCAATGGCTCTCATCAAAGCATGGGAATTTATTGAGAACGGTGGCAAACCCGAAGAGAAGAACAATGTGTAAGGATGCAATTGCTACGGTGAAGGTTCTTGCTGGTATGAGCTTGCTCAAACCAGCAAAATTGGAGTGGAAACAAAGAATTTTGGAACGGTTGCTCTCTCAATCGTTCCGATAAACAACCTTCCCCCTGTGGTAGGAGGCTGGACAACTTCGTCGAGTGTCATCTGTGGATGTACCAGACATTTTGGCTGGCTGAAATCGATTCACTTGTTGAATCTTATTCGATGAGCGGAACATCCTCTCTCGCTCATCACCCTTTTTTTCAATTTCAAACGACCGCCAAACCCTCGTTGAAAATGTTCACAATCTCCTTGCGCACTTTGCAAACTCGTGTCATGGTCGCGGTCTGTCTGCTCGATTCGATGTTTATTCAATGCAGACAGGTAAGCGAATCTCACGGGTTGCTGATTAACTATGAGAAGCAATTCAGAACTGTTCCTTCCACAGAAAGGTTGAGCCAATGGCTAAGAAAAGTGCAAAACGAAACAGTAATAATCCTCCGGAAAAAGTGTACCGGATCGGTTTCATCTCGGCTTCCGTTTTCGGACATGAAATTGAAACGGACGAAGGCCCCATCACAGTCCGCAGCGTCAATGTGCAGAAACGGTATAAGGATGGGGATGATGTTAAATATACCTCATCCTTTAACCTGGCGGAATTGCCTCAGGCCGTCCGCGTTCTGCAAATGGCACAGGCATATGTTGAACGGGCTGAGGCCGAAATCATTCTGGACTGACGCACCGGCAGATTCGTTTCCGGACGGTGATCAAAACTTCGATCACCGTCCCCTCTTTCTCTAAACTTGAAAGGTATAAAGATGAACGTTCCAGAAATTGAGAATCGGCTCGAAAAGATCGAAACGCTTCTCTCTGAACTAATCCAACATAAGTCACAGAAGGAATGGTATAGCACGGCGGATCTCGCTGAACTCACAGGCCGGGCCGAATTTACTGTCCGCGAGTGGTGCCGCCTTGGTCGTATTACAGCGGAAAAGGAAGCTAATGGGCGGAAACATGAATGGCGAGTCAGTCATGCAGAAGTCCAACGCATACTGAACCATGGTCCAAGACCACTCGTCCTTCGGAATTAAAAGCTGCGCCCTTAAAAGGGCTGATCTGGACTTCACAATGTTTTTCCTGCAAGGTGCTATCGTCTCTCATGGCCTCACTTGAGAACCGCACTGGCTATTTCAACGTCGTGTTTCGGTTCGGCGGCAAGAAATATACTCGGTCGCTGCATACCGATGACGAGTCAGAAGCCAATCGATTACTGGCAAATCTTGAACAGACGGTTCGAGACGTTAAGAGTGGTCGAATTTCTCTACCACCTGATGCCGATATTCCGACGTTTTTGCTGTCTGATGGGAAACTGACAACTCCACACATCAATAACAACGATTCCATTTCTGAAATTCAACTTTCTCTCCGCGATCTTTTCGAATCATTTTTTGCTTCATTACCAGACAAGGCGCTGGATGAATCTACCGTTTCGTTAATGAAAACGCATCGGAATAATTTACTTCGCATACTTGGGGATAAGGTCGTTATCGAAGAGATTGATTTGAACGCGCTTGATGTCTACAGCAAGAAACGCCAGAAAGAGAATGGACGCCGGAAAGGACAAATTAGTGCGAATACAATTAAAAAGGAAATTGTTACATTGCGACGCGTACTTCTATGGGGTAAGAAGCGAGGCAAATTATCATTTGAGATTCCTGAAATCAGAGATATACAACTCCCAAAATCAACTGAACGCCCTTCGTTTCAAACATTCGATGAAATCACAGTTCAGATTGAACAGGACGATCTGACTCAGGAACAGCAAAGCGAACTCTGGGAGTGCCTGTATCTGAGAACAGATGAGATTAGTCAATTGATTCAACATGTGCGCAAGAAAGCATCGCACACATTTCTTTATCCGATGATTGTCACGGCAGCTCATACAGGAGCCCGCCGTAGTGAACTCATACGATCACAGTTGACTGACATTCGGGATGATGTACTCGTAATTCGTGAGAAAAAACGTCGCCGTGGACAGGAATCGACACGCAGGGTTCCGATGTCCGCACTGTTGAAAGAAACGCTGCATGAATGGAAAGTTGAGCATCCCGGTGGAAAATACACGTTTGCTGTAAAAGATACATCAAATCGAAAGCAGACTGAAACTGCCCGAGCAATTACACGTGACGAGGCACACAGGAGCTTCAAGAGAGTGATGAAAAACAGTAAATGGGGGGTCATTCCAGGGTGGCATTGCCTGCGTCATTCCTTCATCAGTAATCTTGCATCCCATTCGATCGACCAGAGGCTAATCGATGAATTCGTGGGACACACGACTGAAGAAATGCGACGTCGTTATCGTCATCTCTTTCCCGAAGTGAAGCAAGCCGCCATTAGTTCAGTATTTGACTGAAGGCTTCCCAGTTATGGTTTCCAATGTTATCCCAATCTCATTGAAATTCTGTCCGCGATTTGTCCGCGGTAATTCCATTCACAAAAAAAAGGACTCAGAGCTGAATTGCCCTAAGTCCTTTAATACCAAAGTGCCCAAGAGAGGATTCGAACCTCCACGTCCTTTACGGACACTAGAACCTGAATCTAGCGCGTCTGCCAATTCCGCCACTTGGGCCTGGCCATTGATCGTATCCCTTTTTAAGACAAACCCTTATAGCATATTCACTTAACGAAACTCAAGGGTTGTCAAGCTGGGTCGCGTCATGGGGAAGCAGGTATAGTAAAGACTTTCCCCCCCTTTTTCCAGTCACAGATACGCGAAATTTCGTAGATCTGAGGTGAGTCGTTCGGGCCTGTCTGTGCCTCGAAATTGAGGTTTTCCGTATTAGTGGGCTCTGATAAACTGTGCACTCCTCTCTTATCTCTCATCAGAATCCTCGTCGCCGAATCATTCCATGCGGTCGAATCCAGGACTTTTTACGTTCCTCGTCATTATGCTGGCACCCGTTTGGGGGTGGGCACAGGACAGCTTGTATCCAGCCTCTGCGTCGTCTGCTGCGCGTGTGAAACTGAGCGATTCGCAGGAAACCCTCTTTCCTATCGACACTGATCAACCCCAAACGGAAACAGCCCCACGCCTCGTCACCTATGATGAAAACACGCTCCCGTTTGTCCCCCCGGCACCGGGAACAGAGACCCCCGATTCGATCATCCAGCCACTTCCAGAATACACAGAGCTGGCGAATGGTGATGAAGCACGCTTCGCCAGCCAGTTTTCCACTGACTCCAGTCAATTTGATATCGGATTGAACCTCTACTCGGCCCCTCCCTTCACAGGAGGACTGATTGTGTTCGGCCCGAATGTCGCCATGAAGCTGGGCGGTTTTGTCAAAGCCGATTTCATTTACGATTTTAATCCCATTGATTCGACGGATTCGTTTGTCACTACGAGCATCCCCGTCGATGCACCGCCGCGCACAAACGCCCGTTTCCATGCCCGGCAGTCGCGGTTAAGCTTTGATACGCGCTGGTTATCCGACGATCGAATTATCCGCATCTATGTCGAAGGCGATTTTTTCAGTGAAGGAGATCGCTTTCGTCTCCGGCATGCTTTCGGCGAAAGCGGGCGTTTGCTAGTGGGGCGAACCTGGACGACCTTCACTGATGTCGCAGCAGCGCCCGCGACTCTGGACTTTGAAGGGTCGGTCTCGAACGTCAATCGCCGGCAGGCACAAGCCCGCTGGACTCAAACGATTTTCCATGACGACTTGAAACTAGCACTCGCTGTGGAAGACACCGATTTTATTATTGAAACGCCTTTTGGCGTCACCGGAGAGCCGCGCAAACCCTCACCCGACTTTGTGGGACACCTGCGGCTCGACCGGGAACGTGCCCAGTTTCAGGTCGCCAGTCTGTTTCGCGTGGTCGGTTTTCAGCCTACGGGAAAAAGTGTGATCACCAAATCGGCCTGGGGGCTCAATTTTACAGGAGTCATCCTCGCTACAGATAAGACCAAGGTCTATTCTCAAATCGTCTTTGGTGAAGGGATCGGCAGCTATCGCGATCTTCCCGATGCCGCTCCAACCGCAGCCAACCAGAGCGGTCTCATGCCGCTCTTCGGCTGGATGGTCGGCGTGACTCATGACTGGAATGATTCTCTCAGTTCGAACTTTACCTACGCCGAGAACCGCCTAGGCACCACCGCCTTTCAAAACCCGAACGACGTTGAAGCAACCACTTACCTGGCCGCCAACTTGATCTGGAGTCCGTTGGACCGAGTCAAGGTGGGAGTCGAGTATCTCTATGGAACCCGGGAGAACGTCAACGGCGCCATGGGAGACGCCCATCGGCTCCAAGCCTCGTTCATTTTTGATCTGCCTTGAGAGAGGACAGAAAGTTACATCATGATGGTGAGCGGGTCGGCGCCAGGTAGTGTTTATTTAATAGTTCTGAGCGTGATTTTGAGGTCTACAGCATTAGATAAGTAGCAATTAACTGTGGCCGACGGTGTTCTGTTACCCTTGTTTTCAGGACTTCGACAACTGAAAAGCCAAATTAGCCGCAGGGCGTTAGCCCCGGTTTCATACCGAATACCAACAAGGAAGCGTACCCGATAGAACGCCCCGGATCCTGATTTCCATCGGACAGCCTCATCAAAAACGAGGTCGCTACTCTCGTTTTTTCGAAAACAGATATTGCAGAAACGAAATAATGCCGGCGAAGCGGTAACCGGGATCGACGTAGTTTTCGATCACATAAAACAGAAAATAATAGAACCGGGCCGAGGACCAGACCACCAATAACAGCAGAACCATAATCTGCCAGGATCGCGTCTCATTGATAATCAGCCCCAGCGCAAACAACAGGATGACCAGAAACAGAAACCCTTTGAGATAAATCAATCGTTTACTTTTGAGATCGGCCATGAGTTTGATTAAGCGAGACGCCTTGTAACGGAAAAGAAATCAGCCAGGACAGATCGCCCCGGTAACTTTGATACTTGTTCGATCGTGAGAGCACAAACCCAGATGAAAATAAGAGTGACAAAATTGTGTGATTCTCTTATACTAACTGTTAGTCCATCTCGTTCCAAACTCAATTCGGAATATTCATCGGATGCTAATACATCGTGTTTTGCTGATTTCGCTCCTGTGCACACTGGGATGCAGTTCTCAATCCCAGCCAACGGGAACAGAGCAGGAGCGTGCTGAATCAGCGGCTGTTCCGGCTGTTTCTCAGAAAATCCCTTCCGAATCTTATGAGGAAATCCTGTACGAACTCGGGGCGTTTCCAGTCAGCAAACTGACGAAACGCTATTGGAATAACGGACATCCGGGGGAGGTTTTCAGTAAAGGGAAACGGGAAGACGTACATGGCTGGCTGCCTCCCTTTTGGGTTCGGACGGACAGTTACCTGACCCAATCAGAAAAAACACATTTTGGTATTCCCAAAGCACCGCTCAGCTATGAACGCTACATCTCTTTTCTTGATGTGGAAACGTACCAGCAAACAGAAGACCCGCTGCTGTTTGCCATCATTCAGTTTACGCTGGATGAACTACACAGGCGAAAAATCAAAATTAAAAATCCCGAGGACCTTCTCAAGGTCTATCATGCCAAAATGGGGCTGGATAATAAGGTTCTTTGGCTACTCAAAAGAAGGGAATTAATTGACGGCCCCATGATCGCCGTCCTATATCGGCAATACCAGGATCCGCTGTTGTTTCGTTTTCTGGTTCCACCAGAGCAGGGACAGGATGATTACAAGGCATTTCTTGAAGAACTCCTTGTTAACCCAAAGCTCGACACCATGCAGAGTTTTGCTGTGTTTACCCAACTATATCAGGTAGATAAACCCACGCATCTGGCAGGCTATAAAAATTTTATCTTCAAGAATGTCGCTCAAGTCCCCGATTGGCTTGATCGCAGTCAAATGTATGCAGCACTCATCGGCATCGGAGACCGTGAATCCGTCAACGCAGTTAATCATGCGTTACTGAATGATCCCACTGCACAGGTCAGAGAGTTTCTCTTACGTGAGCTTAAGCGGCAAGATCAAGTCGTCAAATACATAGACACCATTCATCTCCTGTCGCAGAGAAAAGGCCAGAAATGCGTGAGAGAGATCGTTCCCAATGGACCAGGGTTTCACCCTGACGAGAATATTCTGGCAGATTCTTTGAAGACCTATCTCAACTGGGCCAAAGAAAAGCAAAACTTAAGCCCAAAAGCGAAACAAAAAATCCTGGCGTCGTTACAGGCGATCTCGAATGATGCCTCAAATTCGTTCGAGCCACGTTCATACAAACCAGGAGAAGATCGGTTTGAAGCAAACAAACCGTCACAAGGCCAATAACCATCCTCGAGGATCTTTAAAAGATAACCTGTTTCCTGCTGATTCTTTTCGTGACAAATCCATCAGAATGCTGGTATAATTCAACCATGATAAAACCACGACTCACTGAAGAACAACGCCAGGCCCTTGATCAACACCATGGACTAGTGGAAGTTGATGAAGAGGGGAGGAAGTACGTCCTGATGTCCCAAGAGGTGTATCGTGAGATCATGGGAATCGGGACAGAAGAGGAATTAGCAGCCTCTCTCAGTGCATTACAAGAAGGTCTTGCGGATATTGATGCAGGCCGCACGCGTCCCTTCCGTGATGTACTGGCAGAACTCGAAGACGCATGACGTTTCGAGTCGAACTGTCACGGCGGGCAGAAACGGATATTAAGGGCATCTATAGTTATATCCGCAAACATGGTCCCGCTGATCCGAATGCGTGGAAAAACGGGTTGGAGCAGAAGCTTGCCAACCTTGAACAGTTTCCCGAAGCCTGCAGTCTTGCTCCCGAAAATGACTACACACGGGAGGAAATCCGTCAGGCGCTTTATGGTCCCTTTCGGATCGTTTTTACCATTAGAGAGCAAAGAGTCTTTGTCATCAGCATTCGTCATGCAGCCCGTCGGTTTCTGCAGAACGATGAAATTGACAAAATCAAATAACCTGTGCAGCGTCGTCAAATCACTTTTACATTCATATCAATGAATCTCTCACCGTAAAGCTCCAGCAAACAATCCTGGGTTCTCTGCCTGACATCCGATTGATATACTCCGCTCACCTACCAAGTGTTTTTTTGGCCACATTGAGCGTGAAAAGAGAATTCGAATGCCGAAACGTGCCTGCTGTTATCTATTTCTGGTTTTGTGTTATGTCAGTTTACAGTTGGAGACTGTTTCTGCGGAAGAAGCGAAACAGAAACCTGCCGTTGACCAGAAAACAAACACGCAAACTTATGAAGCGATGTTGTACGAACTAGGCGCCTTTCCAGTCAACAAGCTGACTCGCCCCTACTTTAACCAGGGGCGTCCGGGGGAAGTTTATGCGAATAAAGGAAGACGGGGCGACGTGCATGGCTGGCTGCCACCGGAGAGAGTTCGCAAGGGAGGTTATCTGACCGCGTCGGAAAAAAAGCGTTATGGAATTCCGAAAGCGTCGCTCCCTTATCAACGCTATCTTTCCCTGATTGATATTGGAACGTACCAGAAGACCAAAGATCCGCTGCTGCACAGCATCATTCAATTTGTTTTTGACGAGTTACATGAACGAAAAGTGAAGAGCCCCACTCCGGGTGCGATTCTGAGTGTTTACCAACCCAGCAAGGAATGGGATCATAAATTTCTGTGGCAACTTAAAAGCGAAGCATTGTCCGGCCCCGACGTGGCTCGTCTTTATCAACGCTATCGGGTTCCTCTGCTGCTACGTTGCCTGTCGCTGCCTGAGAAGGAACCGGAGAATTACGTCCGGTTTCTGGAGCAGATCTCATCAGACAAAGGGCTGCACGGTGGCTACCGTTTCGAGGCTTACAAGCAGCTATATGCGTGGGACCAGGAACAGTATCGCAGTGGCTACAAAGCGTTTCTGATTAAACAGACCGAGCAGACGCCTGACGTGTTAGACCGTTGTTTCATGAACGAGGCCCTGCTGAAGCTGGGGGACGAAGACTGCTTTGCAGTGGTGCGGCGCAGCCTGGTCACGGATCCGATTTATGATGTGCGCATATCGATCCTCAGGAATTTGAAAAAACTTGATCTTCAGCACCTGTTCCTGGATCCGATTCAGGTGCTGGCCGAGGAGAAGGCCAAAGAGTGCCGTCATTACTGGCATTTTGGAAACGGTCCGGGCATGGATGTGGGAGAGACCGAAATGTATCACCTCTTGAAAGGACTGTTGTTTGTATCGAGTAAGCGGGATCTTTCCGAAGAGACTGTGCAGAAAATTCAGCACGCCCGCGCGACCCTGGAGGTGAAGAAACAGGAGCGGCGGGATGCGTCGGGGCTCAGGGGATTGAACAGGTAGGGGACTGAGGGATTGGCATGGATCACATTGTTTTCGTGGTGGTCCTGATTAAGTCAGATCTGGTTTGGGTCTCGCCTGGCGGTGCTGTTTCGGGTTGTTTTTTCACGTGCGAATGTTTTTTATGTTCCATTTGTATGGCGATATCTGGTTGTATCTCGCCAGGCGGGGCGACACATAGGTCGCCCCCGACATTTTTATAGCTGGGTTTGCGTGAAATGCTTTGCACGGCCGGGCAAGCCGGGCCATGGCACACGATGTGTGTGATTGAACTGGCCCCATCAGTCGAGTCATCAAAAATCACGCGCCGCAAGGCGGGCGGGAACATAGGCACCGCCCCTACGTTGGGGGAGTTGGTTTTATATAACAGTTCGTGCGACTTTCCTGAAACCTCCTGCTCGCTGCGCTCGGCCCGAATTGCATTCGGGCTTACCCTGATAAATGGGCATTGATTTTATCTGAGTGATTCGAATGAAATCTTGGATCGCTCATGTTTCTGATGCTGCTCAAAGTGAACCATTACTACTTTCAGTTCATCTCCAGGCTTACGTATCTATCCAGTACGATGGGACCGGTTGATGGGATTCTGGACCTTGCCTCTCGCGGGAGGTATAGCGTTCGTACCTGCATTTGACAGTTGGGTCAGCGTGAATGGATTTGCACCGTCGGACAAGCCGACGGTGGCACACTCCAGAGTGATCAAGTGAGGTAAGCACAAAAGCAGACAAGCCCCACCGTGTGCCATGGCCCGGCTTGTCCGGCCGTGCTGGTTTGCTTTGATCCTTTTCTTGTGTCTCAGGGAGTCACGAAATGAGAATTTGTTTGATGCGTAATCGTCTTGCGAAACTCTTAAAATGCTCCTGCATACACTTGGGAACTTCTATGAATGTCATTCGAAGCGTCATGATAAATGGTGGGGGTGTGAGCAGGCTTTTTGAAAATCGTGCTGAAACCAGTGGGTTTGATAGTGCTTTTCTGGAAGCAGTTCGCGCTGTTCCAGTGCTCACTCGCGCGCCCGACGTTATCTCCGCATCATCGCGATCGGCGGGGTTGTCGTCCAGTCCTGTTTCTTCAGGTGAGAGTGTGCGCAGCATCGAATCACAACGTCAGCAGCCGCTGAAACTTAAGACCGTTTTTCAAAATCTAGTTCGAGCCACCTGCAGCACTGGGGGCGACGGCAGGTCGCACTGTCGAGAGAGCGGGCAGTTGCTCTTCGAGGTGCCCTTTGGATTTGGACCAGACGAGCAGCCCTTCGACCATCATCCAGACCTGGAGTCCAATCACGGCGATACCAAACAGGAACAGATGCTGCTTCTCCGGATTGAAGAACCAGCCAGTTTCGCTGTTGAACATGTTCCAGAGCATCGCCCAGGCAGGCATGATGAGCATGACAATCATCGGTACCAAAGCAAAGATGATCGGCTTGTTACGACGGCGGAGATAAAAGACAATCACCATGAACGCCAGACCGGCAAGCAACTGGTTGGTGGCACCGAACAGAGGCCAGAGAATGAGGCCGCCACTCCCGGGTCCTGCTGTGGCATTCGCAGGCATCATCGCCACCATGCCACCCAGGAAAACGGCGAGGCCTGTGGCCACGTATTTGTTGGTGAGCGGCTTGATATGAATCGTCGCTGCCAGTTCCTGGATGACGTACCTCTGGAGCCGGGTTGCGGTGTCAAGGGTGGTGGCGGCAAAACTGGCGACCAGTACAGCGATGATGCTGATGCCCAGTTTCATGGGAATGCCGATGGAACCCAGAAAGTTGGCTCCGCCGTGAATGAAGGCGCCGATCTTGTCTTTCAAGCCAAATGCCCCCCAGCCTTTGCTGGCGTCATAACGGGTTTCCCAGGCAGCCAAGCCAGCGAGTTGAGTATCGGTTCCAGCTTCCATTGTGGGCTGATAAGTATAGGCGGCTCCTTCACCGACGCGGGTAAAGTCTCCCATACCGACGCCGGCACAGCAGGCGAGAATCACGATGACGGCCAGGCCCCCTTCGAGGAGCATGGCACCGTAACCCACGTACTGGGCATCGAGTTCGGATTCCACCTGTTTACTGCTGGTGCCGCTACTGACGAGGCAGTGAAACCCGCTACAGGCACCGCAGGCGATGGTGATAAACAGGAACGGCCAGATCGGCGGTGCGTCGGCTGGAATGTTGGTGGCGATGGCGGGGGCAGCGCCGACGAGGTCGGCCTGACCGGTGGCGCCGGCAACGAGGGCACCGATGAGCAGGAGTCCCAATGCGAGGACCAGCTGATGACTGTTGATGAAATCGCGTGGCTGAAGCAGGAGCCAGACCGGCATCACGGAAGCGACGGCGCAGTAGGCCAGCAGGACGAAAGTCCAGAGAATCACTGCGTTAGGAAACGGTCCCGTGTTGGGGATGTTAAACAGCGTGGCAATATCGATGGGCCAGTAATAGGCACCCAGGTAGATCGAAGCGTAAACAATTGCGAGTGCCACCAGCGAGGGAACAAGCAGCGTGGCATTTTCTTTATAGACCATGATGCCGATGACCAGTGCGATGGGCATCGTGATCCAGACGGGGATCACGGTTTCCGGATAAAGGGAGAAGATGATGGCAATCACCAAGCCAAAAATCGCCAGCACGACTGTCAATGCGAGCAGAAGAATCAAGAGAAACAGAATACGCGTGCGTGGGGCGATGAGTCTGCCGGCGACTTCGCCGACGGTTTGCCCGCGATTACGCAGCGAAACAACAAGAGCGCCAAAGTCATGGACCGCTCCGATGAAAATCGAGCCGAACAAAACCCAGAGCAATGCCGGCAGCCAACCCCAGAAAACGGCAATCGCCGGTCCGACGATGGGACCGGTGCCTGCGATACTGGTGAAGTGATGTCCGAAGATGACACTTTTTTTCGTTGGAACAAAGTCAACATCGTCGCGGAGTTGTTTACTGGGAACTTCAGCGTCACCATCGACATTAAAGATTTTATTTGAAAGCCACTTTCCATAAGTGTGGTAGGCAATGATGTAACCTACAAAAGCTCCCGCAGCGATTAACAGTGTGGCCATTCGTTTTCTACTCCAGCATTTTACTTTGAACCAGTTTGACTGGCTGAGTTTTGATCATCATCAATAACGGACCGACTTCGATTCGTATCGCAGCGACTGACCTGGCCTTAACACCGACAATCACATCACACGTAAGTACAATGCAGAAAACCAGAGCGCTACTTACAGATTATACATCTACCCATTAATTGGCAATTAAGTTGCCCGGATCTACCTGCTCACAACACGAAAAACTATACATCAGAACCGGTTGCATTGCCCAGAATCGCCTCCCGCCGGCATAATCGGCACACCCGACACATCCCACAAAGCAGCACGCATCTTCTCTCAATGTCGCTATTTAACCCATCTTAATGATCATATTACGGTAAAAAACGTCGATGTAGGTAGTACCCACGAGGAACTCATTAAAACGATGCAGGGATGTGGGTCATTGCCGGTAAGAGAATCTTTGCAAGCTGTCGCAGTTGATCTCTGGTATCGCTGAAAACCAGAGCCGCCTCGGATCAAAGTCTCTCTTCTTCGGACTGATTTGTTTTACTTACATTCGAAAAGACAACAGGTGACAAAACTTTAATTCAAATCGATAAGAGGTTTGTCGCCTCTTCAGATATCACCTCATTGGCCCAGAACATAAGATCTACGGAAGGAGTTATTACGATGCTTGTATTGTCGAGACAACGCGACGAGAGCATCATCATCGGTGACAATATTGTCATTACTATTGTCGATATCCGGGGTGATAAAGTACGGTTAGGAATTCAGGCACCAACAGAAATTCCAGTGCACCGTCAAGAAGTATACGATGCGATTCAACGTGAAAACGCGATGAAAGAATCGGAAGCGCGTCGACCTTCATCTCAATCGCCGTCCAAAAATGCCAGCGAGTGATCTTCAATCACGAAGTCGTTCGATATACAGGACAAGGCCAGGTTTCAATTAACGAATAATTGAATGAGTCGCAGGGGGAAGTCTGATACGATGTCAGACTTCCCCCTGTTTTTATTCAGCTGGCAGCATCGTCGCGACCGTCCAGTGGCGATCCGAGGTAATCTGCGCCGTACTCGGTGGCAAGCCACATGCTTTCAATAACGTCTGCACTTCGTCTATCGTCAGCGCTGCGTGCAGTGAATCATGGAACATCTGTCGTTGATGCGAGTTTGCTTCGCCGGCATATAATTTGACCAGCCGCTCTAATTCTTCAGAAGAGTCCGGCCGCAGCAGGTCGCGCACAAACAGAAAGCCGCCCGGTCTGACGACGCGAACGATTTCGCGAAACACGCTCCCCGGTTCGGGCACATGGTGAATCAGACTGTTTGAGATTACGCCGTCAAAACAATGATCGGCACACGGCAGTTGCTTTGCATCCGCCCGTTCCAAAGTCACGACATCTCTCAGCCCCGCCTGCTGCAAATTCACTTCGGCCACACGCAGCATTTCCGCCGCCAGGTCGGTCGCTACGATTTTGAGTCGTTCATTCCGTTGGCATAGTTCAATCGGAATCAATGCGGTGCCGGTTCCCAGATCAAGAACGGTCATGTCATTGTTACCAGCTGCGCTCCCGCTGATTGCCTGATGTGCGGCGATCAATTCCAGCAGATCCTCGGCAAACAACCGATTGACGTCACCGTGATCCATGGAATTATAGTCGACCGCTTCTTCGCGTGTATCCATGACTTCGGGTTCAAGTTGACGCGGAATCATGCTTGCTTCCTTCCCCACAAACTTGAATTAAAAAAAGAGCCCTCACTTTGGATGATGAGGGCTCTTTGTCATTTTAAGAGTTTCAAACTCGTAAGCTGAAGATCAGGCTTCTCCTTCCGGAGCACCGCCGTCGCCTTCAACTGAACCGACGGTTGCCAGTTCTTCCGTTTCTGCTTCGTAAGAGGCGTCAAAGTCGAGTCGTTTTTCATCGCCGACTTCAGTGACTCTCACCAGAACTTTATTCTTACCTTCAAAGGCACCACGCAGCAATTCTTCTGCCAGCGGATCTTCGATGTAGCGTTCAACAGAACGACGCAGCGGACGGGCACCGTAATCGAGCTCGCCGCCCTCGGAACCTTTGTCGATAATGAATTCGCGTGTTTCGTCGGTCAGATCCAGAGTGACACCCTGTTCTTTCAAACGATTACGCACTTTGCCAAGTTCGATATCCACGATCTGCTTCAATTCTTCACGTGTCAGTTTACGGAACACAACGACTTCGTCCAGACGTCCCAGAAACTCTGGTTTGAATTCTTTCTGAAGGTCGTGCATCAGGTTACGTTTCATGGCGTCGTAGCTGGTGTCATCGTCGGCTTTGCGGAAACCAAAGGCGTCCCCGTGAGCCATGCCCTGAGCACCGGCGTTCGTTGTCATGATCAGCACCACGTTCTTGAAATCGACTTTTCGACCAAAACTGTCAGTCAAATGGCCTTCTTCCATAATCTGCAAGAGCATGTTGAAGACATCAGGGTGTGCTTTTTCAATTTCATCGAGCAGCACAACCGCGTAAGGCCGACGACGAATTTTTTCCGTCAACTGTCCGCCTTCTTCGAAACCAACATAGCCTGGAGGGGCACCAATCAGACGACTGACGTTGTGCTTTTCCATGTATTCACTCATGTCGATTTGAATCAAAGCCGATTCATCCCCGAACATGAATTCTGCCAGTGTTTTTGCCAGTAATGTCTTTCCCACCCCGGTTGGACCAGAGAACAAGAAGGCACCCATCGGTCGTTTCGGATCTTTCAACCCACTACGACTGCGACGTACGGCTTTGGAAACCTGTTTAATGGCTTCGTCCTGACTGATAACCCGCTGATGCAGTTCATCTTCCATATTCAACAGACGCACGGTGTCTTCACTGGAGAGTCGGGTTAAAGGCACGCCGGTAATTTTGGCGACGACTTCAGCCACAACTTCCGCATCGACGACGCCGTCTACTTCTTTGGATTTTTCACGCCATTCCTGAGTCAAAGACTCTTTGCGTTTCTTCAGCTTATCGGCCTGATCCCGCAGATTCGCCGCCAGTTCAAAATCCTGGTTGGCAACGGCTTCTTCTTTCGATTGATTCAGCCGTTCTGCTTCTTCCTCCAGTTCTTTCAAGTCGGGAGGACGCACCATCGATTTCAGACGAATACGGGCACCCGCTTCATCGATCACATCAATGGCTTTGTCAGGCAGACATCGGCCGGTAATGTAACGTGAAGAAAGTTCAACCGCTTTTTCCAGAGCGTCATCGGTAATCTGTACTTTGTGATGTTCTTCATAGCGTTCCCGCAGACCACGCAGAATTTCTACGGTCTGTTCGTCGGTTGGCGGTTCGACCATCACATTCTGGAAGCGTCGTTCCAGAGCACTGTCTTTTTCGATGTATTTGCGGTACTCATCGAGTGTGGTCGCACCGATACACTGTAATTCGCCACGGCTCAATGCAGGCTTCAATACGTTCGATGCATCGATGGCCCCTTCCGCACCACCGGCTCCTACCAGGGTGTGCAATTCGTCGATGAACAAAATCGTATTTTTTGCACGACGGACTTCGTTCATGACCGCTTTAATGCGTTCTTCGAACTGACCACGGTATTTCGTGCCGGCAACCATCATCGCCAGGTCCAGTACGACGATTCTACGATCACGGAGCAAGTCAGGGACTTCGCCGTTCACGACCATCTGGGCAAACCCTTCGACAATCGCAGTTTTACCAACACCCGCTTCACCCAGCAGAACTGGGTTGTTCTTTTGACGACGACAAAGAATCTGAATGACACGTTCGATTTCCTTGGAACGGCCAATCACCGGATCCAGCTTTTTCTGCTTGGCCAGTTCAGTCAGATCGCGACCAAAACTGTCCAATGCGGGAGTTTTGCTTTTGCCGGCTTTCTGACTTCCTGTTCCTGGTGTCCGTTCGCCTGCTTCGCCCCCTTCGAGGCCGTGCCCCAGAAGGTTCAGAACTTCTTCGCGTACTTCTTCCAGTTTCAATCCCAGATTCATCAGAACCTGAGCGGCAACGCCATCCTGCTCACGCAATAAGCCCAGCAACAGATGCTCGGTTCCCACATAGTTGTGGTTCAGATTCCGAGCTTCTTCCATCGCATATTCGATGACTTTTTTAGCACGGGGGGTTTGAGGAAGTTTGCCCATCGTGACCATGTCTGGTCCGGATTGGACTATCTTCTCAACTTCCAGACGGATTTTTCGTAAATCCACGTCCAGATTTTTCAGCACGTTGGCTGCGACCCCTGAACCCTCTTTGACTAATCCTAAAAGGATATGTTCGGTCCCGATATATTCGTGATTGAAGCGTTGGGCTTCCTGATTGGCCAACTGCATCACTTTTCGAGCTCGATCTGTAAACCGCTCGTACATAATTTGTTTCTCCTATGGCCCTGTATTATGTCGGGCACTTTTGGATGAACACTACGATTCTGCTTTGAAACCGATTGCATCAAACGCAGGAATCAATTCTCCCAAACTATTCTAAAAATGGACTCGTGTTTGATTTGTTTTAATATATTTCAAAAATGCGATTTAAAGACCTGTACATCTTTAAACAACATTACAATTTGAAATGGAAATTGCTTCTTTTAGGAAAGGCTTCTACGAATAATACGTTACTCACCAAAAAACGTCGAGGAATTTCCCAAAACTAGTACTAGAACGTCAAAGGAAGTCAATAAAACACCACAACTTACCAAAATATTCTACCCATTTTAACACTCCTGAATTCGGAGCGACTCGTTGTTCGGGACAGCACATTCCGATTCATACATGATCACACAGGGAATCACCACCCTGCCAAAGCCGCAAAATCGATACAATCCACAAAACCAGTCATTGTAATTCTAGTACTCCCACCCCATTGTAGCAAGATTAGCCTTGAATCGGTTAACCTGTCTACTGCATTGTGCGTCCCTGAATGCACAATGCATGAGCCCTAATACCAACGATCGTCTCAAGAAATACCCGAACCGTTATGCAACATTTACTGACAGCAGGAGCGCAGCGTGCATTGAAGCAAGCCGAGCAAATTGCGCAAAGTTCTGCCGCTCCAGAGCTGGCAGCCATCCACTTGCTGGCTGCACTTGCTTTTGAAGAATCCCGGGCCGCCGAATTAATGCTGGCCCATCAAATTGAACTGTCGATGATTCTAGACCAGTTTTCGATCCAGCTGCCAGAGGAACCAGCCGATTCAGACTCGGATTTACCCAATGAACCGCTTGAACTCTCTCAGGCGCTGTCTCAATTTCCAGCACTGCGCGAAATCTTGAATCAGGCATTGGAACAGGTCAGCCGAGCAGATGTTCCCACAGAAATTGGAAGTGAGCATCTTTTGTGGGGCTTAGTGACGACTGCAGGCTCACACTCAGAGTGGCTCCACTCACAGGGAACACTGACAACAGACGCACTCGAACAGGCCTTGAATCTCCAGCAACGTCATTCTGCAGAGCCGATCAATGTGGACTTCGCATTTCGGGTCGTTCCCACCACGGCCAGCGATCAGACGAATACATTCAGGACCATCGACGCAGCTGCCAACCGTCTGCGGGAAGGCCTGCGCGTGATTGAAGATTATCTCCGCTTTACCCTCGATGACGCGCATCTGATGGAACTGTTAAAAAACACCCGACACCAGCTGGCAGAGGCCCTCAAATTTATCGGGCCGGATTCACTGATTACCAGCCGCGACACGCTCCATGATGTCGGTACCAGCATCAGTACCACGTCTGAATTCGAGCGGCATTCAATGGAACATTTACTGCAGGCAAATTTGAAACGCGTGCAGGAAGCGACACGCACTCTGGAAGAGTTTGGCAAGTTGATCTCTGTAGAAGCAGCCGCTCTATTCAAGCAGATGCGTTATTCACTATACACTTTGGAAAAAAGTATTCTGTCGTGTGTACGTAATCAACGCCGTCTGGAAGACTGTCGCCTGTATCTACTCGTTTCCGAATCTTTATGTCATCATGGCTCAGGCCCTGCTGTCCGCGAAGCGCTGGCAGCGGGCGTCGGCATCATTCAAATACGTGAAAAAGAAATGACAGATCGTCAGCTGCTGGAGCATGGTAAACATGTCCGCGAGTGGACCCGCGCTGCAGGAGCGATTCTGATTATGAATGATCGCCCGGATCTTGCGGTCGCGATCGACGCCGACGGCGTGCACGTTGGTCAAGATGAATTACCGGTGAGAGAGGTCCGTCAGATTATCGGGCCTCAAAGGATGATTGGTGTCTCAACACATAATATCGAACAGGCCCGCCAGGCAGTACTGGACGGGGCTGATTACATTGGCGTCGGTCCCACATTTCCAACTACAACGAAGTCATTTGCAGAACACGAGTACGCGGGATTGAACTTTGTGAAACAGGTCGCCGCCGAAATTACGCTCCCCTGGTTTGCCATTGGAGGCATCAATGCCGACAATCTCAGCCAGGCGATTCAAGCCGGTGCGCAACATGTAGCCGTCAGCAATACGATCTGCAGTCATCCACAGCCCGGCCAGATTACCAGCGAGTTACTGTCGCAATTCCCAGGTTGAGCTTTGGACTAACATTAAGAAAAGCTAATACAAAAGCATGTCCGTCGATCAAATATCATCTGTTCCTTTAGGCCCCTATCAACTGAAGTCGCCTTTATTCCAGGCTGCCTTGAGCGGTTATAGTGACTACCCCATGCGCGTGATCGCTGCCAGACTGGGAGCCGCTTATACACTCTGCGAAGTCATGATCGACCGGATGATCGTGCAATCCAAACAGGGCAAACAGCATGCAATGATGTACTGCCATCAGGATGAGTTTCCCGTCGGTGGTCAGCTGATGGGTTCAGAACCGGAAGAATTTGGACCTGCTGCACAAAGACTTGTTGAAGCCGGCTTTCATGTGATCGATATCAACTTTGGCTGCCCGGTCAAAAAAGTCATGAGTCGCTGCCGGGGCGGCTATCATCTGGGGCAACCTGAAGTGGCACTCGATATTATTTCCCGTGTACGCGATGTGGTTCCCGATCATATCCCCGTCACGTTAAAAATGAGACGGGGCATCGACGACACCGCAGAATCGGAAGATAATTTTTTTCGCATCTTTGACGGTGCTTATGAACGTGGACTGGCCGCGATCACCGTTCATGGACGAACCGTGCATCAGAAGTACGTCGGCCCCAGTAACTGGGAATTTCTCAAACAAGTCAAACAGCACGCCGGCTCGAAAACAGTCATTGGAAGTGGCGACCTGTTCTCACCGCAAGCCTGTATTGATATGCTGCGTGTAACGCACGTCGATGGCGTTTCCATTGCTCGTGGCGCAATTGGAAATCCCTGGATCTTTCAGCAAACGGCTGACCTGCTCCGCAAGCAACCGATCTCTCTGCCGGATGTCTACGAACAACGGACTGTGATTGCCGAACACTTTGAACTGGCGCGCACATTTTATGGTGAGAAAAAAGTCTGCAACACCATGCGCAAGTTCGGCATCTTTTATTCCGAGCTCCATCCCCAACGAAATGAAGTTCGCAATGCGTTTATCGCCGTGAAAACTGCAGAACAGTGGCTGCAAGTTTTAGAACAATGGTATCAAAATAACGCACCGGGCATCTTCCCGCCTGTAGAACAACCCAATCCGCTTTCTTTAGAAGCACCGGCATCCTGAGTCAGCACGGCATAATCGATTCAGAGGTACCACCAGACAACAAGCTGCCACTCAGGTTTTCCCTATCTCCTCAACAATTTCAGTAAACCTGAGACCCCTGCATCAAATCTAACAGAGATTCCGATTCTTCCAAATAGCCTCTTTATGCGAATCAACGCTTGGGGTAAACCGACCAGGCAACAAATGAGGGGTTTCACTCAATTATTTTTTGACAGTTACTAATTCCAACGTAGAGTTTGAACATTCTGTTTAAATGCGAACGCGCTTTGTAGTTGACTGGTTTTAAATTGAGGGCTCCTCGTTAGATGTCTCATGAGTTAACAACCAATACGATTTGGGTGCTGGTCTGTACCAGTCTGGTCTTCTTGATGCAGGCCGGATTTTGCTGTCTGGAATCTGGTCTATCCAGATCCAAAAACAGCATCAACGTAGCTACAAAGAATGTGGTTGATTTTTTCATCGGCGCTTTGATTTTCTGGCTGTTTGGCTACGGCCTGATGTTCGGTAGTTCTTACTATGGGTTGATCGGAACTTCACAATTCGCATTTGATGACAGCAACCCGACTCATTGGCCTACTGTCATATTCTTATTCCAGCTCGTTTTTTGTAGTGCCGCAATGACCATTTCCTCCGGCGCCGTTGCAGAGAGAATGCGTTTCCGCTCCTATATCATTCTGGCTGTCGGCATTGGTGCCGTCGCTTACCCGCTGTTTGGACACTGGGCCTGGGCAAAAGATATCTCCGGAGCACCAGCAGGATGGCTCGGGAAACTGGGATTTCTTGACTTTGCCGGATCTAGTGTTGTGCATTCCGTCGGAGCGTGGTCTGCATTAGCGGCCGTCCTGATACTAGGTCCTCGAACGGGGCGATTTTCTAAAAATTTCAATCAGTCACGATTTTCATCCAGTAATCTTCCCCTGGCGGCGTTAGGATTTTTAATTCTCTGGTTTGGATGGTTTGGATTTAACGGGGGCAGCACACTAGCCTTAAACGGTGAAGTGCCTTCGATCATTCTGAATACAATCCTGGCCGGAATTGCAGGAGGAGTCTGTGCGTTAGTCTGGGAGCTCATCTCGTCCCAGCAAATTTCGGTCGAAAAAATATTTAACGGCTCACTGGCAGGACTCGTTGCCATTACGGCATCGTGCAATGCGGTGTCGTTTCCCAGTGCCTTGCTCATCGGTGCCATTGCCGGCGTTGTGATGCTGGCCTCTTTGTCACTTTTAGAAAATCGGTTCAAAGTTGACGATGTCGTGGGAGCCATACCCGTACACGGCTTTGCTGGCGCCTGGGGAACACTGGCGGTCGCCCTGTTTGCTGATGCCAGCTTATTTCAAAATGGTATCTCACGTACACAACAGCTGGGAATTCAAGCACTCGGCGTTGCAGTCTGCTTTGTCTGGAGCTTCGGATTCATCTGGATTTTCATGTCGATCATGAATCGTCTGATGCCCATTCGTGTCACGGTTGAAGAAGAAAAGATCGGTCTGAATGTAGCGGAACATGGTGCTTCCACTGAATTACACAGCCTTCTGGAAACGATGATTGCTCACGAAAATGGTGACAATACATCCAGAGCAGAAACGGATAATTTCACTGAAGCTGGTATCGTTGGTCATCAATACAATCGCGTGCTGGATGCACAGGAAATTCTGTTATCCGATGTCAAAGATCGCGAGCTGCGATATCGCTCTATCATGGATAATGTGATGGATGCGATCATCACCATTAACCTGGAAGGAAAAATCGAAGAATTCAATCTGGGAGCAGAACATCTATTCGGATATTTGAACCACGAAGTCGTCGGGCAAAATATCAATTTACTCATCCCACCTCTTCATCAGAAAATTCAACATGAATACGCCGAAGGGGATCTCAACCCCCAACTGGTCCGTGCCATCGGATCCCGGCAGGAGATTGTGGCGCAACGTAATGACGGTTCTACTTTTCCGGCAGAACTCGCCGTCAGCTCGGTGGTCCTGGCAGATCGGGAAATTTTTACTGGTATTATTCAGGACATCAGCGAACGCAAAGAATATGAACGCTCTTTAAATGAAGCCCGCAAACGGGCTGAAGCAGCCAGTGAAGCCAAAAGTGAATTCCTGGCTAATATGAGTCATGAAATCCGAACCCCCATGACAGCCATTCTGGGTTTTACCGATATCCTGCTTGGGAATTTGCAAAATAAAGAAGACATTGAGGCAGCCAACATTGTGAAACGAAACGGTGAATATCTCATCGGCGTGATCAATGATATTCTCGACCTTTCAAAAATCGAAGCCCGCAAAATCGAACTGGAACAGGTTCGCATCAACACTCAGGAGCTCATTTCAGACATCGCTTCACTCATGCAGGTCAAAGCCGATTCCAAAGGGCTCAAGATCGTGATCTCTTTTGAAAATCCGATCCCGGAAACAATCATCACCGACCCCACTCGCCTGCGCCAGATTCTGATCAATCTGCTTGGTAATGCCATCAAGTTTACTGAAACCGGTCACGTCGAATTGCGAATCAAAACAATCAATACGGAATATGGATTCCCCCAACTCCAATTTCAAGTCATTGATACCGGTATCGGAATTTCGGAAACAGCCCTCGCACAAATCTATCAGCCCTTCACACAGGCAGACAGTTCAACGACCCGAAAATATGGAGGCACCGGACTGGGGCTGGCGATCTCAAAACGACTGGCAGAGATGCTCGGCGGCAAGATTCACGTTACCAGCACCATCGGTGTAGGCAGCAACTTCACAATCTCGATCAACACAGGATCACTGGAAGGCATCCGCCTGTTGCAACTGAACGAGAATGCCATCAAAAAAGTCGCTACTGAAACCAAAGATGAAAATTCACTCAAACCAAACAGTAACATTAACTCCAGCCGGATTCTCATCGTGGAAGACGGGCTTGATAACCAGCGCCTCATCTCATTTCTATTGAAAAAAGAAGGCATGCAGGTTGAGCTGGCCGATAACGGAAAAATTGGTTATGAGCAAGCAATGGCGGCGTTGGAAGACGAGCATCCCTATGACTTCATCCTGATGGATATGCAAATGCCTGTGATGGATGGTTATACCGCGACCCGAAAACTACGCGAATCCGGCTATAGTGGGCCAATCATCGCACTCACCGCGCATGCTATGAAAAACGATATGGAAAAGTGTCTCGATGCCGGCTGCAACGCCTATGCTACCAAACCCGTCGATAAGCAAAAACTGCTGGAGACCATCGCACGCCTTGCAGAACCGGAAAATCATACAGAGGAACTGCAGCCAACTGTGAACGGCTAAACTCACGTTTCAAGACCAGAACTGACGATCCAGCGTACGGTAATTAATGGCTTCACTGATGTGAGACGCAGTAATCTGATCGCTCTGATCCAGGTCGGCAATGGTTCGGCTGATTCGCAAAATCTTATCATGAGCCCGTGCTGAAAGTCCCATGTCTTCCATTGCCGATTTTAATAATGCCTCTGCATCGCCAGCCAGTTGACAGTATTTTCTTAGCTGCCGCGGCGTCATTCGACCATTGTGTGAAGTCGATTCCTGCTGAAAACGGCGCGACTGAATTTCCCGCGCTTCCAAAACACGTTCACGCATCGTCGCACTGTCGGTGCCCGCTGATTTTTCTGAAAGATCCCGAAATGGTACAGGGGGAACCTCTATGTGAATGTCGATCCGATCCAGTAATGGGCCGCTGATCTTGGAAAGATAACGCTCAATTTGCATTGGATTGCAGGAACACTTTCGTCGTGGATCAGAAAGATAACCACAAGGACAGGGATTCATCGCTGCGATTAACATCACGTTCGCAGGAAATGTCACGCTGCCGATTGCGCGGGAAATGGTGACTTCACCTCCCTCAAGTGGCTGACGGAGTACTTCCAGAGTACGCCGATTAAATTCAGGCAACTCATCCAGAAATAACAGACCATTATGTGCCAGGCTGATCTCTCCCGGTGCCGGCGTAGACCCGCCTCCCACCAATCCCGCTTCACTGATGGTATGATGAGGAGTCCGAAACTGGCGTAGCATCACCAGAGATTGATTATTAGATAAACGCCCCATCGCACTGTAAATTCGCGTCGTCTCTAAACTCTCTTCCTGAGAAAGGCGCGGCAAGATTGTACTGAACCTCGAAGCCAGCAAAGTCTTTCCAGTACCAGGCGACCCGATCATGAGTAAATGATGCATTCCGGCAGCGGCAACCGTGATCGCCCGTTTCGAATATTCCTGCCCCTTTACATCGCTATAGTCGATTTCATACTGACCGTGTTCCTCTAGCGCATTCTCCCAGGAAAATTCGACCGCTTCGATGGGCAGGTTCCCCGTATAAAAACCGACGGCTTCTGCCAGAGTGCCCACGGCAAACACATCCAGCCCCTCCACGACAGCGGCTTCCTCTGCATTCTGAACCGGAACCAGAATTCCCTGCTTGCCCTGCTCGCGCGCCGCGATGGCCATCGATAACGCGCCCCGCACCGGACGAATCGTGCCATCCAGAGCCAACTCTCCCACAACCGCATACTCCTGAAACCGATCCGAGGCAAGCTGTCCACTGGCAGTCAACAATCCCAATGCAATCGGCAGATCAAACGAGGCCGCGTCTTTGGGGAGATCCGCGGGAGACAGGTTGATCACAATCCGATCGATGGGACGATTGTACCCGCTGTTTACCAGAGCCCGCTCAATCCGATGCGTACTCTCTTTCACAGCTGCTTCTGCCAACCCCACCAGAATCGTTTTCGGCATCGCCCCGGGAGAGATATCGACTTCCACTTCGACCGGCTTGGCTTCGATGCCAAATAAAGAATAGGTATAGAGCTTGGCCAGCATGAGGATTTTTCTTCAGTTCAGATTAACGCCTATTTTGTCCAGTATTCAAGTGATCCTCATCATGCTACCCGGAATCAGAACAACAGTCCACATACCTCAAGACGGACAATCTTGTTTTTAGGCCAAAATTTCCTGGAAAACGGAAAGAATTCCGCCCCAAACCAGTGATTTTCAACCGATTGGCTTTTTTTCATGACTGTGTTCGACTAGAATACCCGGCCCGATACCGATAACATTCTGCAGGCCTCATCAGTCAATATGTGGTCTTGATTTGAAAATTTCGAAGACCATAAAGGATAAAGTCATGGCAAAAACACAACGTAAACTGAAAAAAGCAAATCACGGTCGTCGTCCTGCCAGTGCTAAAGCACGCAAGCAAAAACGAAAGCACATCAAATTCTAATTTGATGGAGCCGGTCGCGTACGACCCACAAACATAAAAACCTCGCCCTGCGATGATCAGGCGAGGTTTTTTGCTGCGCTGTTCTGAATTTGCGTTTGAACACCCACTTCTATCAGGATAACCCCAGTCCCTGTAAATCAGCGTCATGAATCTGAGCCATTTTGATCGCGTCTTTCAGTTTCCCGACGACAAAGTGCTTATGGTTGGCAACCGCCTGTTCTGAAATTTGTAATTGCAATGCTACCTCTTTATTCGCCTTCCCCGAGACAAACAACTGCTCAATACACTGCAGCCGCTCATACTCTCCATTTTTGATCCAGGATAAAATTAAGTCCTGCAGGCTCTCACAAATGATCTGCTCTTCTTTTGATTTGCGTTCTTTACTCCGCGCCAGACTGGAAGCCACTCGCGCATGACCTGCCGGCTCGCGATGGTTTTCCCGTTCGCCCTTCTCGTCCGGAAATAGGGGAATGGTGGGCCGTCTACCCTGCTTGCGGAGCAAATCTGTCAGCTTATGAGAAGCAATCGCAAACAGAAACGACTCCAAAGGCGTCGCCGGATCATAGTTCGGCAGACTGATCAAAAAACCCAGAAACGTTTCCTGAACGACATCTTCGCTGCTCGCCGCATTGCGCAATCGGCTGTTAACAAACGCCAGCAGCCGTCCTTCAAACCGCGCAATCAATTCTGCCCAGGCGTCAGAGTCGCCAGCTTTGATTTGAGATACTAGAAGTTGATCGGCTTCATCGATTGGCATGAGGGAATCACAAACTGCTTTGAGTTAAGAATTTTTAAGCGGACTTCACTGTAGCCTGAGAATGCGTGACTCTCAAATACACGGCGACTCCGGCACACAGTAATGTCATCAAACCAAAGCCCCCCCCCAGCCATGCGACCCGTTCATTCCCAATTTTCTGCTTCCATCGTGCAAACAGCGTCTCTCGCACGCGAGGAGAATCTTCGAATTCCAGATAAGCACGATACATATTCTGTTTGAGTGGTTCCCCATTTTTCAGAACGTCTCCAAAATTATGTTCGACCAGCTGATAGTAACTTCTCCGCAATGCCACCTGACGAACTTCATCCGGGCTGACCTCCAAATTTGCCAGAGGGTAATGTGGATAGCGCAACTGCAGATTCGCTTTCAATTTCAAGCCTGCCTTAGCCAAAGCATCGTACTGTGCTTCACCAACCGTCACAAACAAACCAGATTCAACAACCAACCGGCTTGATTCCAACAGGTTCTTCTTGTTTTGATGCGTATGATCCAATCCGGAAACAACCCAGTCTGGTAACGGTTTCAGCGGTTCCTTTGCTCTTGCCGTCGCCGGAACAGGGATCTCCGCTTGAGGAGGATCGTGTGGTTTTCGGGCAACGACAGGGAGTTCCCAAAATGGTTCCGGTATTTTTGGGGGACTGGCAACAGCCGCTTTTGCCGGAATATTCCTGCTGAATGAATCACTGCTGACGGCTTCAGCAGATACAATTTCTGGAGATCTCAGGAAGACATAGGGTAGCAAAATTGCCAATAAAACTAAGAGTACTCCCCCCGTTATGAAGACAAATATGGTCGCCAGAAAAGACCCGACCGAAAAATTCTGAAATAATTTCATAACAACGAGGATGATCGTAGGCACCAGAATCAGCACCATGAGCAAAATAAAAATCCAGGTAAATTCAAGTGGTGCGGCGTTCATTATTTCGTCCCCTTAATCTCAACGACGCGTTGATCTTCCGAAATCCACGAGGCAGAAAGCTGAACTACACTCGAAATAATGGCTGCCCAACTCAATGCAGCAACAACGGGAAATGCCCAGATTGCGGTGACCACATAGGCAACAAATACGGTTGTCAGAACAGAAGTCACTTTGAATTTTCTTGGTCGAAATGAATCAGCGTGCCACCACCAGCGGCGGAAACAGAAGAGCATTCCAAAGAAAACCACATAGCCAATCAAGCTGGGTTGCCCATTCCCTAGAATTAAAGAATACGGGCCGATCACGTTGAACCAGGGTCTTAATCCCAAATGCATGTCTCGTGAAGCAGGCATTGAAGTCATTAAGACGTCTGCTTGAATCAAATAGATCAACGATCCTACGACAACTCCTGTGATCATCCAGATAATACGACGCGTGCTGTTATCGAACACTTTTCCTTCTGTCAGTTTTGCAACACCCAAAACGCTCCAGGCAGCGACGATTGTTCCAAACGTCAGCAGTGCCAGGGGAGCGAAATCATTGCCGCTCCAGAATCCTCTGGAAATTAATCCATCTGTAAAACACAAAATCCCCGCCATGATCACCAGCGTACAGACGACCGCTTTCACCATCGAAATGGATAAATCATAGAATCGGCTTTGAAGGGAAATCGATCGCGGCGTACGCGGCGTCAATGCACGCCGATAACAGCGTTTATTTCGGTGCTGTTCCCGTACACGACGTTGCTCTGCTTCTGCTTTCTGCCGTTCCTGCTCTCGGAAAATCCGTGTCTCATCCAATACTTGAGCGCGGTATTCTTTTGCAGCTGTATCCCTTCGGTGGTTCTTTTCTTTATCCCAGAGATCACTGATGGGAGGCGGCCCTTTTACAATCGCTGCAATCCCTTTGGTAAAAATCAGCCGCCCGAACATGCCTGTGATGACAATGGCCCCACAGAAAAACATCATGATAAAGAGGCCAAAAAAGAGAGGAATTCCGACCCTCAGACCTCCTATTGATATTCCTATCATCCCTACCAAAAAAAACATCAGGATAATTCCGGGGCCCCAAAGCCTGGTATACTCCCAACCAGAGTGATTGTTCGAAACACGAGAGGTTTGATTCACTCCGTCCGCATGTTGCATCGGGGCAGCGACAGCCGCGAAGGTTTCAAATGATGTATCAGGAATTTCTGTAACCGTCTCGCGCTGAAACAGAGCGCGTTCAAATTCCTGCTTGAAGACTTTGACGTCGGCAATTCGTTTTTGTGGGTCTTTTTCTAAGGCACGTCCCATAACGGCACGCAGATGAACGGGCAAACGGCTCAGGTCCGGTTTTTCGGAAAGATGTTTCATCAGAATCTCCGCCGTCGATTCCCCGTCGAAGGGGACCACGCCGGTAATCATCTCGTAGACCATCACACCTACCGCATAGACGTCGACTTCTTTTCCATAACGTCCCCGCGCTACTTCGGGTGCCATGTAATACACGGTGCCCACACTCTGCGTATTCGCACTGCGGCGACTATGGGTAATAAATTTCGACAAACCCACATCGCCAATTTTGATGGTCTCGCCATCGCGGAATACATTCGAAGGTTTCAAATCCCGGTGTACCAGGCCGCGACTATGCAGATAAGACAAGCCTTCTGAAATCCCCGACAGCCAATACCGTACCTGCTCCATCGGCATCCCGTTGGGACACTGATGCAAGGCTTTATCCAGCCCCTGGCCGGACACATATTCCATCACCACCCAGTGGTCGCCGTCGCGGTCCGTTTTGACATCAAAGATCGTGACCAGATTCGGATGTTTTAGATTCAGACATTGCGTCACGCCGCGCAATTCAATATCCATGTTCTGTTGCAGCAATTTGAGCGCCACCTCTTTGCCCGAATCACTCAGTGCATAATACACCTCTCCAAATCCACCCCGGTCGATGGCGCGCTTAATCGTAAATCCTGCTAAAGGTTTCGATTCTGGTGCAAAGGTGAATTTCATGGCTCATTCCATCCGTTAAACAACGTATTTGTTGTACGGCAAACTATTTATAACTGTGATTGATCGCGTGTACTTCCACACACTCTAATGCAACTTATTGACTGTAATAATAACGTTCATAAAAGTGTTATGGATCATTTTATTTCTCTGAATCTACTGTCCCGTCTGTTTAATCCGCTCAGGCCGTCGGACCAGGTAATATAAAATCGCGCCGAGATAACTGAGGAACACAATCACGAGCGCCCAGATAATTTTATCATTTCCAACTGAAGGTTCATTTTTCAGACAATCGATCAGCATCCAGATCCAGAAAATGGTCGCCAAAATACCAATGACAACAGAGAGTAACCCAAATATTAAACTAAAGATTGAGAACATAATTCCAATTTCCATAATAAAATCTTTATATCAGCGCGAGTAAAACACCAAATCAATTCTTCAGCCACCTCCCATTAAATACTTCAGGCATTTCTATTGTCCAAATCGTTCAATTCGCTGGGGACGACGTATGAAGTAATAGAGTAAAGATCCGATAATCCCGAGAAACACCATCAAGAGCACCCAGATCACTTTATCATTCCCTTCCGCTGGTTCATTTTTCAGACAATCAACAAGCATCCAGATCCACATCACCAACTGCAAGATAATGAAAGCAGCAACTCCCATTATAATTAGTCCCACTATTATTGAATCCATGAACTTCACTTTCTTAATAACACAAATAGATTAGCGCGAGTAAAACCCCAAATCGTTTAACTGACGACCTCCCAACGAAAACGTAATTCAGGGCCACTGACCAGAGAACCCGGGGTTAACACGGCTCCCTCAGACGCTGGCTCCCCATTGTTAAATATTTCCAGCTTCGAACGACACAAAATCTGATCCCCCTGACGATATAAAATGACAGTTCCCGACCAATTGTGACAAACAACATGATTCTCACCGGAGGAACCAAGCAGACATGTCTCTGCCATCAAAATAATGCCATCCAGTCGCTGCTGAGGCTGATGATAACTGGTCAATTCCAGACACGCAGTCGCGCTCAGTACGGTCGGCTGACGAAAGGTGATTACAGTATCTGTATTCAGTCTAATCGCTGCCTGATCGGTCAGCAAGACGCGATCATTCACAGCACGCTGGTCACAAAACACAGGGGCCTTCGCTTCCAGGTAATAGCTCTCGCCGGAACGCACGATTGAAGCATGGTGTCGAGACAGGTTCGCCAGCAATGACAAATCAGCCCAAGCCGATCTCAGGCCACCAATGGTTCCCGGCTCACCTGGGCCACCAATGCGCATTGTTTCTGATAAATACACCAGATAGGTTCCGACGCCGTCAATCCACAACAGATAGCTCGAACCTGCAGCGGAATTCGCTGCGGGAGCCTGCTGAGAATTTTTTGAAGACGAAGTGAAGAAGCCCAAGGTTGTTCTCCTGAGAACAGATCTGATTTGAGACAAGGTGACAGATAGTATGACTCTTTATCTTAACGTATGATTCCCCAAATTGGTCTACTGGAATCGATTTTTTCACTAATCATCATACTGATCCATGACTTACGTTAAACTGGTACGGGGCAGGCAGCCTCGTCCAGAGACGAAAACTACCTGCCACCACTCGCGCCAATGCTTCATCTCCCAGTCAGATAATTACTGAGCAGCGACTTTATCGCCAGCCTTCAGCTTGAAGTACTCATCCATCTGCTTAACCACATCCCGTTTCTCTTTTACTTTCGTATCGACGGGAATCAGGCCGGTGAACTTTCCTTCGGCATCCAACAGCTTTTCTTTCACATCAAGCTGCTTGTTCAAGTCTTTGATCAACCCCTTGGCTCGTGTGAGCTGCGAGTTATCAATTTCCAGGTTACTGACTGTCTCAGCTGCCTGGACCGATTTCAAACGTGCTTCCAGTTGCTCGATCTGTACTTCCATATCCATCTTGGCAGACAACATGTTTTCGAGCTTCTCACGGTTGGCGTCTAATGCTTTTTCACGTGCTTTTAAAATCTGCGTATTACGCTTTAATGTGTCTGTCGCGACTTTGAAACGGTCAAATCGCTGTGCCAGATCGTTACGAATCTCATCTTTAGAATAGGTTCGACTCGCATACACAAACTGGGTGTCACTCGATTCCAGATCAGAACGCAGCGTAAACATCGCCTCTTTCTGCTGCTTCATCGCCAGTTCTGATTCATGAATTTCGTTCTGCAGCGTTTCCACATCAACCTGCTGCTCGGCGATCACATGCATGCAGCGGCGGATATCCGGAACCAGATCCTCTACCATCTTGCGAGCACGTTCTACTTCAAAATCAACGGGAACTTCGGCTTTGACCGCATCCCTGACGGAATTGCCCGCCGTCTTCACATAGCTCACCACATCACGGCCAAATACGAAGGTTCCCAGCGTGGCCAGCACTGCAGCACCTATCACAAATTTCTTACACATAAATACCATTGTCCAGACTCCCTCTCAGTACAACAAATGTTCGATTCGGAACAGTAGGCCAAACCGATCGGCCACGTCACTCTCAGTTATTCGCCAGCCGTTCTCCAATCTTGAAACATTTTCAAAAAGATTTCCCATATAAACAAAAAAACGCCGTATCCCATTGAAATTCAATAAGATACAGCGTGTATGTTCTGAAAATCAGTCCGTGTCAGACAGATGCTTGAGGCAACGCTTTCAGAAAGAAGTCGATGAAGTTTTGAGACATAATGCCCTTAATATCTTCCGTACTGTAGCCACGCCTCTCCAGAATCTCGGCGTACATTTCCAGATCAGCGATGGTATCCAAATCATGTGGCGTCTGCTCTTTGCCGAAACCACCGTCCAGGTCCGTCCCCAAACCGCAATGTTTCGCATTTCCCGCCAGCTGACAAATGTGATCGGTATGGTTGGCAATGTCCTCTACCGAAGTCGTCGCAGGGTCGGAAACACCAATTGTCCAACCTGGTTTGATCATCCAGTTATCGAAAGCACAGCCGATCACGGCGCCCCGTTCAATCAACGCCTCGATTTGCTCATCCGTCAATTGCCGGTCTGCATCTACCAACGAACGGCAGTTATGATGGCTGGCAAGCACTGGTCCCTGATAAATCTCAAGTGCTTCCCAGAACGATTGATCTGCCAGATGAGTCACGTCCAGCAGCATCCCCACCCGATCCATCTCTTTGAGTAAAGCGGGCCCTTCCTCTTTGAGCCCCCCTGTACTGCCTGTTCCAAAACAGTAAGGTCCTGGCCCATAGTGTGCGGGTCCTAAAATCCGTAAACCCGCATCAAACCAGTCACCAATCTGTTGCGGAGACAGAATTGGCGGTGCGCCCTCCATGCTCAGGATAAAACCAATCGGAATAGAACTCCCGTCTGCTCGTGCAGCGTCTTCGTTGGCCTCCCACTCCGCCACATGGCTCTGTAAAGTGGCGCTGTCTGGAATCTCTCGCAACACTCCTTTGGCGACCATCGCCCGGTAATAGGCCAACTGCCCCATCGCCACGCCATAAGCGGCTTCGTGAGACTGATAATGCGTCATCGCGGCATCTTTGCGATGCAGTCGTGGCAACAAGGTGGAAATCGTCATCCCTACGCCCCCTTTGCGTAATGCATGCCAGGAAACGGTGGCTTCCCCGGGAGTAATGTTTTCGAACTGTCTTTCGAATTTCCGAATTTCCGTAACCGGTAATTCCAGATCACGGTTCCATTCGCAGGCGTTCCAGGCCATATCAAGGTGGGCATCAAAAATCAGCATGAGTTCTACAATCCTGAAAGAAGGTGGGAATGATCGGTTCCAATCATTATTAAATTAAGCCACGCGTCGGTGGCATCATGTTGAGGAAGGAGTTTCGGGGCCAGTCACGACATCGGAAGCAGAACCGCCACAGCAACAGACTCCTGCAGCCAGGGAAAACCAGCCCACGATAAGCAATGTGCCCCCAATTGGCGCAATCGCTCCCCAAAAAGTCTGACCGCTCAGAGTCAAAACGTAAAGACTACCGGAGAAAAAAATGATCCCCAGCAGAAAACACCAACCCGCAATGTTCAACAGTTTCTTCTTCTGTGAAGTCAGGCCAGCAAAACCGACCATCAGCAGGGCCAGTGAATGATACATCTGATATTGCGCGCCGGTTTTGAAATCATTTAGATATTTCTGCGACGCCGGTACTTCCACGCCAGCGACCGTTTTGACCTGCCCTGCATATTTCTCCGTGAAATATCCATCAATTCCGTGCGCAGCGAATGCCCCTATAATCACAGCCAGACCACCTAAAGTTGCACCAATCGTAGACCAGTTGAGAGAACAACAAGACATCAGCGTTTCTCCAGATTCAGCAAGACTCAGAGTCAATGACTCGTCAAAATTACAACTCGATTTTCGTTCCCAGCACTTTCAGAAAGGCCGCCAGCCACTGAGGATGTGCGGGCCAGGCGGGCGCGGAAACCAGATTCTCATCCACGTGCACGCCATCAATGGGTGTCTCTGCATAAGTGCCTCCCGACAGATTCACCTCAGGCGCACAGGCAGGATAGGCCGTGCAGCTCTTGCCTTTGAGCACTCCGGCCGCTGCCAGTAATTGTAAGCCATGACAGATAGCGGCAATTGGTTTCTTCGCTTCGGCAAAATCGCGTGTTATCTCCAACACGCGCTCATTCAGCCGAATGTATTCTGGTGCTCGTCCGCCGGGAATCAACAGCCCGGTATAATCAGCGGGATTCACATCCGCAAAGGTCGCATTCAGCGTAAAATTGTGGCCCCGCTTTTCGGAATAGGTCTGATCTCCTTCGAAATCATGGATCGACGTCCGAATTATGTCGCCCGCTTTTTTATCAGGACAGACCACATCGACCTGATAGCCGACCATCTGCAGTGCCTGAAACGGAACCATGATCTCATAGTCCTCGACATAATCGCCCGTTAAAAACAGGATGGATTTGTTTGCCATTGGATTCTCTCCTCTTGTGCTATTTTTATCCGGCCAGCAAAAATACCAGACGCACTCCAATCATAAGTGCCACCGACAGTAATAACCAGCCAAACTGTTGTCTTAACTGCAGACCTTTGAGCCGAGCATTCAGATCAGAACCCAGGCGGGCTCCCACAGTCCCTCCCAAAAGCAACGCAATCACAATCATGATGCTCACATTTCCATGCCAGGCATGCGCCACCGTCGACTGAAACGCCACAATCCAGACAATCACCAGACTACAAGAGATGGCCCGATGCGTGGGAATCCCCAGGCCAAAAATCAGCATCGGCAATAAGAGAATTCCTCCACTGATGCCCAACAGACCAGAGATTAAACCCAACCCCAGTCCAAACCAGGCAATCACGGGAATCGAAAGAGATCCTTCAAATAAGTCTGGAAATCGGGCCAGAGGCGGAATCTGCAATCGATCTTTCAGAAGTGCGCTGCTGAGTTCCGCATCAGAACGACGGGCACTTTTCAAGGAAAGAATGCCCAGTCCCAGCAGCATCAGAAAATAGATCACCAACACCACGAACTCCGCGACGATGATCTTCTTTCCATTGAGACTGAATTCGGCCAAATCTTTGGCATGTTCCAAAATACTCGTTCCCGCAATGACACCCAGTAACAGTCCACCAGTAATCACTAACGGAAAAAATAAATCTCGCACTTTAATTTTTCGCGCTAATAAGGAAGTCGTTGCCGGCCCCAAAACCTGACAGGCACTCGCTCCAACGGCCAGCTCCATTGGGATTCCCAGCACAATATTCAGAATGGGCACCAGGAGAAAGCCGCCCCCGACACCGAACATCCCCGCCAGAAAACCAATCAGCCCCCCGGCTGATGAAATCAGTAAAAAATCGATCAATCCAAAGCCCATCTTGATGCCGCCTTAGATTTGATAGTCGGGGAAAATATAGTCATCGTCAGAATTGTTATTTGAGCGATCCTGCCACTGGTTGAAGATCCAATTCACAATCACTCCCCATAAAACCGGAATGATGATGCAGGCAAAAATGAAAAATAACTTGTCCAGCATAAGCTTGACCTTTGACTGAGTTTACTTTCGTGTGTCTCGTGTTTAGAGGCAAACCGCGGTCTCTGTCAAGCGTCAGCAGCAGCTTCCCCAAGATTGCGCTCCGATCTTAGTTGTTTTTTCATATCTTTTATGAGAGCATGTACGTTCGTGAGTCAACCTGTTTTTACTGAGGTCTTTCCAAACATGGATGAGTGCCCCCCTGAATCAGAACAGCCGCTTCTCGATCAGATTCAGTTGAATCTGATTCACGGAGTCGGGCCGCGCATCCGGCAAACCCTGTTGGAACATTTCGGTACTGCTTCCCAGATCTTAAAGACGCCCCGACAGGAACTTTTAAACGTACCCGGGATCGGCAAAAAACTTGCCGACGCGATCTGTTATCGTACCGCCAAGTCGACTGCTGAAGACGAACTCAAGCGCTGTCGTGAGTTCGGCTATCAGATTCTGTCTGAAGAAGCAGACGCGTATCCCTCTCTCCTGAAAGAGATGCCAGACCCACCTTCCCTGCTCTACTGTAAAGGAACTCTGCTCCCTGAAGATGAACTGGCGGTCGCCATCGTCGGCTCGCGCAAATGCACCCACTACGGACTACAACAGGCAGAAAAAATCGCCGGTGCTCTCGCCCGTTCCGGCATTACCGTCGTCAGTGGACTGGCGCGCGGCATTGACCGAGCCGCCCATGAAGGTGCACTCAAAGCGGACGGCCGAACCATCGCTGTGATGGCAACGGGACTGTCGCACATTTACCCGCCCGAACATCAGGGTCTCTCAGAGCAGGTCGCCCGTCAGGGTGCTCTCGTCACCGAATTTCCCCTCGATCAGGCACCGGTCGCCGGTTTGTTTCCACAACGCAATCGCATCATCAGCGGTCTCTCGATGGGAGTCGTACTGATCGAAGCCGGACGAAAAAGCGGCGCATTACACACAGCGCGCCACGCTTATGAACAGGGCCGCGAAGTGTTCGCCGTTCCTGGTCGCATCGACCATCCAGCCAGTGCCGGCTGTCACGATCTGATTCGCGACGGTGCGATGCTGGTGCGTAGTGTCGAAGATATTCTAGAAGGACTTGGCCCGGCCAAAACGCCCGTGTTGACGGCAGAAAGTCGTGAAGTGCATACTCCCCGCGAACTCGTATTAAGCGAGTTCGAACGCGACATCCTGAATCTGGTGACCCTGGAACCACTGCATCTCAACGAAATCGTTCAGTCCAGTAACCTCGATTCTTCACGCATTCTGTCGACACTCACCATTCTGGAAATGCGAAAAGTGGTCAAGCGGCTGCCTGGTGGCTTTCTGGTGAGAGCCACCGGCTGAACGGGATTTAAAAACGAGATGGATTCGATTACACTCGCACCATGAAAACAGCCTCTGAAGAGAGCATCGCCGGTCAGGCGGTCTACTCAAAAAAGTTATTGTCGATCTATGATCTCTGGGTGTTGGGAATCTCAAACTCTCTGATCTGGAAATGTCGGACGAAACACATCCTGCGATGGTTGAATCAAAATTTGACCAGCAATCATCTGGATGTCGGCGTCGGAACAGGCTACTACCTGGAGCACTGCACGTTTCCGAATTCCAAAGTCAGACTCGGATTGCTGGATTTGAATCCTAATAGTCTGGAAGCGACGGCTAAGCGCGCCAGTCGCTATACCCCTGAAGTCTATCAGGCAGATATCCTGCAGCCCTTACCCGCTCCTCCACCACAACGATTCGACTCAGTCAGTCTGAACTATCTGTTGCATTGTCTGCCTGGCGACCTGACATCCAAGGCGGCACTCTTTGATCATCTCGCTCCCTGGCTGAATCCGAGTGCGCTCATCTCCGGCTCCACGATTCTGCATGAGGGAGTTCCCAAAGGTCTAGCCGCGCGGCGTTTAATGCGTGTTTACAATCAAAAAAAGATCTTTACGAATACTGCGGACAGCCTCGATGAGTTACAATCTCAGCTTGCCAGCCGCTATACTGATGTGGAACTGAAAGTCATCGGCTGTGTTGCCTTGTTTCGAGCTCAATTCAATCCCTCTACAACAAATTAATGCCTCGATGGAAATTCGTAAATTTGCAGAACGAGTCCTGCTCAGCGACTCACTGGAAGAAAAACTGAAGGCTGCTCCGGAAACACTCACCGATGAGCAACCGGGCGAGCCGTTGCGCATCAAAGAACCAGTGCGTCCTGCCAATCTGCAATTCGCACCACCCCGCACGGCGCCTGGCATGCCGAAACCGTCTGCACTGGTTGAACAGGACAAACGGGCGCTGGCGCATCACATTATGGCTAACCATGAACTGCAGGCACTGGAAGTGATGGCCTACATTTTGTGCGCGTTTCCCGATGCTCCTACCGAATTTCGCCAGGGAATGTGCAAAATCATGGATGACGAGCAACGCCACACCCGCATGCATAAAGAACGGGCCTCGGTGCTCGGCCTGGAATTTGGCAGTCTGCCTGTGAACTGTTACATCTGGAAGAAGGCGCTCAGCTATGAAAGCGTGCTCGACTATCTGGCCGGTCTTCCGCTCACCTTCGAAGGTCGTAACCTCGACCATGCACAGGAATTTGAGCAGTATTTTCTCGATGCGGGAGACCAGCGCAGTGCCGCATTAATGAAAGTGGTCTATCGCGATGAAATCCAACACGTCGCGTTTGGCCTGCACTGGTTGCGTCAATTAAAGCCGGATCAGCTTTCCGACTGGGAAGCCTACGAACAGCACCTGCACTGGCCGGTCCGCGCAGCGCTTTCGGTTGGCGATACCTTCAACCGCGAAGGCCGCAAACTGACCGGCATGACCGACGAGTTCATCGAACAACTCTACCAGGCAGCACAAACCGATCAGCCCCCGAATCAGAAACCGAAGAACCTGGAATAAACGGGAGACTTGTCGTGCCTCAGCAAAGTTTGCCTGCAGGAATCAAGGTGATCTTCGTCGACTGGCACGGTGTCCTCACAGGCGACCCGTTCTGGGTCTCGATTCTCCAAAACCCGTGGCATCCTCTCCATCAGCAATTAACAAACGCAGCAGAAACCCTATTCACACAAAAAAAGGACATGGTGCGCGACTGGATGCGGGGGAACCTGACAGCAAATCAGATCGTAGCGACTCTAAAAGTCACACCGAGCCTTGAATTTCCCCCTGATTACCTGATTCGTAAATTAGTCGAAGACTGCCAACTGATGCAAATTAACGGCCCGTTGAATCAGTTTTTACAAGAAGCGCGGAAAGCGGGTATAATGATTGTCCTCGCAACGGACAATATGGACTGCTTTCATGAAGCAATACAAAGAGCAAGACAGCAGACACCGATATCGACACAACAAAAGTTGTGTGAAACAACCTCGTTCGTTACAGCCGCTCAACTATTCGATGACATTCTGTGTTCCAGCGAGCAGCGCGTTTTGAAAAGAGAAAATCCGCAACGTTTTTTCTCAGACTGGCTTAATCGCCATTCTTTCGATTTCAGTGACGCACTGCTGTTGGATGACCTGGAAATCAACTGCAATGCATTCCGTTCCAGTGGTGGCACAGCAATTCAGATAACTCTGGAAGCACTGGAAAGTACCCCTGCAGTAGTTGCATTAGAATTTATGACATAGCTACTTTCGGAACCAGTTCACAATACTGGAGTAAATCACTTTAACTGCTGCTTTTTCTTACCCCGTTTTTTTCGTTTGACCTCGAGGCTCGGGTGCTTCGGGCCGCCCCCCAGATAGGGATGCTTTTCCAGTTCATCCCCCTGCCCTAACTCGCGTGGGTCCTGTGTGGCGACGAGCTGCTCGTGTAATTTCTTGGCCAATGCGGTCTTGATCTGCTGATACATGGGATCCTGGGCCACGTTGTTTAATTGATCCGGATCGTTTTTCAGATCGTACAGTTCTTCTGCAGGCAATTTGCCAAACGCCAGTTCGTAGAGCCGACGATGCGTTTCGTCCTTGTCTTTATTTTCAATCATGTACGTCTTGGTCGGCCCGTTATCACAGTCGCCGTACCATGTTCCGGGAATCGCGGCTTTCTGATACAGGGGTGTCCCCGCCGGCCAGCGATCCGGACGGTAGTTACGGATAAACAGAAAATCATCGGTGCGAATCGCCCGACAGGGATAACCGCCCATGTCAGGCGCTTCCTGTGACGGTACATGGCGTTCCTTACCGAAATAGATCTCACCCCGATTCGCCGAAACGCGCCCTGACTTGGTCTCTTCCAGAATCGGCAGCAGACTGCGGCCCGTGACGTCAGCGGGAATCGTGACTCCGGCGGCTTCATAAAACGTGGGTGCTAAATCTATCAGGCTGACAAAATCGGTGACACTTCGGCCAGCTGGAATTTTCGCAGGCCAGCGTGCTGCCAGAGGGACGCGGGTGCCTGTATCATACAGGCAGCTCTTGCCGCGCGGAAACGGCATTCCATGGTCGCCGGTCATGAAAATGATCGTATTATCCAATTCGCCTTTTTCTTCAAGTAAGGCCAGTGCGTCTCCGACCAGTTTGTCAAACCGCTGGACTTCCCAGTAATAGTCGGCCACATCACTGCGTACTTCCCGTGCATCTGGAAAACAGGCAGGCAGTTTGATCTTGGAAAGATCCATACCACTTTTCACACCTGAGCCAGCCTGATAAGGTCGATGGGGATCGCTGCTACCCAGCCAGAAACAAAACGGTGTTTCGCCGTCTTGCTGCTTCAGAAACTCCTGGAAATTTTTAAAGCGTTTGCCTGCCAGCGGACGACCTGGAGTTTCCGTACGTCCTGGTCCCCACGCTTTGCCGGTATGTCCGACGTCATAGCCGTGCGCTTTCAGGATTTCCGGATACGTTTCAAATTTGTCCGGGAAAATACAATGCAGGTTAGCGCCCGCTTCGAGTTGCCAATGATATTTCCCCGTCAGGATCGCGCCCCGTGAAGGCGTACAGGAAGGCGACGACACATATGCATGCTGAAACAGCACCCCTTCCCGTGCCAGGCGATCAAAGGTGGGTGTCTTGACAACCGGATCTCCGTACGCGCCCGCATGTGGCCAGCCCCAGTCATCGGCAATCGCAAACAGGATATTGGGCCGCTTTTGCTTCTCAGCAGCCTGCGTCTCAGCAGCAAAAAACAGATTTGAAATCAGAGTTAAACAGAACAGTAGACGTAGTACGACGGAACCATTAAGCATAGCGCAACCTTTAACGGTAAGTAAATTTCAGAATGAGTCTCTGAATTCCACTTTACTTACGGTTCTGGAGGTACGCAAGCAAATCCCGGATTTCTTGAGAGGTGAGACGCTTTTCGAGCCCTTTCGGCATGATGGAAATCGGTGATTCTTTCATCATATCAATCTCATCACGGGCTATTCGTACTTCTGACAGGTCGGCTGTTCTGAGATAAACCGTATCCGTTGATTCACGACTGATCACTCCCGTATAAATCTTACCCTCGTCGGTCACCACCAGATAGGAACGATACCCGCGAGCAAAACTCGCACTAGGTAGTGCGATCGCTTCCAGTAAGTCCGTTCCCGTACGAATTGCCCCAATACGCGTCAAATCAGGACCGACTTTGCCTCCCAAATCTTCGATTGTATGACATCCCGCACAGGCGGCTTTCTTACCAAAAAAGATCTTTCGGCCTTCCTCAATTCGCCCTTCCGTCAATAAAGGCTTTAGTGATTCCAGATGAGCTTTCTGCTGAGCCAGATCTACACCCAGTTTTTTCAGCAATGGTGTGGCTGCTTTTTGAACCGACTCCGGATACTTTTGTAGCAGGCTTGCCAGTTCATCAGCCGATAGATTCGTAGCCGCCGATGAACCGTTCAACCCTTTGATTAGTGCCAGTCCAACTTCTTCATTCGTACTCTTTGCATAAGCTCTCAGCAAAACAGGCAATGCCAGAGGGCCCGGTGCATCCAATTGTTGAGAAAGTTGAATCAACTGATCTGCCGATTGTGGTAATCCCGACAGAGCCCGTGCTGCTGCCAGACGATCCAGAGGTGGATACTCTTCATTCATCCGTGACACCAGAAAATCAAACGTGCTTTGATCAACGGCTTGCATTTGAGGACCAACGGCCGAAAGCGATTCAATCCGCAAATTCGCGGGCTGTTTCGAATCCAACGCCAGCGACTTCAACAATTCGCTCAACGCAGGCAAATCATGTGTCTGAGCAATCCGGACCACTAAAATCTGCAGATCCGGACTCGCGGACTTCAGCGTCTGTTCTAATGCCGTTCGCCAGCTCACCGGAAATTCTTTCAAGGCGGAACGCTGAATTACTTCCAGCAAAATCCCCTTAGCTGAGTTTGATGTTTTCGAACTGGTCAACGACTGGGCAATCAACGACTGTACTTCGGGATCTGCTGACTGGGCGATTAAAAAACCTCGCAGCACAGCCGCCCGTTCCTCACTCAACGCTTCCTCACTCAGCCAGGTTTTAAGGAGATTCAACGTTTCACTGGCCCAGCCTTCATGTTCGCCGATAATTGTAAGTGCTTCTTTCTGGAGCGCGGGATCATCAGTATCCAGTAACGGGGTCACCAGTTCCCGCGTCAGATTTCCGGAATTCATTTGATCGAGAGCAATTAAAGCTGCCCGACGAACTGCGGGACTCGAATCACTCAGACCAGCCAATACCAGATCACGATGATCAATGCGAATCAATGCGTAGATCAAAGCATGCTCCAATGTTCGATCCGGTGATCCCGTTTTCATGGCATGAAACAACGATTCCACCACGGTCTCCAAATCAGCATCCGATACCCCATCACGACGTCCCGCTTCACAAATACGACCTAGCGCCGTCGCAGCATTCCGCTGTACTGCAGGTTTTCCTTCTTTTGCCAGCCGCACTAATCCTGTGATGGAGTTCCTGTCTCTCAATGCCCCTAAACTTTTGGCTGACGTCATCTGCACGGTCTCAGAAGAATCAAATCCTCTTTGAATCGCAGCCCGGGCTTTGGGGGTACCAATTCGTGTCAGTGTCCAGACTGCGTTCCGCTTGCTCGTATCGTTATAAAATGAACCAGCGGGTGAAGAGACCACTTTCGCAAGCCGGGGAACCGCAAGATCCCCTGCTTCGGCTAATACCTCAATCGCCCGTTGTTGAACGAACGGTCGCGTGTCATTTAAAAGTTGAATTTTTCGATGGGGAGAGAGCGAACTCCAGTCCAATGCTAACCCGTACGGATCGTTTAATTCTGGTGTACCCGTTTTTCTAATCCGATAGATGGCACCATGAATGTCCGGCTTGGAAATCTGCGACTGCGGGCAACCGATGCGAAACCAGCCCCCCGTATTGATGACCAGCAGACTGCCATCCGCGTCTTCAATCACATCCGTCGGATGGAAATCAGGATCATCGGAAACCAGAAAATCTTCTTCTTTGGTTTCATAAGTCGCACCATTTCGCACCAGCTGCGAGCGAATCACCTTATGTGTATTAAAGATGGATGTAAAAATATTCCCCTGATATTCTGGTCCGAACTGGGTGGAACGATATCGTAACATGCCCGATACGGCAACGTGGCCGAATCGGGTAATCGGTCCCAGCAGATCTCCCGTGCGTTTGAATTCTTCGACGCAGTCTTCAAAGTGAGGATACACGCCCCCTTCCTGCCAGTGCACCAGACAATCCACGCGAGGCCGCGTCATCAAAATATTCACTGAGCCAATCATTTCCCCTTCGGGTGTGAAATCGATCTCGACCGGATTATCCATGCCGCCGCCGCAATGCACTTCAATGTCAGAGCCATCCGGCTTACAGGAGAAAATCCGCGCCGCGAGACCTTTGCTGGTGACCTTACCGGATTTGTCTTTAAACTCATGGCCATGCCGGCCGTCGCACCAATACAGGCGGCCTTCCGGTCCCCGAAAACAACCATGAATACTGGCTGCATTACCGGAGAACCCAAAAGAATCGACAATGATTTTACGTTCATCCGCCACGCCATCATCATCCACATCGGTGAGCCGCCAGATATTCGGAGGACTCGCAACGTACAAAGAACCGTCGTGCCACAAGGCTCCCATCGGTAGCGTCAGCTTATCAGCAAAAACCGTGCTCTTATCAAACCGTCCATCACCATCCCGATCTTCCAACATGCGAATCATGCTCTTCGGCTCTTTGATCAATTGAGGAGCCCGCGTATTTTCTCCGGAACTTTCCGCAATGAACAGCCGACCGCGATTATCAAAGCCTGCCATCATCGGGTATTTCGTCAGCTCACTGTTCGTCACGCGTTCGACGCTGAAACCATCGGGAACACGGGGCAGATCTTCGGCTCGGGTCAATTCGGAGCCGGCATAACTCAACAGGAACAAGACTATCGAGCAGCTCAAAACGGAAATGCGAGGCAGTGGTTGATTCACGGCAAGTACCTTTATTGGCAGGAAAAAAAGAACGTTTAGCGACCCTGAATCAGGGAATCAGTGCTTGAGGACTTTATATTGTAAACAAAGTAAAGAATGTTCACAAACAGGAAAATGAAGTTTTCCCAATTTCCTGGTCTGAATTGCAGAACCACATCATTCTGGACGCGCACAGTTCGACTCACATCAAAAAATTTTCACGCCGCTTCATACAAAATTTCTCACGTCGTCTTTCCATTTGGATTTCGATCGCGAAAAAAATAAAAAAATCTCATCTTTTTCCGGCGGCAAGTGGCAGAAGACGGCGCCAAAAATCGGCAATTCGCGACAACTGGCGGCATTCGTCTCTTCACTGTTTTGAGGCACCTTCTGAAGAAAAGAGATCGCTTTTTTGCCGCTATAATTCCTCTCGTAACGCACATCATTCACCACTTAAACAAGGGATCAAACATGAAATCAACAGATGCACCCACGCGTCAGAAACTGACCGAAAAACAACACGCCATCTATTCGTTCATTAAACAGGAAATCACGCAACAACGTCTTTCCCCTACAGTACGGGAAATAGGAGATCAATTCGGAATTCGTTCTTCTAATGGCGTCATGTGTCACTTGCGTGCATTAGAACGCAAAGGCTGGATTAAACGCGATCACTATCTCTCGCGAGGTATCACTTTGATTGCGGAACCGATCACTCAGTTTCTGACACTCACCCCAGGAGAAGCCGGTTGCTTAGGCGAAATTTATGTAGGCTGCGTCGGCGTGGAAGATCGTAGCGTCACACTGGAACTGATCGCCCCCGACACAATGGGAGAACTTCGCAAAGATCTGTAAGAATGGCCGTACATGAAACAGACTGCTTGTATCACAAAATTTCATCATAGAAAATCTGAATAAAACCACAGCAAAAACGGGAACACCAGACATGGATCAAGTACCAGAACAGAATGAGGACTCCGGTTGCTTACCATTTACAAATACACCGGGAACTGATTCTAAATACTTAACGTCTTCAGACGAATGGGAATCAGAATTTCCCGACGTATTGAAACGCAGCTATGCAGACTTGTTGACCATCGAAGATGAATATGAAGGTCTGACAGCTGCTGAAGCGGGAACCGATGTCAAACAATGTAACGAACTGTTGCACGATCAAGAGCAGCAGATTTCAAGCCTGGCTCGCAAACTGAACCAGGAAAAATCAAAACTCGAACGTTTCAAAGGTGATCTGGAAGAAGCAGAAGTTTGTTATTCGATGGCTCAATCGTATGAAGCTGCCGTCGCAGGCTGGCGGGAGACGATCCAAAAACTGGAATCTCTTCATAATGTTTCCATTAACAGCCATCAATCTTTCTCACTGGCAGAACAAGCTTGGGAAGACTTGAAACACGCAGAACAGCAGGCTCTTGCTGAACTGGATATTTCATCTACCGTAGAGGCCATCTCTGTCCCTTACGGATCAACTTCCGTCTCGAAACAGGAATACCTGCTGCCCGATGAAGTTTCCATTGAGATTCTGGGAGACTATCTCCCCGTCTCCATTTTGACAGAGGGCGCACAACTCTCGCTCAAGCAATGCCAGCAGGGAACTGCAACCTACGCCGTTCACTGTCTCTGATTGTTCGATCGCGCGAGTCACGATTTTCACCATTATTCTTCAAATTACGGGGATTTTACGTCTATGCAAAACCAGTCAACACAACCAGATTTTGTTTCCAATGCCTGTCGCACAATTAGTGGTCAACTCGCCGAATGGGGCATTGATTTCAGCCAGGACCGCGTCGCACAACTCACTCCCATCCAGCGCGAGGAACTCCAAAACTGGATCAACACGGGCGTCGATGCCGATGAAGGATATCGGGAAGCATTCACATCACTGCCCGAGTTTATGGAAAATGAGTTGCTGGAAATGAGGGGCGCATTAGCGGAGAAAGGTCAAGAAACGATTATCGAACAGGCCATCAACGCATATGAATCAGAAGCTGCAATTACAGAAAATCCATATCTGTTTGACACGAGTGCCTGGCACCTCTGGCGCGCCGCTTACTGCCGCTGGCATCACGGTGAGTCACTCGACTTCCCAGAAGAACAAACAGAAGTTGCTGCTGAAAATGAGAACCAGAAACCAGTCTCTGTCATTCAACAAGCGTTAATTCAGATTGCACCTCAATTAAGTCAGGCAGAGCATTCTCTGAAACAACTTCGCCGTCAACTAAAGCAAACAAAACGGCTGAGAAACTCATATCGAAAACAACAGGCATTGTTGATACTCGAGTTATGCGAATCATTTGATTCCGTATCAGAATCCCTACCGGCAGTAGAAAAAGAATCCGGAGTCGCTGAGAATATAGCAATCGTTCCAAAACCAGAAGAGACGCAGGCGTCACCACAGGTTACTTCTACTACAGGATACTCGAGCATTGTTCGTATTCCTGTAACCGGGCCTGAGACAAATCGGGTCGAAGTCTTTATCCTTCAGGACAGCCAGGGCCAATGGAGGGCCGGACACCTCTGGTCGGTCGAAGCAGACGTACGAACCGGCCAACTCTCACGAGGCAGCAAACAGCCCGATCAGCAGGCGAGTAGCTACCCGACGGAAACTGAAGCATTAATCAACGAGGTTATCACGCTCAGCCAGTCACTGATCGGCGTGCCTGAGATCGAAAGACAGATCATTGACTATTTGAACATGCTGGAAGAATTCCCGGGACAAATCGCGATCTGCAGCAATTGTCAACGCCACTATATTAATGACGGTGTCTCTGAGACAGATGTATGCCCGCGGTGTTCTGAAGAATTGGATTCCTAAGTTCAGCTATGATCAGACCGGATTTTCTGAGAGCCCTGTGTTTTGTCTTGCCATGCCCCGCCATTCTTGCCATAGTTAAAGATAGTTAAGTAATCACATTCATGACTAGATGGCAACTTGATATTCCAGATGTAGAGGGGCTCACTGTGCAAGACCAACCTGGCAAAGCGGACAAAACTCATTCCTCAATGAACCGTAGACGGTTTCTGGCAACCTCAGCATCCGCCGCGGCCGCCATCGGTTTTGGTGCACCTGCCATCGTGCGTGGCACCAATCTGAATGAAAAACTCAATATCGCCATCATTGGTTCCGGTGGACGGGGCGGCAGCAATCTACGGTCTGTCTCTTCAGAAAATATTACCGTACTCTGTGATGTCAACGAACAGAACATGTTCCGCGCTGCTCAGAGCCACCCCAAAGCAAAACAGTTTAAAGATTTCCGTGAGGTCTACGATCACGCTGACCAATTCGACGCGGTCGTAGTCAGTACGTGCGAGCACACGCACGCGTTCGCGACCCTGCCGGCACTGCAATTAAAAAAACATGTTTACTGTGAAAAACCGCTAACGCATAGTGTCTGGGAAGCCCGCGTCATCCGCGAAGCAGCCCGTAACGCCAATGTCGCCACACAGATGGGGACTCAAATTCATGCCGGCGATAATTATCGTCGCGTTGTCGAATTGATTCAGTCCGGTGCCATTGGTCCCGTGCAGGAAGCCCACGTCTGGGTCTCCCGTGCCTGGGGCTGGCATCCCTCCGAAGAAGAAGCCCGCAAGGCCAACGATCTTGTCTACTCGGATAAACGCCCGAGTCACTCAGACCCAATTCCTAAAGGACTGGACTGGGATCTCTGGCTGGGGCCCGCACCTGAGCGTCCTTTCAACAAAATCTATTTCCCCGGCCCCAAATGGTACCGCTGGTGGGATTTTGGAAATGGCACCATGTCTGACCTGGGCAGCCACTGGATCGACTTACCGTTCTGGGCTTTAAAACTGGACTACCCGCTCACCATCGAAGCCCAAGGCCCGCCGATTCAAAAAGAAATCGCACCGGCTTCCATGCAGGCCATCTATGAATACGGACAACGCGGCGATATGCCCCCCGTGACTGTCGGCTGGTATCAGGGTACGAATAAACCCAAGCTATGGGAAGAAGGAAAAATCCCACAGTGGGCAAATGGTGTTTTATTCATTGGAGAAAAAGGCATGTTGCTATCCGATTATCGAAAACACATTTTACTGCCAGAAAAAGAATTCGCTGACTTCAAGCGTCCCGAACCATTCATTCCAAAATCGCTGGGACATCACGCTGAGTGGATCCACGCCTGCAAAACCGGCACACCAACCACTTGCAACTTCGAATACGCGGGCCTGCTCACCGAAGCCAATCACCTCGGTAACGTAGCCTATCGCACGGGTAAAAAACTGCACTGGGATACCCGGGCCATGAAAGCAACCAACGCCCCAGAGTCTGATCAGTATATCCGTCGCGAGTACCGTAAAGGCTGGAAACTGATTTAGGCTGTTAAGCCCCCCATTTGATGACGGCGTGCGCTTCATAATCTCTATAATCGCCAATGTATCTTCATCGCGTGGAAGATACGCAAGGTTTCCCTTAGAAAAATAAACGCATCGCAAAAAGAGTATCATGTTATTGAAGCGATGCATGATACCAGTTTTCTGCCACAAATATGAAGGCAAGCCGAATTTCTCTGCTTGTGATACTCTAACAAACAATCTCCTCTCTGCTTCTGACTCCCACCAGAAATGAACCGTGCATCATGGTTTCGTGTCTATCAGATATAGGGAAAAGCAAGGGCATCTATATTCTTCACTCTCGGTATCTTCGATTGCCACGAATTAACCTATTTAGAGGCGATGACTTCAAATGATTGTTGAGATCGAAAATGAGATCTTGCTCATCGAACATTTTTTGTCTGTTGAAGAATGTACGAATTACATCAATTACAGCGAGTACCTTGGCTTTAATCGAGCCGATGTTGATTTTTACGGTGTCAGAAAACAGATCGACCAACTCCGAACTAACGAGCGAGCCGAGATCGAATCACAACAGATAGCCGATAGTTTATGGGAAAAATTAAATAAGGCTCCATTACCAGTGATCGATCAGAATGAAGCTGTAGGCTTGAGTCCTTTAATCCGTTTCTATCGTTATAGTGGAGCACAAAAATTCAATATGCACCGAGATGGCAGAAAACGTCATCAGGGTCTCGAATCACGTTTTACTATGCTCATCTATTTAAACACTGTTAATCAGGGTAGTGAGACCGTCTTTCGAAAAAACGAGATCAAAATCCAACCTCAGACAGGTCGCTGTTTATTGTTTGCACACAAATTATGGCATTCCGGAACTCCGGTTACTGGAACTGAAACCAAGTATGTTCTGCGTACTGATGTCTTTTATTCAAAATAACTTTTCAGTCGGTATTGCGAACTGAGATTTTAGCGGTCCACTCTTCGGCCGGGAGTGATTGTTAATACCCTCTGAAAATAATGCTACAGGAAGACCTCTCAAGCTGCTTGGATGGTTCCGCTCGAAGCCAACTTGTCCTGTCTCTGTAACAGACAAAGCCTGGATTGAACACTACTTCTCATAGCTCATCAACGAATTTGGGATGCAGTGACTGACAAAAGGAACTGTCATTCTTCCTACTACCGAATTTTTTCCTGCTGAGTATCATCGTACGAAAGAATAAATTCAAGCCATTTTGTGCCATGTTGCAGAATACATGGACATCGCCTCTTCGACTTCAAACAGTGTCGCACCCGTGTAACAATTTCATGTGCTGCCAAGGCTTCCAAGCACCATTTCCACTTTCTGTTAAAGCTTCCGTTCTAACTGAGGCATCACAAATCCACAGTGATTCTCAATCCATCTGCCTGACTTGATTGCCTCGATCACATTGGGGTCGATTCGTTTTTTGCCGTTTTCTTCACTTCTACACTTCCAGTGTCAACTCATTTGTTTGGATTGTGAAATTTAACTCACCTACATAAGATTTATAACTATCGACATAAATAGCACGCGAGAGAAACGGGAAATTTTTAAAAAATGTTGAGAACGTGAAGGAAACCCTCAAGCTGAAAAAGCAGGGCACTGTAAGCTACGTGCTTTTGGATCGCGTCATTAAAAAATGCAGGCAGGCATGACGTTATACGAACTCGCCACCGAGCACACGAAAATACCCGTCGTGTAGTGTGGACTGCGAGATGCGACAGTTGATGCTTGACATCTTCGAGTAATACGAAATGACCGGATTTCACAAAGATCGATACTATCCCCGCCTGGTTGAAATCGCCGAAATCCTTGAAACCCCGACTGAAGTAATGCGGATTCTATACTGCGTGAAACAGCCATATGGAGAGCAGGGGGAATTTGTTGCGACTACGCTTGCTCAGTTGGCTATCGATCGGCACTTTGAACTTTAGTCAATTCAAAGAGTGCGAGCGACTTGTCTTTGAACTCACCGCCGAATTCGGTACAGCCCTCATTGATGATCTCCACCGAATCGGGGAAGCAGAACGGCTCTGCCTGCAGATTGATTGGTCGCCAGAACCCCGTTTGAATATCTCTGTTGACTCGATCGGGGAATGTTGTCGTGAGCAGGTACTTTGATCCGCTGGCCTTGATCCTTGCGATCGCCTTGAGCACATCCGCATCCGAGAGATGCACCAGGCAGTCGCGACAGAAGACAAGATCCACTGTCCGAAGCGATGAAGACGTGATGTCAAGGACGCAGAATTCGTGATCATACACTGCAGAATTACGGCTGATGATTGCTTCTATGATGTCCGCACCGATGTAATCCAAGTTCAGTCTAACGTGGTGCATCCAGTTGAAGTCCCCACAGGGCAGGTCGAGCATACTCTCGATTCTAAACCTTTCAATCAGATCAGGTAGCCTGTCCCGAATCACTCTGGTTTGCTCTAAGGTAGAGCCGGTTCCGGACACGCTTTCAGGACTGCCCCATAGATTCTGATCATGGATCTCTTCGAAAACCTGCTTCATAGATCGAAGTCCTCTTTAAAGTGCTCTGCCACCAGCGATCTCAATTCAATCGTCCACACGATGCGAGATTTGATCTCGTCGTATCGTGCCTGGTCGCGGGAGACATTCAGACGCGGGATCTCTGGCACTGGCTGCTTCACAAACGGCAGCTTCAACACGTCTTCCGCGAGACTCTCAACGTGGAGGATGAAATTGGCCTTGCTGGCGTAGTCATTTTGCTTCGACACCCAGTCGAGCCGCTCGCGCGTGAATTGATCGAACGGAATATCAAAACCCATGACGAGATTCTGATATAGGTAGAACGATTCCCAGCGTTTGAACGGTTCGCGGACGCTCGTAATGACTTCGTAATCACGGAATTCTTCGGGGATCGTGAATCGGTGCCGCTCGACAATATTCGTTCCGGGGACCTTTGCGTCGGGATCGCCGTAATACTCGAATTCGTAGTGATTAAGCAGCCATTGACTCAGTGCGATGCCCGCGCATTTCCCAGCGTGGATGAATGCGAATTGAATGTCGTGATTAACCAGCATGTTTAATCTCTCCCACGAATCACAGCTTCGTACCTCGCAATCAGCCGCCCCGGTGAGAATAATTTCCAGGCGGCGTTCCTCGCTCGTTCGATCCGATTATCACCGGCGATCGCGTCTAAAACCGCACAGGTCAATTCAGTGGCCGAAGGATCGAACGGCACGCCGTAAACCAGTGGGCCATAATTTCGTTCCAGTTCGGAAATCATCCCCGCCGGAGTTGACACCACAGGGCAGCCGGCGAGCCAAGACTCAGCAGCTACTAATGGTCCGCCCTCATGAGAGGCGGCCGTCACCACGCAATCCAAGGCAGCCAGCACCGTCCCTATATCCTCAGTGCGCGGAACAATGGTCAAGCGATCTCCGCAAAGCTCTTTGGTTTCGGCAATAACCTGATCACTCTGCCAGCCTTCACCGACATACACGGCGTGATATCCTTCACCCAGTCCTGCAACCGCCTTCGCCGTCGCCAGCGGGTTTTTGTCCATCGCAAACCGTCCAATGTAACCAACGGCTTTCACTTCCGGACTGATACCCCATTCCCGCCGCACTTCATCGCGATCGCGTGACGGGGCACAGCGGGAGAAATCAACGGAGTTATAAATCACCGCGTACGGCTTCCTCGTTGCTTCCTGGATGCACTCGCCCGCTGCCTCCGATACTGCAACCAAAACGTGCATCGAGCCCTTAGAGAGGCTCACAGAGAGATTCTTACGGGTCCATTCACATTGACCATGCGAAATCACTAGAGAGGGCTTGGAATTCCAGTTGGTCGAATCGATCTCGTCGTTGCTTTTTGTGTAACCCCACAGGTTCACCAAGTCCGATTCGTCGACGACTTTCTGACAGGCATTTTTCACAACTGTCACCAGCCCTTGAAACTTTGGGTCATTCCTCGTGCAGTAGATCGGGCAATACCTCAGGATGCGTTTCGCTGTCTCAATGTCGAACACTTCAGAATTGCCAATTGCAAACCCAGACCATTCGAGCCCGTGATCTACCTGAGTATCCATCATCGTCAGGAGTAGTCGGGTCACGCCGCCCATCGCCATGTTAGGCATGCAGACACCGAGACGGATCTTCTTGTCCTTGAATTCGCTTTGCCATTCCCGCAATTGCTGAACGGTGGGAGAGGCTTCCCCCCAATGTTCGCACCAATGGGATTTCACTTTGGCAAAATCCGCACAAACCCGCGAATGCTGTAAACATCGCGTATCGCTTCGATGGGGACAGGATTCACAGGACCTGATTCGTTTTTCGAATTGGTGCTTCGTCACTTCGGTATCGGAAAACTGTCTGAACTGTCGCAAGCAGTGAGACAAGCCGCCTGATCTCTGTAGCATTTGATTGCCTTTTGGTAAATCTTAGTAAGTCGTTTCTCTGGTACTACCATCATCAATGTGCAACCAAAACTCTCGCTGCTCCAACTCCGCTACAACATACCCGTCACCATCAACCCAGTTGGCAATACCGAACGAACCGGCTGCTGTGTGCTGATAGACATTGTTGGCGTAATAATTCACGATGCCATGATCATTCTTGTGATCCGGGCCATTTAGATGTGAAATCAGTCCTGTATGGAGATGTCCCCACACGCCGTAATAACCCCACGTTTCACCATCAGAATTCAGTCCGTTGACATCGAACCCGCCAGGATCATAACCATCCTTGTTGTAGCCATTACTGTTGAAACCATGAACGTTATAAGTACCATTGAGTTGGCCTACATTATTTCCGTTTTCATCGTAATGATAAGGCCCAGCGTAAAGCTCTGCGTGAAACCCATGCGGTCCGTAATAACCGGCGTAGAAATTATTGTAGTTGTATCCATATCCACTCCAGTAATTGCCGCCGAAATATCCCAGCGGCCCCCCCCCCCAGCCACCGTAATAACTATAATCACCGGCCCCGTAAAAGCCATATCCCCATCTCCAGCCGGATGATCCCCCGTAGTAGCCACCGACTCCGTAAAACCTCTGAAAGTGAGACAAAGGTTTTGATGCAGGTGTGATGAGAACCCTATGCACACCGGGTTTGATCTTAAAATCATAATCAGGCAAAACGTAATCCTGGATCGGCGGCACGGGAGGAACACCACCTGTCAGATTTGTTGGTGGACTTTGATCAACGTTGATGATTCTCTGCCATCGTATTTCAGGCATTCGCACGCCTGCGAGATCACCAAGAAACTCAATAATGAACCTGCCTGTTCTAGTACCAGGAGAGTGGACCTTAACATTACCTTTGCCAATTTCATACAGCGATTCCAGAGCGGTCTGGATAGCTGGACTCGTCGTTCAGCGTATGATTTTTGGGAGGCAGAACTGCTTTCAATGATTTCAAAAGTGGCTCCGTGATTTTGCGTCCTTCAATCGTCCCTCGATCGATGGTTCGTGCAATTGCATCGGGATTCACTCCTAATGCTCCCCACGACCACTCAATTAATTCCCATTCTTCCAGAACTATTCCAATTCCATCATTCGACGTTTTACGAGTAAACGATTTGAGCGGAACTGCTCGAACTGATGTTGCTCTAACCAAGCCTTCAGCAATGAGATGAAAAATCTGCACAGACTCCAGGCATTTCTCCGTGAAGTAAGAAGTTGCTGAAATATGTTCTTCTTCGACTTCTAATGCCAAGCCACCGTCGGGATGTTGGCATTTGGCAATCGGACGTGTGATTTCTCCTAGCCCATGCTCCCAGAGTACGACCGGGTTCTTGCGGAAATTCTCAAGTTGGACGCCTTGAGGAACGATAATATCGCCTTCACGATCCTCACGCGGAGTGTTGATGATTGCACGTGCCGACATTAATCGTTCGTCAACCATTGGCTGTGCCTGGCACGTTAAGGAAAGATCAGAGGGCTTTCCGGCAATGCTGCAGAAAGTGCCAATTTTTTTCTGCCGATTTTTGAGAGTAGCCAGTAGTGAGTCAGGTATTGTTGTTGTATTCACAGTCTGCCCCGGAAAGAAACAAAATTATGTTTGCGACGGGGCAGTGTTTTAAGGTTCGGCACCTGTAGGTCAAGCTGATACAAACCGATTTTTGATTTTTTGTTGCCGAAGAACTTCTTGATCTTCAGCTGTTTCTTATCTGAAAGCGGTCGCTAGAGTCTGCTGTTGAGAATTTTGTGCTGATTTCTCAACGTTGAAAAGCACAAATGATTGCAGAGAGAAGAACAGACCGGTTTTAAGCAGAAAACCTGATATTACTTTAGATAGCAAAATACGAGTTTCGCATTTGTTTCTCTGCAATTTGAGATTTTTAAATTACTGAGTTGAGGTACTCGGGAAAGAGACTTCTTGAAACTGGCAAAAGAGCCGTGCTTTTTTCTCCTGGGAGAAGTGGCATACTCAGGCCGCTTTGCGAGCTGGGTCCAAACCTTCAGTAGAACCTGATTTTGTTTGCCCCACCTCTGCTGGAACTTGCTTCGAACTACTTTGAGGTTCTGAACTGATTCGATTTGAATAGATGATATCGATGAATTCTGGAAAATTATTCCACTCACCTGGGTTCTGATTCCAGATCGCCGCAATTTTACTAAAAAATGTCATTTCATATTGGGCGATCACCAGACTTTGAATCGTATCATTTGGTTCCAGATCGGAAGCATTCCACTGCCGAGGACATAAATCGTAGGCGGCTTCTCCATTCCGACCATTGCTGGGAATATCGTATAGAATTGCCAGTTCATTGGAATCATTCAACTTCGCAGGAAAACTGCGGCAAGTATGAGGACGACTTCCATAAATACTACAACGACCTAAGCCTTTAGGATGTTCCTCATCGGGGACACATTCTGTCAGAAAACGGCACTTGGTCGTTCCTGGAAATGAGACGCTCGGAATGTGTTTTAAACAAATCACAAAAGGAACAGCAGGATCATCAGCAAAATAGAAATGGGGAGCAAGATTACGTGAAATCAAACCTTCCGAATCTTCCCAGCGACAGGCAAAATCCCAGAACCCCTTGTTCTCATGGTGAGTAAAGCGATGAATGTCTGCACCAGAAATCGGGACTGCGAAAGATCGACAACACCCAGAATGGCAGGAATCACAAATACCCATTAATTTGCTTACTCTTTGAGGAAGTCCTGGAGTTTTTGTTTTGTGATTGAAAAATCAGAACCAAATATTAAAGCAGCCAATGGCGCCACTATGGTAAAATCAAACCACAAAACCCTGCCTGCGTTATCGTCATAATCATTAAACTTACTTGAGTCAATTTCCAAAAACATGGCTTCACTTTAATATGCCAAGAGGATCAAGAAAGAAAGCTTAAGATACATCACACAAAGGACTTGACCGCATTTGCCAGCCTCTGCATTCCCTCCTGAATCCCTGCCAGATTTTGTACACCAAACGTCAGACGCATGTGATTTTTTTGAATCGAAGGCTGTTCCTTCTCGCCCCGTCCCGTATCAACGGCATAGCATAACTCGCCTGGGACATACATGACCTTATCTTCGTGAATCGCTTTCTGGAATAAGGGGCTGTTGAATCCCGTTTCAATTCCGTCAGGCAATGTCATCCAGACATATAATCCCCCCCTCGGGTGAACCCAATGTACATCGGGAATATTTGAAAAATGAAGATCGGCTGCTTGAAGCATGCAATCCCGTTTCTCGCGATAAACGGTTCTTAAATATTCCACATGGTCATAGTAGAGATTTTCGCGCAAGGCCGTGGCTAAAATGTGCTGACTGAAATTTGTAGAGCCAAAATCATCGTTACCCTTCTTATCTCGAATCGCTGCACAAACTTCATCCGGAGCAACGCCAAAGCCAACTCTTAAACCCGGCGAAAAACTCTTAGAGAAAGTTTGAGTCAGAATCACTGTCTCTCCCGTTGTATCAAAACTTCTGATACTGGGAACTACTGGACCATCGTAGCATAATTCACGATACGCCAAATCCTCCAAAACAAAGACCCGTTGTTCCCTGGACCAGGATCGCGCTATTTCAACAACCTGTTTACGGCGATCCAGTGCGAGAGAAACACCAGATGGATTTTCATAGTCACTGACAAGATAAATCATTTTGACTCGACTTAACTGTCCTTGTGAATCCAGCATTGCAAGCGTCGCTTCAAGTGAATCCATACGCATTCCAAATTCATCTGTTTCCACAGAAACGATGCGCGCACCCAAGCCCTGCAAGACTCCAAGAAAAACAAAATAGGTCGGAGCTGCGACCAGACAGATATCACCTGGATCAAGCAATACCTCTCCCAGTAATGAGAGGTATTGCTGAGAACCAGTGGTCACGATCATGTTATCAACAGTGATTCCTATTTCTTCGACTGATTTTTGTTCGAGACGGGATAAATGTTTCAGCAAGAGTGACCGTAATGCTAACGATCCTGCGGTCGTCCCATACTGCAACGCCTCTTTCGCAGTCCTCGGATCTGTAAAGAGCTCATCAAAAGCTTGCTTTGTAATCCCAGCCGGCAAGCTGTTCTGATCAACCAGCCCGGCAGCTAAGGAGAGAACGCCCGGATTTTCTACGCCTTGCTGCATCAAAAAACTAATCGGTAAGTCGTGACTCCATGTCCTTTTTTTACTGAACTGGATTTTTTTGTTTGTAGACATTGCGTTTTTTTTTCTCGTATCCTGAGTAGAACCCGTTTCGATCGTACACCTGAAATCAGACCAACTGAGCTGAATTAAGCATAGTAGAGATACATCTGATTTACCACGTACTTTGATGTATCAGAATTGAAATCGTATCCTGATATCAGCATACTGGTTGTTAATGATGCTCGTAAATCAACAGGGAAGGCAAACCTTTGTCACTTCCTGTGTAAATTAAACAGGAAACAGTATTTTGAAATCGATACGATTTTATCTGACTCTATTGAGCATGTTCTTCCTGCAAAGTCCCCTCTCAGCGGCAGAATCCATTCCAGAGCCATTACCTGTAAATACAGGATTGCACCCCATCGACTGGATCATCATTGCATTTTATGCGATTTCAACCATTTTTTTGGGCTGGTACTTCAGCAGGGGTCAAGAGGATACATCAGAATACTTTGTCGGTAGCGGCCAGATGAACCCCATTTTGATCGGGGTCTCTTTATTTGCTACTCTTCTCAGCACTATTACCTATCTCTCAACGCCCGGAGAAATCCTTGGTAAAGGACCGGTTTATCTAGTCAAAGATTTGGCAATGCCGTTTATCTTTATCATTGTCGGATTTGTCATGTTGCCGGTTTACATGAAGCAACGTGTGACCAGTGCCTATGAGTTGCTGGAGGATAAACTGGGGTTAGGCATCCGTCTGCTGGGCGCGATTATGTTTATTAGCCTGCGACTAATCTGGATGTCCCTGCTCGTTTTTCTCACAGCCAAAGCAATTACGACAATGCTCAATGTAGATGAAGCATGGATTCCCTATATCGTACTGGGAACTGGTCTGGTTGCCATTATCTACACATCACTGGGTGGATTACGCGCCGTTGTGATAACTGATTTAATCCAGACCATTCTCTTGTTTGGCGGTGCATTACTGGTTATCGCCACCATTACTTACCATCTGGGTGGCTTTAGCTGGTTCCCGACTGAGTGGAATGAGAATTGGGATACGCAGCCTTTTTTCAGTTTTGATCCATCGACGCGAGTCACTTACGTTGGCACATTTCTATCAATATTAATCTGGTATGTCGCCACATCATGTGGCGATCAAGTTTCCGTACAACGTTTTATGTCAACGAAAGATGCCAAGACAGCCCGGAAATCACTGGCCATTCAATTAACGGTCTCCGTTGTCGTTTCACTAACACTCGCCATGGTTGGCTTCGCGCTGCTGGGGTACTTCAAAGAATTTCCCAATGAAATTCCAGCGGGAATTGACTTGAAAAAAGATGCAGACAAATTCTTTCCACATTATATCGCTTACCATCTGCCTGTAGGAATTTCAGGCTGTGTTGTCTCAGCCATGTTTGCTGCCGCCATGTCGAGTATTGACTCTGGTGTGAACTCCATCACAGCGGTCGTGATGACAGATTTCTTTGACCGCTTTGATCGCAAGCCTCAAACGGAAAGAGGACATATTCTTTCGGCGAGATTACTGGCATTTGGTATTGGTGCAATCGTAGTGATGGCAAGCTCAGTCATGGGATCAATTCCTGGAAATATTACAGCCGTAACGAATAAAACGGCAAACTTGTTGACCACGCCAATTTTCTGCCTGTTTTTTTTCGCACTGTTTATTCCCTTTGCCAGACCTGCCGGCGTCCTGGTTGGCACAGTACTGGGAACTACAACTGCTGTTCTGATTGCGTTCTCTGGACCTATTTTTGTCCCTGATTTCAAACCAACTGACTTAGACCCGATTAGCTTTCAATGGATTCCCATTGCTGCAGTCACTGTGAATCTTGCAAGTGGCTCGCTGGTCAGTTATCTGATCGCCAGCTTTGAAAAAAACAGATGAATTCTTTATTGGTTGGAATCCTCCGCCAGTTAATTCCGTGAGTTCGATTTTGTCGAATCCAGAATCGTTTTACCCTCAGACAAAGCAGGAGGGCTGGAGTCGTTATTTTCCGGTACGTTGGATGAAGGTTCCTGTAGCTTTTCCTGACTGACTAATTGACCGCCACCTTGTCTGTCTCCCAGAGGAGGCAAGCCGCGAATGGCCCTCAACTCATCGACTTTAATAATCTGCGCCCGTATATCTGTTGCCAGGCGTTTTTCAAGTATATCTGGATCGTCAATGTGCGTGGCTTCGATCTCCACGGTTAAACTCTTACCAAACTGAGGCGCTAAGCGTTCGGTATCATCTTCCGCTAACAAATCCAAAATTGGTTGCACTGTGAGTGAAATAAATTGCTTCAAACTTGCATAAAAAGCGGCGTAACTTCCCCCATCGGAAATCCCGGCTGCGATTCCAGGCACGCCATGCAACGCCAGAATGGCATCTCTGAATTGTACGAACGATTCATTGTAAGCCATCTCTCTCGGAGTTGCAGTCAGCGAGACTACCTGCTCTCCCGTTGTAAAAATCGCCTTACCTGTATTTTCCGTTCCTCCATACTTCTGTTCAAACATGGCAGCCGCTGCTTCGAGCTCTTCTTTAGTTGGGTTCATGCCTTTCCCACAAGTCACCACAATCGACGGATCAGCGCCATTATTCATCTGTGCCCAGCGAGCGGCATCGATCTGATTTGCGGAATCAATCCATCTTGCGCCAGCGCTGACGGGCGACTGCCCATCAGCTTTATAGAGAGGGTGTGGCCAACGAGTAATTTGTAATTGAGCTAGTGGAATAATTTTACCAGCAACCTGATGAAAAGCTCCTGATTCTGTAAAGGTACTACAGGGTGTTTCATGATAGAATCTCATTGACGCAGCTTGTATTTTATATCCACCTTCCGGTAATTCACTAGACGGAGGAACTGGTGTTGCAATCGCAGTCGGAATCACATAACGCTGGACAGTTTTGCCAAATTTATTTGGTACGTTCCAGACAATACTGGTACCAGTCAGCTGCAACTGTAAAACTCGTTCATAACGGAACGAGGCCCCCGATTGAGTAGGATTTGGCTGTTTTAATATTTTGCATAAGCTATGATCATTGGGGAGAGGTGCTGAAGCGCCATATTCACCTGCATATAAACTTTTCGGTAGACCGTATCCAGATTCTTCCTGAATTCTCTGCTGCATTCTTTTTTGTTTTGATCCATTGAACGAATCGTCGTAGACAAACACAGACGCCTGCATGGCTTGCAGACAAATTGCCCTGACCGCAACAAAAGTCCAACCAGTGAATTGTTCCGATTCCTGCCGGTGATCACTACTCCAGGAACCGAGCTGACCCGCTCCTAACGCTGCTCGCAGCGCAACTGCAAACCGATGGGTTTTAAAACGTGTCACAAATTGCTTAAACGGATTCCACATAATCACTCATTCCTGTTCAACTGAAAACTCTGAATTGAATTTTCTACTTGTTGTTTTTTATTAAGCGACAATCAGACGACGTCGACCCTGATCTCGTAATGCACACAGACAATAGACGACTGCATCTGCCCGATCTGGTGATCGTCCTAGCATCTCACGCAAGGTTTTTCCCATAAAATTTTCGTCAGCCCCTCGGCGGCCTTTGGGGGTGATGTAGTACTTTTCCCCATCATGACCCGAATAAATTTTTGCCGGTGCGATTAACTCAGCCTTTAATCGATCGTTATCAGGTATCCCAAACGGGATCATGCGGAAGTCACCAGCCGGGTCAAGTCGTCTTCCCGCTTCCCCATAAAGTTCTGCTCGTTTATTAGCATATTTTTGGGAATCGAGGTCACTGGTCGCATTGCCGTGAACTTCAATGACGTGCACATTTAACTTTTTCAATGGATCTCCCACTGCATTGCCGTACCCACCTCCCCAATCAATGGCGATTGGAACAGCCCCCTGTTTTAAATCGATTCCATAATCAAGGGCAGTCTCCAAAACCCACCACATCGTCTGTTGCGTATCTGAGAATTGACATTCATGGATGGCACGAATTCCATATCGCCCTCCCACTGCTAATACAGAAGTGTCTCCATACCGGGATGCTGCGACGTCCAGGCCAAATCCCTCCACAGGTAAGATGCCATTTAAGAGCTTTCTGGCCAACGGATGATTCCCCTGACTGGCACGCAGCCAGAGTTGATTCCACCGTCGCCAGAATCTGATTGGTTCAACCAACCATTCTGGTAAAATAACCTGCTTATCAGGATCTTGATCAGGAAACTTGCCAAGAGCATAAACATTTCGAATCAGGGGATCTGAATCATGTAGTAAAGCCATAAACTCATCGTAACAAGTTTGTCCCGGAATTTTGGGATGGCATTGATCGAAGTGCATTTTCTCGATAGGAGTACCATGGGGATAAAAAGTTCCCGCGATTTCAACACCTCCCACAGGTGCCACCGGCTGCTCAAGGCACTTTTCTTTGACATTCGTGCATTCCCAACCACTAACAGTGATACAACGAGTTTTTCCATATTGGTCAAGAATTGTTTGGGTTTTATCGGGCTCGACTATTGGAAATGCATCTCGAAAGGCCCCAGATAGAGTAGAAGGATTTGAAAGCGCCAGAAACTTCTTGGCCTGGGTATTTGCCAGCTTGTACTTATCTTCCAGATTTGGTGCTGTAGCTTCATCAAACCAGAATAACACGTGCGGTGAATGAGCGCCTCGAAAACCTTCGATATGCTGTGGATTAGCCAGCGTAATTGAATGTTGTTTGTTATCATATACACCAGAAATTTGCAGTGCCCCCGGAGGTTTGATTGCCATCTCCCGCCACCATTTATCGACTTCCCCAAAGGCAATTTTTTGTGCCATTTTCATGGAATCACGGGTTATGATTATTTTGGCATCGCTCCAGATATGAAAGTAAATACAACAGGCAATACCGGCCGCCGCACCTTTCCCACACCCGGTATTTCCCTTGACAAATACACGCCGAATTGTGGGATCAAACAGGGACTCGAGAATATCCCACTGCCATTCATCCAACTGAACTGCGGGCCACTGAAATTTGACATAAGGACGGATTTTTCCAACACGTGCCTGATCAATCGCCTGCATTAATTCAGTCTTTTTCTGTTTTTGCTGAGCACGAGTTCTCTGTTCCCGCTCTAAGTCAAGCATTGAGCCTTTACTAGAGGCTGCCAAACGCTTCACCATCTATTTCTATCGATACTTCTGTAGATAGAACTTGACGTCATCGGCATGTCGTATCTCTCCTCTCCATCACTCCACTGAGTCTCTAATCATTTTGTTTAGCAATTCAGACTGAAAACCACTCATCATCCTTGCCTTTGGCGTGTGCTCGTCAAGATAATCTATGTTTGCTTGTTTTTACCTGAACTGAAAATTGTAAAGTACACAAATGCTAATCGAATACGTTCTTTATTGGAGCAAGAACATGAAAGTCGCTTTCACTGCCATCATACTTACCGCTCTCTTGATCCCCATTCACCCTACCTTTGCTGAAAATGACGTAAAAATCATACCAGATGTCGTTTATGGTCATAAATATGGAATGGCCCTGACGTTTGATGTTTACCAGCCTCAAAAACAGGCGAATGGGGCTGCTGTACTATTTATGGTAAGCGGCGGTTGGTATTCAAAATGGACGGATCCTAAAAACATGCTCGGCTGGTTTAAGCCCTTACTTGATGAAGGCTTTACTGTTTTTTCCGTCAGGCATGGTAGCAGTCCTAAATTTATCATTCCGGAAGTCGTGGATGATGTTCGCCGTAGCGTGCGATTTATTCGACTTCACTCAAATGAATATGGAGTCCGTCCCGATCAGCTCGGCGTCTGGGGAGGAAGTGCCGGTGGCCATTTATCTTTGGTCCTGGGAACAACTTCAGATGAAGGAAACCCAAAAGCAAAGGACAAAGTCTTGCAAAGCAGTGATCGTGTGGCTGCCGTCGCCGCCTACTACCCTCCGACTGATTTACGAGAGTTTGTTGATGAAAAGTCACCTTATTATCACCGCTTTCCAGCGCTCCAGTTTGATGCAGATCTGGCAGATGACTTCTCTCCTTTACTGCATGTTTCGCAGGATGATCCGCCGACATTGCTCATTCATGGAGATCAGGACAAGCTTGTTCCCATCAGTCACAGCAAAAACATCATGAAACAGTTTCAGACACAAAAGGTGCCTGCAGAGCTACTGATCATTGAGAATGCAGCTCATGGATTTAAGGGGGACGACCATACCCGCGCCAGTGATGCTGTTGTGAAATGGTTTAAACAACACTTGCTGCCGCAATAAATCAATGTACTCGAACCACCTGTGATGGAAGATTAAAACTCCGCATTTTTCGGAGTTCGGGGAAATGGAATACAGTCTCGAATATTGGTCATTGAAGTGATCAATTGAATCAGGCGCTCAAATCCTAGACCAAATCCGGAATGAGGGACCGTGCCATATTTTCGCAAGTCGGTGTACCACCAATAATCATCCGGATTTAATCCCCCCTCTTTCATCCGATCAATCAGTACATCGTAACGTTCCTCACGCTGGCTTCCGCCAATAATCTCACCAACACCCGGCACAAGCACATCCATCGCACAAACGGTCTTTCCATCATCATTACAGCGCATATAAAACGGTTTGATCGTTCGCGGATAATTGTAAACAATGACCGGCTGTTTGAAATGTTCCTCTGTTAGAAATCGTTCATGCTCTGACTGCATGTCACTTCCCCACTCAATGGGATAGTCAAATTTCTTCCCGCTGGACTTCACAATATCAATCGCTTCCGTGTAAGTAATACGGATGAATTCATTGCCTGTGATATTCCTCAGTGTTTCAAGCGTTGTTTTGTCAATCCGTTGATTAAAGAAGTCCATGTCTTCCGAACAGTTTTCAAGCACATCTCCAATGACTGTCCTGACAAAGCTTTCTGCCAGCGCCATATTATCTTGGAGGTCGTAAAAGGGCATTTCAGGCTCAACCATCCAAAACTCAGCCAGATGACGAGATGTATTTGAGTTCTCAGCTCTAAAAGTGGGGCCAAAGGTATAACATTCCCCTATTGAGGTTGCGAATATTTCAGCTTCCAACTGACCACTCACTGTCAACGAAGCAGGTTTGCCAAAAAAGTCCTGAGAAAAATCCATCTCTGTTTGAACTTGTGCAAGTCGTTCCAGATTGAGTGTGGTAACCTGAAACATCTCCCCTGCACCTTCACAATCACTAGTGGTGATAATGGGAGTTTGAATATAAACAAATCCGCGCGACTGAAAAAAACGATGAATCGCGGCTGCCGCCTCATTACGAACTCGTGTAATCGCGCCAAAGGTATTCGTTCGAGGGCGTAAGTGCGCAATCTCTCTCAAAAATTCAAAGCTATGTCGCTTTTTCTGTAGTGGATATGTATCGGGGTCTGCGGTACCGTATAAAATAAAAGATTCTGCGTGTAATTCAATTCGTTGATTTTTGCCAGGTGATTCATTCACTTTTCCTGTCACGGAAATACTGGCGCCCGTAGTAACATCCTTAATCGTGGTTTCATAATCCGGTACGCTCTGATCAATGACAATCTGCAAGTTGGTCATACAACTGCCATCGTTTAGTTCAACAAAGGAAAAACCACTCTTGGAATCTCGACGTGTGCGAACCCAACCCGAGACCTTGATTGTTTCTCCAGGTTGAGCTGTGCTTAAGGCTGCTTTTATTTTCGACCGGATCATACGAGAGGAACTTTCCTGATTTGAATTCGTGACACTACGACACGACTAATTTTGGGAAATTCAGGACAGCCATCACTTGTTTCTCGAGGGCTGTTCAAGGAATGCTTTCTAATGAGCTCACAAAAACGGTTTCCTTTTTTAATATGCCGTTTAGAATCTGTAAACTGTAATCCTGGGGACTGGTCAATGATTGTCCTTTTCCGTCAGAGATTTCTATTCAACAAAATCACAAAAAAAGCACTTTTTGCATCTTTATAGACAAAAAGCCCTCAACCAGAGTTCTAATGTGAGATAGCGTTACTGGAAAATGAACCTAAAGCTTATTCGAAAATCATGTTCCAAACCCAGTAAATCCATAACACTTCATTGCATTCCACATTACAATGAACACAAGGCCACTCCCCAAAACGATCTGAATAGATGCCGAGATTCAAAAACGAATGAGTAATCCTGACTCCCCCCAGCTCAAGAAAATCTCTCCAGAAAGCCTGGCCGATCTCAATGATGAGCTTTCTGCGATGATTCGTGCAGGTATCCCTTTGGATGAAGGTTTGCGGAATGCGGCAAAACACTTGAGAAAAAATTCGCACCACTTCGTTGAACAACTCGCTTTAAGGGTCCAACAAGGGGCTACTTTAGAAGATGCAATCGACCAAGAGTCTAAAACACTCCCCATCTCATACATTTCATTAATCAAGTCGGGGCTGCGAATGGGCCGACTTCCAGAAGCCTTGCAGGCCTACACATCCTTTTCTCGCTCTCGCATGGAGCTACGCCAGGAACTTGGCAATGCATTATTATATCCCGCTTTTGTACTCATCATGGCGTTTCTACTTTCGTTGTTTGTCTGCTTTATGATATTTCCGCAACTAATTGTCGTTCACAAAATGTTCCGTCTGGAGAGTACTCCGCTCATGAGTTCTATCTCAGCCTTGTTCGAATTCTACCAGAGTTGGTATCTGCTGATCCCCCTGATTTTATGCCTGTTATTCATCAGCTGGAAAACCAGTCGATTCTCGTTTCTTGTTGCTCGAGAACAAAATGAATCCTTCATTGGCAGACTATTTTCGACAGTCGCTTATGGCTGGATACCAGGCTATCAGACTTTAGTTCGGGAAATGAATTATTCGACTTTCGCCGAAATGTCGGGCATTCTGCTGACCTATGATGTCCCCCTGCATGAAACTCTCACACTGGCAGCTGAATCAACAGGAAACACAAAAATCATTATGGAATCGCATTCGCTTTCCAGACTCCTGGAAAGTGGGACTTCACTCAAAGAAGGAATCCAATCCTGCAAACAATTTCCAGACTTTATGAAATTGATGATGATGGAAAAGACCCATCAGAGCCATCTACCCCAGATTATGTCCGAAATAGCGAGGGTCTATCGAGCGCGTGTGTTAAATCGCATTGATTGGATTAAACGAATCATTCCCGTAGCACTACTAATTGTAATAGCCGGTGGTATCACCGCTTGTTATACACTCATTGTGTTTATCCCCTTCGTTGAAATATTAAAGATGTTAGGGAGCCCCACGATCTAATGAATCGGTATTCCTATATTTGCATAGACAGTGATGGTCAGGAAAAGGACGGGTTCCTGCAAGCAAAGAATGATGAATCAGCGCGTATTCAACTGATGGAACAAGGTCTGAAAATTGTTCGTTTGGATTTGTGTTCTGGGGAAGAAAGTGCGAACTCTGATACTACTGAAGCTTTGGAAATCAAAGACTTTTCAAGTGATCAACTTGCCGAGTACGGCAAGGCAGCCTGGAATCCTGACTCCGAATTCCTTGATCACTTACCGAAAAACTCCCAGCTCAATGTCCATGGTATGCCTCTTTCAGCAAGCTTGCGTACTTTGGCTGAAGAAACCTCTTCTAGAAAACTCGCTCATACATTTCAGAAAATTGCCATCGACCTGGAACAAGGTACAACAACAGAAGAAAGCTTCTCCCGGCACTTGAAGCATATTCCTCATAACCTGGAATCTCTGATCCGAGCAGGTGCCCAAACTGCCCAACTGGAATCCATTATTGAAGATTATATCGAGAGCCAAAGAGTTCTCATGCAGTCGCGACATAAACTCATGACATCTCTTTTTTATTCAAGCGTGTTAATTTTAGGTGCTTTTTTACTATTTGATTTTCTAATGATATCTGTCGTCAGAAGTTTTCGTTCCATTTTTCTTGACTTCGGAACAGAACTTCCCGGGATCACAATTTTAGTAATGCGTATCTCAGATTTTCTTGTTGCCTATGGTTTACCGATGTTAGCAATTCTGATGTTTAGTTTCGCAGGAATCTGGTTTAGTTTTGACTTGTTCAAAATGCAGGCAATACGTAGACGACTGATTAATCAAATACCGATTTTGGGCAGTATTTTAAGTTCGATATCAATCGCGTTATTTTGCCGGATGCTGGCTACGATCATTGAAGCCAAAATCAAACTACCTGAAGCGATTGACTTAGCCGCCAAAGCAACTAAAGATCCGAACTTAATTGCCGGTTGTGAGTTATTGAAACAACGAACGATGAAAGGATTTGATCTCGCGGAAGCTTCGATTGAAATCCCCCATTTCTCCAAAAGTTTCATACACATTTTTCGGTGGCAAGATCGCCCCGATATTTTTATTGATTCGCTCCGCGCCAGTAGCAATATCTTTCAAGCCAAAGCAAACATGAAAACAGGAACACTTGTATTTATCCTGCAACCGCTCGTGTTAATCGGAATCATATTTAGCATTGGTTTGCCGATCGTGGCAATCTATCTTCCTTTAATAAAAGTACTCAATGATCTCTCCTAACTTGTTTTTATTGTCAGAAAGTTGCTTCACCCGTGGATGCACTTGGTCTTATTGTTAGCTTGGCATTCTTTGTCTATTTTCCTGTTGCAGGAATCTCTTCGATTCTTCTTGCGCGCAGAATTAATGATTTTGGACACCAGGGTGTCAACCCAATCCTCAAAACGTTTTGGACATCCTTTGCGATTTTCATGCTTGGCTGCAGTGTCATTTTTATTGTCAGTACTTTTTTGGCTATAAGCACGAGTCAATACTTTGGTTCAGGAGCATTTCTTTTAAGCATTCCCATCACACTCTTATTCTCGCTTACTATTTATCTGGAATATCTGTGCTATCGCTCTGCTTCCGCACTTAATAAGGGAGATGAATATGACCTCCCTGAATCGTTACGACATCAGTTACATAAAACACGCGTGTTAGGCTGGATCGTACTGGGACTACCTTTGCTGTTATTTGTACCAGCGTTACTGTTAGCAGCCTCGGTCTTTTTGTCATTTGCACTGGTATTCTTAATCTTTGTAATCATCGGCTCTGTGTTAAATATCTTATCCACTTCGAAACGGGCTAATGAGTCTGAGCTGCTTTGGCTACTCGCACTTTGTGTAGAAAAAAACATCCCGATAGCAGAAGAACTCGACACATATTCGCTCACTCAAAAACAGAAATACCGTGAACGAATCCAACTTTTGAGCAGTCGACTTTACTCTGGCGAATCACTTTCCGATGCTCTGTCTACAACGCCTGGACTGGTCCCCCAATCTGCAATTGTCGCAGTGCGTATTGGCGAAGAGAGTAATAGCCTGGGAATTGCCCTACGGGATGCTGCTGCTCAGTCTACGAAGAAGCTAAGACACTTAACCGATCAATCAAATCTCTCCATTATTTTCCTTTATTTAACTATGGTTGTGTCTATTCAGTTTCTGATTGTTGGATTTATCATGTACTGGATCATTCCGAAATTTAAAAAGATTTTCTTGGATTTCGGAACAGAACTTCCCTCGATCACACTTGGACTCATGCAAGTCAGTGATTTTATCATAGCCTACTTTTACTTGTTTTTGCCGCTATTTTCTCTCCCCATTATGGCATTGGTCCTGATACAAGTCGGCAATTACTATGGGTGGTACAATTTGCGTATCCCATTCTTCACGGAATGGTTCCCGCGTTTAAATACTCCTCACTGTCTGAGGCAGATTGCGCAGTCAGTTTCCGTTCACAAGCCTCCTCAAATTGCCCTGGATTCGATCTCAACTTTTCACCTCTGGGCGGACGTCAGAATGCGCACTCAATCCGTGAATGAACGAATCAAACAGGGCGAGAATATTTGGGAATCCCTGCAGAATGCCAAGTTAATCAGTGAAACTGAAGCTGCTTTGTGCTCCACTGCCGAACGAATGGATAACCTTCCATATGTGTTGAGAACACTGGCAGAATCAATAGAACTTCGTCGAGCCAGAAAACTAAGATTCTTTACGGAGTTCTTAAAGCCGATCATTATTTCTGTCCTGGCTATTCTGGTCGGCTATTTTGTAATTGCACTGTATATGCCTCTTGTCAAATTGATTAATGACCTTGTTTGAACTCTGTTTATTATGAAAATCTATCGTCACAAGAAAGTCCCCCAAATCACTTGCTGGAACGAGCGAAGTGGTTTTACGATTTTTGAAGCCTTGATTTCAATGATTCTGGTCAGTGCCACTGTGGCGATTTCCATACCAACCCTCAGAGTTGTCAACCTGCAAAGAAAATCTATCAATGCGAAATTGATCGCGACTACGGCGTTAGCCAACCTTGGAGAAAGAATTGTTGCTGAAAATTCATGGGATGATCTCACTTCAGAGAAATTGGGAGTATACGAGACTGAGATACCCACTCAATTAGATTTGAAAGAGCCTCAATTAAGTGTGAAGCTGATTCAATCAGAAAATGATCCGGCAGTGCGTCAGGTGCGAATTCGACTTTCATGGGAAAATCCCTATGGTGAATCTGTCGATCCACTACTCCTTTCCCTGTGGTTCCATCGCGAGGGGAGTTCCGATGAATAAACTCAGACCAGACAGCTCACAAACACAGAAAAAGTTTATCAAAAGGATCAAGGCCATCCCCAGAGGTGTTTCACTTATTGAAATGATGGTGGTGATCTCGCTGATGTCAGTGATCTTTACTGTATCAATTACAACTCTGGGATTTCTCATGCGTGTAGAAATGAAAGGAACTGCCCGGATCCAGGAGACTCTCAGTTTCCAGAAATTATCTCGCCAATTTCGAGCGGATGCAGGAACTGCGCGCAAAGCAGTGATTATCGATGGGAAGGATAACAACTCAAGTCAACTCAAGTTTGAGATTGAGCCAGACACATCAATCATCTATTCCAAAGACAGGGTAAAGAATTCGATTCTCAGGTTGAAAAAACAATCCGAGAAAACCATCGCAAGCGATGAATTCCGCATCCCCGTCGAATTACTCCAATTCCAGATTGAGCAAGAAAACCAACGAGAGCTTGTTTCCATGCTGCTTCAATTTATTCCTGAAGAAATTCATGAGAATCAGACCGTCAAAAAAACAAACAAGATTTTCAAAGTGGAGTCTCTCCTTTCTCAGAAGTACTCACTTCAAAATCGTATTGATACAAATAATTCGAATTGACAGAGAAGATGAAACAAAAAACAGTCACTCTCAGATCAAATATATGTGAGCAACGCCAGTCCCGTTGGATTCAGCGGCGAGGAACGATTGTCCTGATTCCCATGCTCTGTCTGGTGCTGTCACTGGCGGTGATTGGTGGACTATTAAAACAGACGTCGATAGAGCTCAAACAGCTAAAAAAAGAGGAATATCTGATACAGGCGAATTGGCTGGCCGATGCTGCAGCACAACGCGCCGTCAGGAAATTGCGCGAAGCACCGAATTATACCGGAGAAACATGGAGCGTCTTACCAGAAGAGATTGGTGGGAAATTCCCCGGAAGCATTGTGATTGAAATAAACCGGAGTCCTCAGAATAATCAGTCAATTACCATTCGAACCCTCGCCAGATATCCATCAAATAGACTGGAGCGGGTCCAAATTATTCGAGAATGGCCTTCTAAATTAAGCAATACGACATCCAAAAACTAAGCATCCTTCTGAAAAGAACAAAACCGCAGCGAAGGAATTATCATGGAACAAATTGATCTACCATCACCCTCAAAGCAACAGAATTTAACCAGAGGTTTTACCTTGATTGAGTTGCTCGTTGTAATTGCCATCATTGCGATTTTAATCGCCCTGCTTTTGCCTGCAGTTCAACAGGCACGCGAGGCAGCACGCAGGTCATCCTGTAAAAATAATTTGATGCAAATCAATGTGGCACTTCAAAATTATGAAATGGCTCATAATGTATTGCCCAGTGGCACCGTCAATCCCACAGGCCCCATTCAAAATGAAGCCAAAGGGTACCACGTCAGCTGGTTTTTACAAATTCTCCCATACCTTGGAGAGCAGACCGCGTTTAATAAGTTTGATTTTAATAAAAGCGTGTATGACCCGATAAATAAACAGGTCGCCGACTATCGAATCCCAACATTAAGATGCCCTTCCAACCCAAACCAAGGGCATAGCTATGCAGGAATGCACCATGACATTGAGGCTCCTATCGACTCAAATAATAATGGCGTTTTATTTTTGAACAGCAGTGTGAATTATGATGACATACCAGATGGAAGTTCCAAAACACTCTTTGTTGGTGAGCTCACGGAAGGAAATGAGCTTGGCTGGGTGTCTGGAACGCGTTCGACTTTAAGAAATGCTGGCACTGCTATTAATCTTAATAATGCAAAATTATTTTCAGGCCGCGCTGCCTTTGAAAAACGCTTCCCTAACGAAGATTCCGAGCGCGCGAACAACGAGGGCGAATCACCAGAAGGCAATGCTCAACTTCTCCAAGTCGGTGGGTTTTCCAGTTATCACACAGGGGGATCGCATTTTGGAATTGGTGATGGATCAGTTCGATTTCTCAGTGAAAATATCAGTATCCCCCTCTATCAAGCTTTAGCAAATCGACACGATGGGCAACTCGTTTCTGATTATTAAATGACTGTAATGTCCAGACCTTCAAAAATTGAGTTTTTCATGTTATCAAAACACCGCAAGCATCTGCCACGTACCGGATTTGTACTGATTGAGCTACTCGCCGTCCTAATGATTATCATGATTCTGATTGCGCTTTTACTTCCCGCAGTCCAACAGGCGCGTGAAGCTGCTCGATGTACCAGTTGTAAAAATAATCTGGCTCAAATCGGTGTCGCATTACAAAACTATCAGATGGCACACTTGGTGTTACCCCCTGGCACGGTCAATCCGAAAGGCCCTATCCTCAATCAACCGAAAGGCTACCATGTTGGATGGGCTATTCAGATCCTCCCATTATTGGACGAAAAAGCCGTATTTCGCAGCTATAACTTCAAATTTGGTGTCTACAATTCTGCAAATCGACTGACCGCGAACTATATCTTGCGATGTTTTCAATGCCCTTCCAGTGCTCGAGGTGGTTTTAACTACGTCGGTTGCCATAATGATTTAGAGACACCTATTGATGTCGACAATAACGGTGTTTTGTTTCTGAACAGCAGCATCCGAGAAAAAGACCTGAAAGATGGTCGTTCTTACACAATTTTTGTGGGAGAGGCCCTTGATGGTGGTTTTTTAGGATGGACATCTGGAACTTCCTCCACACTTCGAAATACGGGAACTAAAATCAACTTCGTCAATCCGAATCAAAATGCATTCGCTCAAGCCAATCGATATGGGAACTATGGAGAATATCATTTTGAAGAGCAAACTGATGACATGTTTGACAACCTCAATTCCCAACCAGAAGCTCCAAACTCTGAAGGAACGGAAAAACCGCTCTCTCCTGAGGACCAAAAACTTCTACTTCAAGTAGGAGGCTTTTCCAGCGCTCATACAGGGGGGGCCCATTTTTGCCTGGGTGATGGTTCAGCTCGCTTCATCAGTGAAAATACGGATTTCCAAATTTTTAGAAATCTTGCAAATCGCCATGATGGCAATCTGATTGGAGAGTATTAGGTTGCCAACATGAAAATAAAGACGCGAAATTTCAAACTGAAATGGATCATCTATTTCTCAGTGGTCAGCTTTGTTTTTCCTCAATTCGTAGAGGCCATTGAAATACATAACATCCGATGGGGATTCAACAATCGGCCCGTTGCTTATAAAATTAATCCCGTCACGCTTCTAGTTGAAAACACCTCGCCAACACCATTTGAAGGTGAAATCAAATTTCAACAAGAATCATTTCGTGGTCAGCGAATCGGTATTACTCTGTCAGCGGCAACTTATATTGCACCATTTGAAAAAAAATCGTTGCAGTTTTATCCGTATATCACAGAATCTGCAAATAATTGGGAAGCCAGCTGGGAAGAGAATAACGATCAACAAACTCAGTTATTTCTAGCGCCTCGTCCTGCAACTGACAATGCCCTCATCCAGTTAGTCCAACCAGACAGCCTGGACCGAATTATTCCCGGCATCAAACAATACCCCGAAGATCTATTCCCTCCATTACTGGGTGCTGTCGACTCATTAGATGGGATTATTCTGGACCATGTCCCCAAATGGGAAAAATCGCGCAGAACAACTTTCCTGCAATGGATCTTTGCTGGTGGAATTGTTCACGTATTTGAAAATTCGAATGGGGACCTTCCAATATTCCCGGAATCGTATTCTCCCTTAAATGGAATCTCAACTCCTGTTTTTTATGGAAATGGGGCCGTTTACCGCTATCAAGATAAACTGAGTGATCTTACCGCATCGGATCTGAAGCAATTGATGGCCGGAAATACTCGCGTTTCCACACTACTCTCCAATACAGAAGAGAATACCTCTTCTCAGGCTGTCGATTCTAAAAATATAAAAGTCTCGGAAGCTTTGACATATTTTTCAATGGCCAGTGACGAAGAAATTCTTGCGACGTTGACCGAGATCAGTAAGCCCAAACAAATTTGGTACTTCATTTTCTTACTCTCATTTTTTTACTTGATTGTTGCTGGTCCGGGATATTATTTAGTCACAAAACTCTCAAAGAAACATTCTACTTATTATGGAGTTTATCTGACTGGTACGATCTTGTTCTGTTTAACTTTCTTATTGATTGGTCATTACAGCACAAACCGCACGTCTCAAATTCACTCTTTGGTTGTCGCAAATATCATGCCTGATAACGAAATTGATCTCACCTCTTGGGCGAGTCTGGGAGTGGTATCGGGAGGAAATTTTAATATCACGTACACTGGAGACGCACACATATACTCGGCATGTCAGCCCTATTCGAAAGTCAACGGTATTGTTACCTGCGGCGCTGAAGGGTATATGCAGGTTGATATTCCGCCAAATTCTTCCTGTGCCGTCTTCCACCGAGGGAAGACACTAGAAACCAGCTTCGATGTGAAGGTCAGTACGTTTCTAAAAAATGAAACGGGAGTGGAGAAGATTTCATTAGAGATTGATAACAATTTCCCACTTCAGGTAGAACAGGTCTATTTTCTGTTTGGTGCAAAATTGTATGAATTAAAGAAGGAAAATGAGCGTTTGGAATATCAAGGTACTTCCAAAAATCTTTTCTCCATACTCAATACAAACCCACTTCTGGAGATTAATTATTTCAGGCCAAACAGGCTTTTTCCTTTTATCAATCCCAAACACCAGAAAAATAATTTTGCCTTAAAGAAGTTTTTTCCAATCTTACTGCAACGTGCGATGCGGTTGTCAGCCAAAGAAATCAATCGCAGATATCGTTATCCTGACAATCGTGGAAGGCTGTTTGTTCTAAGTAAAACCCCAGATAATCTATTTCCGAAAACACCTGAAATTTCGCGAAAGAATGGGCTGGTACTATATTCACTTGAAGTTCCATTTTCCGACCAGACTGATTGAACCTTTTCTTACCACCTTGAAAGTTGCCTGGAATGTTTCGGGGATCATTGATTTTTGCGGGTTTTGCATTAAAGAAAGACATTCGTCTCAAAAGAACACACGTCTTCCGCTTCATCTGCGTCGCCGTTGTATTCATAATTTTGTTTTCATCGTGGCTAACCAGTTCGCGCATCGGTTCACCTGGACTCGATTTTTTCACTAAAATTGTGTGGCTTAATTTCTGGTTGGTCACATTAACCGGCATCGGTTTCTTCTCAACTGCAATTACGGAAGAAAAAGAAGAAGAGACTCTTCCGTTGCTCAAGTTAGCCGGTATTGATTCACTGGGGCTACTCTTGGGGAAATCGACAGTTAGAGCGTTAAGGGTAATATTGCTCTTAATCAGTCAACTTCCGTTTTTAATGCTTGCAATCGCTTTAGGAGGAATCACTTCACTGCAAATTTGTGCCGCAACGGCAGCGATAATTTCTTATATCATTCTGGTCGCTAACTTTTCATTGCTCTGTTCTGTTTATGCCAGGCGTTCAGGAGAAGCGATAGCACTTGTACTAATCGGCTTATTAATTTTATTCTTCTCTCCTGACATTTTAACAAAAATATCGGTAAACCTTCAGTCGCGCGGATATCTTGCAGCAAACGAACTGATTCCGCGTAGTATCAAAGCTTACCAGGAAATCGCTCATGATATATCGGTAGTCGAACGCATTAATACCATTCTGAGTACAGGCTACTCGGAAACGGTATTCAGCACACAAGTCATCAGCAATTTGTTGATGGGTATGTTCTTTTTTCTGACTGCCTGGTTGATTTTTGAACGTTGTACCGTGGCTGATCAGGCAGAAAATATCAGAAAAAAGCGGCTGAGCCGTAAACGGAATATCAGAAAATCCAGACCCGATAAACTAGCATTTGTCTGGAAAGAATACCACTTTGTAACTGGAGGCAAAAAAGCCCTGATCATCAAGTTAATCTTATACTCCTTGGTGATCTTCTGGGTTGTGGGAGGAGGATTATTATTAGATCAGTACTCAGATGTGAGTTTCATTTTTCCATTCTCCTGGAATGAGTTATTGAATGCCTCTCTATTATTAATGCTGATCGGTTTAGTCATAGAGTGCACCATCTATACCTCTCGTATGTTCCGCGAAGAACGTAAACTGAAAATGCTCCCATTAATCACAATTCTACCGCATTCATTACTTCGAATCGTCTATGAAAAAATAGCCGGTTGCATGATGGCGCTCTTTCCTGTTTGCATGGCGCTTGGCTTAGTGATCCTGATTGCACCAGATAGTCTTACTAATTTTTATAATTCTGGTTTTAATTCACTCTTACTCTTAATTGGTATTCAATTCGTTGTTTTCCTACATTTATTAGCTTACTACTCAATCATCGTCCGATGGGGGGCACTTGCCTTTGCTATTGGCACGATCATCCTGGTTGAAGCTTGTGCAACACCTTTCATGCAAATTCTTTTTTTGCTGTTCCATGTGGCGATTGGTGAGACTGGAATTATTTTACCCGTATTCTATTTGAGCTTGTTGAGCTGTTTTCTCCTGCAAATTTTGATTGCAAACCGCTTACAACAAATTGCTGCTGAAGAATAAACGAGCTTTCTTTTGAGTTATGTTCCAGTAAAAGCCTTCCTTAAATACTGTCCCGCTAGTTGAACTGCTTCAAATGCCCGATCATATAAATCAGAACGTCGAAAGAAGCCATGAATCATGTCTTCATAATTTATGTGTGCAACGTCAACTCCTGATCGACGCATGAGTTCGACGTACTGGACTGCTTCAGAATACAGAGGATCATAGCCTGCCGTGATTACTATCGCATCAGGCAAACGACTCAAATCTTTGGAACGGAGCGGAGATGCATAAACCTCGCGGCCGGCAGACTCGTGCGGAAGATATTGGTCCCAGAACCATTCCATGGCACGTTTGGTAAGAAAGTAGTCAATCCCATATTTCTGGTATGATTCTGTATCAAACTGATAATTCGTTACCGGATAAACCAGCATTTGATAGATGAGATTCAGAATGTTCGATTGTCTGGCTCTAATTGCTACTGCTGTCGCCAGATTTCCCCCTGCACTATCACCGCCAACAGCAATTCTCGTCGGATCGATTTCTAAATCACCTGCATGGCTTACAATCCATTCCGTAGCTGAATAGGCATCCTCAAATGGCACTGGGTAAGGATGTTCTGGCGCCATACGATAATCAACAGAAATCACTTTACAGCTAGCAGTGCCTGCCAGATCCTGACACAGACCATCATAAGCATCCAATGTTCCCATCACCCAACCACCACCGTGAAAATAGACCAGTGCGGGAAATGCCTCTGAAGAGTTCTCCTGGCTCGCTCCAGGTGTGTATATTCGAACCGGTATCTCTGTCCCATTGACTGGAAGTTTGAGGTCATCAATTTTTTTAGCAGGAAGATGAGGCTCTGGTGACGGAGAAAGCGTCGACCTGATAATTTCTGGGGTCATCTCTTCGAATGAAGGTAAGTCAACTTTTGCTATTTCTTCGAGGTATTGGGCCACTTGAGGATGGACGGGCATTTGTGTTTCCTTGGAGGGATTTATCTGCTTAATACACTAAATAAATACATTTGATTATCAATCACAGACAACCTGACGAGCCAATTATAACGGATAAGCATATTATTCTAAAAACAGTCTGCTTTTTCATTTCAAAAAATAGCTTCCAATCTGCGGTACTGATAATTCTTGACCTATTGTAATCAATAGAGCCCCTAAGTGTTAATTCGTGATTCTTCTTCAAGTTGAACAATTAATTAAATCCTATTGTGTTATTCTCACAGGGAAGTAAAGCCATGACCCCTAATCCCATTCGCGTCTTAATCGTTGATGATTCAGCTGTCATTCGAGGTTTGATTTCAAAGTCACTCGAGCAAGAGCCTGAGATTATCGTTGCGGGAACTGCAATGAATGGGGAACGTGCGCTGAGCTGGATGGCCTCGAATCCAGTTGATGTCGTAATTCTCGACGTCGAAATGCCTGTCATGGATGGACTCACTGCCTTACAAAAGATCCAGAAAGATTTCCCTGCTATCCCAGTCATCATGGCCAGTGGATTGACCAGTAAAGGAGCGGAAACGACAGTAAAGGCATTGTCACTCGGCGCTGTCGGCTGCGTTGCGAAACCTCAAACTGCTAGTGCTGCAGAAAGCATTCGTGTACTCTCCCGAGAACTGGTGATGATGATCAAAGCCGTGAGTGCGAAAAATAGCTCGCCCTCTACTCAGACTCATCCTGCAACTCCAAACCCAACCAGTCATCAGACACAAGCTCCCCAACCAAACTCCTCAGCTAATCGTTTATTTACTAAAAACATCAAGTTTTTCAAACAACCTGAAGTTTTAGTAATTGGTACAAGTACAGGTGGACCTAAAGCACTTGCTGAGCTATTACCACAAATTCCTGTAGATTTCCCAATACCAATTCTGATTGTACAACATATGCCGCCGGGATTTACTGAAATTTTGGCACAACATATCCAGAAAGATAGTGGTCGTACATGTGTTGAAGCAATACACAACGATCCTCTGGAATCTCATAAAACGTATGTAGCTCCCGGCGGCAGCCATCTTCTGATTGGCGAAAAAAATGGTCAAAAAGTTACTTTGATTAACCAGGATCCTCCAGAACATTTTTGCAGGCCTTCTGTTAATCCATTATTCAGGTCGGCTGCTGAGCATTTTGGTAATTCAACTTTGGCCGTGATGCTGACCGGAATGGGTGAAGATGGCATCGAAGGTAGCCACGACATTGCTCGTGCCGGTGGAACGATCATCGCTCAAGATGAGGCGTCTAGCGTGGTATGGGGTATGCCAGCTGCAGTCGCCTGTGCAGGTATAGCAGATAAAGTGCTTCCCCTGTCCGAAATTGCAGCAGAAATCAAGTCGCAGTGCCTGGTTCGCGCTTAATCATTTAAGCAAGCAGAACGTTATTCTCAGCCTGTAACCTCTCCGACCGAAATACCGTCACAATCGACAGGCTTGTGATGATCAGGGAATTTCGATAAATCGCTCCAACAGTCGATTTGTCGATTCTTCTATGGTTTTGCTCAAGAGAAGTACGATACTGTAAAATGACCTGATAAAGGCTGTTTCTTATTTAGTGCTAGCCAGAAATTATCAGATTCACGACTATGTTACCTCTCAAGAGAAAGCAGCTTTGAATCTATCTGGTTGGAAGTGAAGCAAATCCGATCTTCTACTTAGATTTCACCCTTGCCGAATTGAAAGAGTAGTTCTAGATCGCTGCAGCTTTTCAATTAGAAAACCAGATTTTTGTTGATCGCCAGTATCGTTCACCCCCCTCTGAACGGTGCTGGCGTTTTTATTTCCAGGTCACTGATCGACCTCTAGACAGGAAACATACCACTCTAAGAATCGACAATTCCATCTGAGAGCCCGTCCTCAAAACCATTCCCCACCATCATCAAAATCCACCCGCCTGATGTTTCCGCTGCAACCCCTACCTTCCTCATTGAATAAAAACCAATCTCATAATCTTGAAACGATAATCCTATCTACTCACCTCATAATTTCATTTTCAAGATACAGTTTACTGGAGGTATATGCCTTCATAGCCAAATGACGTTTGGTCCGTTATTCACCACTTAATTATTAGTTAATGAAGCTTCTCCCACTTCATTTTTCACATCAGCCGATCATCCAGAGCCGACGCAGCAAGAAATCCATGCAGAAACAGACGCTATATGCACGAATTGCAACGAAATTGAGGAAATGGCCCATTGGAGACAGGCTTAAAGTCGCTATTGGCTTATTGGTATTAGTACAAGTCGTCAGCGGAATAGTCACCCTATTTCAATTCTCCAAGATCAATCAAGATATTTCACAACTCGTAAATGTTGAAGAACCGCTGGAAGAATCAATCCTTGAAATGGAGATCAAAGCGGGGGAAATTGCGAGAGCAGTGCTTGATTATGTGCGAGACAGGAATCAAAAACATCTTTCAAAATTAATCTCTTCCCGTGATGGTTTTGTTGAAAACTATTCGCGATACCAAAAACTCGCTAATTCGGATAAGGAACGAATCTTAAGTAATAAAATTGCCGTGAGATACTCAGACTACAATCAAATGTCTGCCTCAATTATTCGTTTAGCTGACCATCGAGATGCTGCACTAAAAGTATTTGTGAATCACGTCAACCACATTAATCAACTTATTGATCATGAGCGTGTGAAATCCAACGATGATCATTCAGATGATGGACTCAAAAAAGCAAATGCTTCTCATAATATGGAGAAATATTTGAATATCGCTTTTGGTTCGATTGAGGAATATATCGTTAAACGAAATCAAAGTTTATTATCTCGTATCTTTGAAGCAGAACAAAAATTCAAAATTTTTGAAGGCAAATATCTGGAAGCCATTTCGAATCATGTTGAAAGACAACGAATCAAAGAAATTGATTTGGAATTTGCGAAGGCGACTTCCTATGGAAATCAGGTTGTAAACATCACAGATGACATTGACCAGCTCCTTGGAAAATTTGAGCAAAACCTTGATGCGATTAATGACCTGCTCCATAATCAGATTCATCCACTAATTCATGCAAATACAGTGATCGCGACTCATGATGCAGATTCATCAATTCAATCCGCAAAAATAGTGATCAGTATTTTAGCGATTATCGGGACCATCTTTGGTCTGTTTTCAGTCTGGATTATATCGCGTGGGATTGTGGCTCCGATTTTAGAGCTCTCAGACGGCGTAGAACTGATCGCTGCCGGTAATGTAGAACATCGTATCCAGGTAGATTCGCAAGACGAAATAGGACGTTTAGCTGATGCATTTAACCATATGGTTGAAGACCTTGTCATTGCTCATCAGGAAGCTGAAAAAGCCAGTCACATCAAAAGCGCCTTTCTCGCAAATATGAGTCATGAAATTCGCACCCCCATGACTGCCATCCTTGGCTTTGCAGAAATCATGCGTCAAAAAAACCATGATCCGGAAACGGTGCGTCATATCGATACCATTAAAAAGAATGGGGAGTATCTACTTGAACTGATTAATGATATTCTCGATGTATCTAAAATTGAGGCAGATAAGCTCGACGTTGAGGCTATTCAATGCTCCCTGATCGAATTGATTGAAGATGTTAAAACGCTCATGGAAATCCGAGCCCTTGATAAAGGACTAGACCTGAGCGTCATCGTCGAAGGAAAAATTCCGAGTTGGATTCAAAGTGATCCCATTCGACTCCGTCAGATTTTGATAAATCTGTTAAGTAATGCCATTAAATTTACCAAACAGGGAAGCGTTCAACTGGTTATCAGGGCAACCGATCTTGATTCTGAAGCTCCCAGCCTACAGTTCGATGTCATTGATACTGGAATCGGGATGACAGAAGAGCAACTCTCACGATTATTCCAGCCTTTTGTACAAGCGGACTCTTCAACAACACGTAAATATGGAGGGACGGGACTAGGGTTAACGATTTGCAAACGACTGACCAATATTTTAGGAGGGGAAATAGTCGTTAAAAGTGATTATGGAACTGGGACCACCTTCACTGTGTCTGTCAAGATTGGAGAAATCCACGATGTCGAATTTGTGGACCAGCAAGCATTTAAGCCTGAATTGAATGACAGCTTAGCGAATCCCAACAAGAAAACGGATTTTGAAATGAGCTATAACATCTTACTGGCTGAGGACGGTCTTGATAATCAAAAATTAATACGTTTTTTGCTGACAAAAGCAGGCGGCAAAGTGACGCTCGCTGAAAATGGAAAACGAGCCGTCGATCTGGCTCTAGATGCAACCGAAAATAATCAGCCATTTGATGTCATATTAATGGACATGCAGATGCCGGAACTGGATGGGTACGCCGCGACAAAATTACTTCGATCGAAAGGCTATCACCATCCAATCATTGCATTAACTGCTCACACAATGAGTGGAGCACGTGAAGAATGCCTGGCTGCAGGCTGTAATAACTATGCGACTAAACCAATTAATCGTAACCAATTCTTTGCAACCATTCATGAGTGCATCACAGCGTTTCACCAAAACGTAGAAACGTTTCACTGATCAGCTTGCAGCAGCGCGTTCCAATCGATTATTGATGGTTCTTCCTAACCCTTTTTCTGGCATGCGTAACGCAATAATATAATCAATGTCCGCTGCATCAAGATTTCTTAATGCGGTAAACAATCTTGCTGCGGCAATCTTGAGATCACCCGAAGGAGACAATATTTCTCGCACAGAAAATTGCTGGTTTTTTAAAAATGTTTCTTCAAGTGGGAATAAACTCAGCAGCCCTTTTTGTCCTTCCAGCGGTACATCACTGAGTTGATCGACGATTATTAATGGGGTACGTGGAGCATAGTGTTTTGGCAACATGCCGGGACTCTGGGGAGAGTTTGCTTCTGCATGATCTTCAATCCGGGCAAGACGAATTTGCCCGACACATGCTTCAATTTCTTCCTGCGAAATTCCGCCTGGTCTGAGTAAAACAGGAACCTCATCCATACATTGAATGACAGTTGACTCTACTCCTACTGTACATGCCCCTCCATCTAAGATGAGTTCAATTTCACCCCCCAGTTGCTCAGCGACATGACTGGCCAGAGTGGGACTAAGGCAGCCAAATTTATTTGCACTTGGGGCTGCAATAGGCAATTGAGCTGCTTCCAATAATTGTCTGGCGACAGGGTGCGCTGGAATCCGGATGGCAACCGAATCTAAACCAGACGTGACCAGATCTGGAATCACCTTCCGCTTGGGTAAGACCAACGTAAGCGGGCCTGGCCAAAACTGATCAGCCAGTTTTTTTGCTTGCTCGGAGAATCCTAATGTAAGCTCATCCAGATGCTTGATGTCAGATATATGCACGATCAAGGGATCGAAGTGCGGTCTTTGCTTGGCTTCAAAAATTCGGGCAACGGCTTCAGGGTTCAGCGCGTTCGCTCCCAAGCCATATACAGTTTCTGTCGCAAATGCAACAAGTTCTCCCTTTCGAATCAGATCGGCTCCTGCTCCGATATCCTTTGAAATTTTGCACTTCATCTTTAGTCTTTAAAACAGCTGAAATTAATCGACTTGTGGCGTGAACTTTCTTTTCGAAACTCAACTCATAACGAACCAAAAAAAGACTCTCGCATCATACCAGTCTTGATACCCGGGGCAACCGGAAAAGCACATTGCCTTGAAATCAGACCAGTTCGAATACGAGAGTCTTGATTTTATCAGGAACGAGCAAATACTCGATTCACAAAGGAGTTGAAATTAACCCGAAAACTGAAATCGGGCTGGATTTACCTGCTGTCGTGCTGGCAAATTGTTTACAAGTTCGCTTGGTTTTTGGCTTAAGATGGCACTGACCCCCGCTTCGAGGTCCCGATCAACAGGGCCGATTTCTTCCAATTCCCTTTCGGACATGTTGACATGAACATCAGGAGTCACCCCGGCTCCGGCCATTTCACGTCCTGTTGGCGAATAAAACTTGGCAGTCGTTAACCAGAATGTTCCAGAAACGGATTGTAATGGAAAGTGTGTCTGAACTGTTCCTTTTCCATAGGTTTTCCTACCGATAATCAGTCCACGGCGATTCTCCTGAACTGCAGCGGCAAAAATCTCACTCGCACTGGCACTGTCACCGTCAACTAACACGACGAGCGGTATTTTCCAGGTTTGTGCATGAGTGGCTGATTCCACAGAATTATCGCCCTGGTTTCGGCCCCGAGTAGAAACAATTTGACCAGCTGGAACAAATCGATTTGAGATCGAAATTGCTTCGGTTAGTAAACCTCCCGGATTCCCACGTAAATCAAACACAAGTGATTTCATACCTTGTCGATGCAGGCTCCACAATGCCTGATCCAATTCCTGAACCGCCCCTTCACCAAATTTTTCTAATCGAATCAAGCCGATTTTTTGTTGTGCATCAACCATTTTCACTTCGCTTATGTTCGTAATACGAATGGATTGACGGCTGAGATTTACTGTTGCATCTCGATTTCCCCTACGCACATCTAGAGAAACAGTGGAACCAGCAGGGCCGGTGATCAAATTTGCCACTTCATCAAGAGAGAGACCCCTTAATGACCGTTGGTTGGCTCCGACAATCACATCTCCACGTTGCAGTCCCGCCTTCTCAGCGGAACCACCTTTGAGAGTTCGTAAGATAACAGCTCCTTCCCGGTGCGTTTTCAGTTGTACCCCTACCCCCACTATATTGTTGCCACCTGCATCCACACGAGGACCTGACACACTGGGGGTAAATTCAAAGCGTGAGTGCTTATCAAGTGCTTCTAATGAACCATAGGCAAATTCATAAATGACTGCAGTTGCCTGTATTTGCAGCTGACTTCCCGCGATATCTGCTGCCTGTCGCAACACCGTTACCGCTTCTTGAGCGTTACGGGCGGGACTTTGGTTCATCAATTGTTGCCAACTTCGTTGCGCCAGTTGAACTCGTTCGGGTGACGCTGAAACACGATTGACACTCATAAATTGTTGATTTTCGACCGCAAAAATCAGGTTCTGTAATGATTTCTTTGTCCTCACGTCATAGGAAGGAGGTTGAACATGACGTGAATCAATCATCCGATTCACTTCCAGGTAAAATGAATATGCTCTTTGCGTATCTAGATTCTGCAAAGTCGCGATTACCGAAGGATTGGAGTATCGCTGCGATAATTTATTCCGCAATTCCTGATTCGGATCAATTGGAGTTTGATTGGGAAATTTGGTTTCGTACCGATCTCGATCATATTGTGGTAAAGACCGCTGACGTAGTTCCCGAATTAACTCTCTTAATTTCTGGCTATCATAATCATCTTCAAAAGTATCAGGAGTTTGACGCCTTGGAAATGAGGATTGTCTTTCTCTATGTTCGTTTTCATACCGGTTTCGAAGACGATCAAGCTGCTGGTCATTTCCATACAGTAATCGTTCTAATTTTGATTGATAATCATCTGCCCCTGATTCATCTCTAACCGGGCGCTGCCTTTGATGACGACGATCCCTTGAATAGGAAGGAGGAAATAGATCTTCCCTTGAACGACTGTTATTTCGATCGTAAGACCGATGGTCGAAATCATCTCGATATGAATTGTACTCATCGGCATGTGCAAGCGTGGTGCATCCAGACAGGAAAACAGCTGTCATCAGTATGACCATTCCCCATACAACAAGACGAGCTGAATTAATGGTTTCGTTTTGACTAATTTTAAATTGTGATCGGTTCATGATCCCCTCCGAAATAAGTCGCCAGGCGACTCTAAAGTCCGGCTCATCAACTTCCTTTGTGATGGCTTAACGGAAACTATTGAATGAAAATAATTAACGGCGCACATAATATGTCCCGTTCTACTTTAGTTTTTTAAGCACATTGAGCACTCAATGCCTGATCGATTTGAGTCGAACTCGCAGAATCAATCGCATCTGATTTGCTCTCTCCCTCAATCAGCTCGCCTCGAATTACTCGAATGTGCTCAGGAGCATCGACCCCGATTTTGATGGCTCCTTTTCCCGTTTTCAAAATCTTGATCACGATATTGTCACCAATTTGAATTACTTCATCCCGTTTTCGTGTTAAAACTAACATCACAAATTCTCCTGTTATTGCTGACCACCAATATTCTTCCTTATTCAAAGTCATATTGATGTCATCTTGTTATAAGTAAGTGGCTGAAACAGATACATAGCATTCAGTGTGCCAATCGATGGCCAATATTTTCAATCCTGCTCTATATCCTTATATATTAAGACATTTAGTGTCTCTGGTGTCACTCAATACTAACTGGCACTCATCGTAGTGAGTGTAACATTGACAACATACCCGAAAACGACCCCAAACTTACAATGGATCAAACAATCATCCGTCCATTTTATGATTACACTTAAATGCTCCCAAACCGCCAAATAATCGTCAAACTCACCCCACAACCGCAACACACCCACAGGCACCCCAGTCCAACATTTGTAACGGAATCGTTTCCAGCAACTTCGTATTTTCATTTCGATGACACCGTTAATGCTCAGACAGAAAGCCCCTTCGAAGCATGGTCTTGACGTAAATCACAAAACCTGTAAACTTCGCCGCCTGGGATGGGGGCTTTACAGCTAGTAGCTGCTTGATGAAGAAAGTCGTGCAGCTCCCCATCAATATGCGAATCAGATCTTCAAATACGCGTCTGCTATCAAAACGGGCCATAAGTACCAGTCAATATTTGGTGTTCATGCTGTTATCAAAATCTACAGAATGTTCGCCATGGAAGACATTGGTTAATCAAGCCGTAGAATTCACGAGAAAGGATTGTGTGAATGTATTCCCGCTCCAGCCACACTACTTGGAATCAAAAAAAACGTAAGGGCTTCTTGTCCTTCACCCCAAGCCGTATCATTACACTCATGATATTTGGGGTAACAATTACCTGCTTCAGCATCAGCGCTCCTGCACAATCCCCCAACGACAGCAACAGCAAATTAGTTAACGACCTGCTTCGTTTGTTGGAAAAATCAGAGTTGGCAACACGCGACAGGGAATACAAGCCCTCAGGCTTGGATCTTCCTCCAACTCCTCAACTGAACACATCTCGTGTCAACATTGACGAGGTAAAAGACACTCTAGAAAGGTTCTCAGCAGACAGCTCTGCTTTGGCAATTAGCCTTAACCGAGTTATGTATCAAGTACCCGGGGTTAGAGAGTATATGGCTGACGTTCTTAAAGTGAGAGCACGATCTTCAATCCTTGCTGATAGAATTCGTCGAAATAGCGACTTAAATCTGATCGCCGCTGAATATGGTGAGATTGACCAATTGTGGAGAGTCGTCTCACTTCAGTTAGAGCAAGTACGAGGCCTGGATCGAAATTCTAAAAACTTGATTGCAAGTATGAATGAGTCAGATCGTAAACTAGGCAACTTATTACAAACTGGCCCTCAACTGAAACGAACAGAACTCTTAAGACAAACCTCAGCCCTTGCGAATGCACTGAGCATTTTAGTGCAAGATATCGAAATTGAACTCTCTCGTGAGCCCAAAAGATATGAACTGGTCCGCGAGGGACAACAAGTAGAACAAAGAATGGTACAGGTTTCAAACCTGATTATTGATCGGCAAAGTTATGATTCCATCAAACGCGAGTATCTGGCATTCCGTGACTCCTGGAATTCATTTGCCACACATTTGCGTCCCTATCACAACCGAATCTTGAACCGCGGAATCCAACGAGTGGTTCAACAAGATCGATCGATCCAAGAGCTGCTTTGGCTTCCTCAAGACGGCGCCAACCTTCAGGAAATTGCTCATTTGACCGAATCACTAAAGCGAGATGTTGATGAATTTTATCGTAGAGCGACACTACGTCTCCTGATCAGTTTACCCCCCGCAAACTACATCTCAACCTCCGACGAATTTTACGGAACAGTAGAGAACCTGATTGATACAGTCAACCACAACGAATCAACAAGTGATTTAATCACTTCTTTTACTTACATTGAACAGTCCTGGAAAGATTTCTCTGCTCTATTCCACTCGGTGGAGAGCCCGGCAGCACTGCAGTTGCTGGATAAAGTAGATAACTCAATTAACGCACTCCGAATTGCACTGCGAATTGAACAACCATCTGACAGTATTGACCTGGCGAAGCTTGTTGTATCACTGGAAACACAGAGTACGCAGCTTTCCATCATCGCCGAACAGTGGTTGTCAACAGAATCACCTTCTTTTAGACGATCAACGCAGGCTGCGATTCGTGATTTTTCGGAAACTGCACACGAACTCCATCGCATTATTTTAGCACAACCTGTTTCGATGGCGCTCATTCGCACCAAGAGTTCTGAACTTTTCGAACGCTGGTTCAAGGTACACGAGAAAATTTCTCGATGCGAAACGCGCGAAAAGTATCAGCTGCAGGAAGCTGCTGTTCGAATCACGCAAATGCTGATGGATTTGCGTTACGCAACAAAGTAAGCAAGATTGTGTCAAAGTCATTTCAAGGCCCTCATTATTGAGGGCCTTGTTCTTGCGCAATGTAAAATTCTGAAGAGAATGTTGAAATCAAGCTACTATTATCTTTCAATGCAAGAGATTTATTTAGAGATTCACAATCAGTCGAGGACAATTAGGCCATGAATGCTTCAAGTCCTTTGGAAGGCGACCCCCACTCCAGGCCATCTGACCAAAACGTGACAGACTGGGTCGATTACATTGTCGCTTATTTTGTCGCAATACAGCGGTATCTTCGAATTTCTTTTGTACCTCTCCAAGCTGACCGCAAAGAAGCAATTGAAAAAAGAAGTACCCTACTTTTACCATTAGCGGGCTTCAGCTTAGGGCTACTCTTAACTTTACTGCTGGCCCTTGTCCAGTTCATTTGGCCTTTGGGAATCGCCATTCTCTTAGTTGGCTCGATAGAGCTGGTGTTTCTTCGAACTTTTGTTCCTGAATCAATTCCTCAATGTCGAGAACTCCTAGCCTCAAAAAAAACACCTTCTTCTTCAGGAAATATTTTTGTTCTAACAATCGTTTTTATGCTATTGCGCATGGCGCTGTTTTATCAGCTTCTCTCTGATTCCATGTCATTGCTCACTCCCTGCGTTCTGATCCTGATTTCGATTTCTATGGGTACCTGGATTATCCCTTTTTCAATCAGCTTTGCTGTCTCACACGATGAAACAGCGAGATGGATCAACCCCAAGCGCCCTTTGACCAAGAAACAATTATGTTATGGCAGTTTATTTTTGATTCCTTTGTTCCTGTTGGGAACATGGGCCTCAATGAGCTATTTAGCACCGGCACTTCTAGCTACTGCATTCCTAATGTACTGGATCATGAGGAAGCTCGAAGATCATGATATCGAAGTAACGGACACTCACATTGAAGGGCTTGCAGCACTCTTTCAGGTTGTGTTTCTATTAGTATGTACGATCGACTTTTCGTTTCTCAAACGATTATCTGAGTAACTTAGCATCTCATTTAATGTATTAATCCCGCTGCCTCAACTCAGCTCGTATCAAACCGCGGTCAAATTCCATCAGTTCTATTAATCGAAACTCATGTCGATCAAGTATCTCAGACGGATCAATGAGACTCAGAGTTTGAATCTGTGCCACGAATCTGAAAAACATATACATGATCTTAATCAAAGTGAATGCTCTGACCCTCTGAAAGATTCCACCCGAGATCTGAAAATCTGCATATAGCCAAACTGCATTCGTTTCGCAAGCTTCTGCAATTTTCGTGACCATTTCGTTGAGTAGCTGTTTATCAAAAACATCCAAAAAGAAATTTGTCACAACCAAATCATAATTCTGATCAGGCATTTCTTCGACTGTTAAATCACAAAGGTAAAATGTCACGCGTCGTGATGCAGCTTCAGAAAATCTCTGCAAGCGTTTTCGTGCCAATTCCAGCATGGTCTGACTGGAGTCGATGTAATGGATTTGTTCACAGTCAGTGTGTTGGATTAATTCAAGCAAAAACTGACCATTCCCCTCACCCACTAATACAATTTTTTTCACGGGTGGTAAGTGTGTCAGGAACGCAGTCCTACAGCGTTGCATCTGTTTGTTGAAGACGATTTTTTCCAGTCGCTCAAAATAAGGCGCGACTCGATTAAAATTCATGTCGTCACGCTCATAAAAATCCAAGGTGTGAATAATGCCAAATCAGCTAAAACAGGCTTCAAGTGTGGGCTGATCAGACAACGATCGAGGACCAGTAGCAATCCAGAACTGGATAAGAGAGACAGTTCAAATACCGGCACCCGATGCATGAACATTGCGCAACCACAGGCAAGTACCTGTAAGCAAATAAACCACATCAGCATAGACTGAAATCGATGTAATCGATCAGGGTGTCTTGTAAAAAAAGTCACCTCACCTAACTGCAGATCAGTTAAAAATTCACAACGAGAAATCAAAAGGCAATTCAAACTGCATAAAGCAAAAAAACAACTAAAAGTCCAGACGTAATAGTAATTCCAATCAGCAAGTTGTATGAGTACAAAAAAATGTGTGGCAGAGGAAAAAAACATGCCAACCAGCATTTCCCTGGGAAGCAATCCTCTTGCCAGATTAGGAAAATAAAAACAACACAGATAATAAATTGATAATAACGCCAATAAGCTCATACCCCATACAATTTCAGTTCTTCCCAAATTAAGCCCGAGATATAGAATTGAAATAACAGCAACCAGTCCCCACGCACACATCAAAGGTTTAAAATACATTGATGTGAACAGATGGCGGGGTGCCATACAAGGTTTAGCAGGCGTTCGAATACTATCCAGCAAACGATCCCCCGCATAAGCTAACCAGGTAACGCTGAATAAAATGAGATAATGGTGGAATCCAATCCTGCTCGAGTAGACAGCAGAAAGGCACCAAAGCCAGATGACTCCCACAAAAGGCGCATCGAGACTCAGAGAATTAACGAGTAAAAATATTTTTTCCAGAACTCCCCTGGCCTCACTTTCCGAAAGTGAATTCACGGGTGGACAGGATATGCTGCTTGGAGCAGTGCTTTCAACGATCCTGGATGCCATTTCACTTAACGCCTGAATATTAAAGAACTTTTGACTGAAACAGGGAACTGGATCTCTGTAGTGATGCCTGACAAACCCGGTAAGCCTACGACAGGCTCGTGGAATCAATCATGAAAGTCAACCGGCTGCTCCTGGGATTGTGTTATAATGTACTGAAATTTAGGCAAGGTGAGACCAGATTCAGATGTTGAACCAGATACAACTCTTCGAATAGAGTATAATTACTAATCTGTGTTTCACCAAAAGCAGAGCGGACCAGAAATCAGACTGCTAACGTCCCTATCAGGAATGGAATCATGCCGTTAAAAACGGGTACTGTCGAAGAGCCAAAACTCGATTTAACACCTATGATTGATATTGTCTTTCTACTCATCATTTTTTTTATGGTCGGCACTCAATTTACAGAAATGGAGCGGCAATACGATATTAAGCTCCCTACTGTTACAGATGCAAAGCCACTGACCAACCTGCCTGACGACATTATAGTGAATGTCCAACAGGATGGAGAAATCACTGTTAATGGAGAAAAGAAATCTCTGGAAGAATTAGAATCTGCATTAGCAACAGCAAAGCAAAATTTTCCAGGTCAGTCTGTCGTGATCCGGGGTGATTCAACCGGCCCTTATCAGAACGTGATGAATATTCTCGAGATTTGCCACCGAGTCAAAATACGTTCTGTCTCTTTGGCCAATCGTTTGAGAGACGAATAAACAACATGAGTGATCGAATTCATAATCTAATCGAACGAGTTCTGGCAGGTCGCGATATTTCGTTTGACCAGATCCTTTGGGGCATATTGATCCTAGCCGCCATTTTTGCCTCAATTCATTTGCTGTCGATGCTCGTTACGCGCTGGGGAGATAGTAATGCCTCATCTAAGGCGCTTCTCTTTTCAATTATCGTTCATCTTTCTTTATCACTGGGAGTTGTAACCTTCTGGCCTGACTACGCGCCGAAATCATTGGCCAAAACCCAGCCCGATCAAGAAAACATTGAAATAAAACAAATCCTGGCTGAGAGTACTGAAACCATAAAAAACAAGCAGACAGGAAATACCCCCGTTTGGGAAAAGATATCGACTCCTGAAAAACAGGAGTTATCTCGAATTGATTTGACCCGGCCGGAATTTTCACCTTTGATGGCTCCTCCTGAAAAAGATCGACCTCAGGAGATTTCCGAAATGCCGATGCCGGACGTTGTCTCGAAAACGGACCTGCCGATCACTCCATCTAAAGTGAATGTCCAAAGTGTGAGTCAAAAGCGGATTCAGTCCCAAGCACCACTTGAAATTACTGACACAACTGCTGAATCGCGTTCGGAAGTCTCTGTTCCCTCAACTTCAAATATACGCAGCAAAATGATACGCACCGGGCAAACGAATCAAAAGCTTGAGCGCCAATCAAGTCCTGGAGCCGTTGATCGTATCCAACCCACATTTAGTAACGAACAAAAAACTCTTGCCTTGAGTGCTCAATCTGACCCTAAATCTACGTTGGAACGTAAAGCCTCGGATAATCTGCTTCGCAAGCGAACCGGCCCTGCCCCATCGAACCTGAAACTGGAAACGACCGGTGTTGAAGCGACTAATCCTTCTACAAATAACTCGAATGTGGCGCCCATTGAGCCAAGATTCACCAGAAGGAAATCCCGATCCATGCGTTCCGTCTCAGAGGGAACACTTAAACGTTCTGCGCCACTAACACCAGCTGGCAAAGCGAATCCAAATTCTGAACGTCTTCTGGCAGATCGCAGCAGTCTTCCTCTGGCAATCAATCGCGAGGGGTTACGGCCGAATGCATCTCGCCCTAATTTTAATGCAGTTTCCAATCGTACAAAAGCAAATATCCCCGCAACGTATCGATTAAGAAATTTATCAAAACGAAAAGAAATTGCCCAAAAATTTGGTGGCACTGAAGAATCTGAGAGAGCAGTCGAAGCAAGTTTGAAATGGTTAGCGACTCATCAGGAACAAGCTGGTTTCTGGGATGCAGATCGCTATGGGGCAGGTAAAGTCAGAATCGATGAACAGGGTATAGACCGACGTAACGCCGGAGCCCAGGCTGACGCGGGTTTAACCGCTTTGTCAATCCTGGCTTTTCTCGGGGCAGGCTATACACAAGAAGAAGGGCAATACTCAGATAATCTCACTCGCGCGATCCAATGGATGGTCAATCAACAAAGACCTAATGGATTCCTTGGCGGTGACGCAACGCATTATGCCCGTATGTATTCACATGCGATGGCAACTTACTCGCTTGCCGAAGCCTATGGATTACAAAATGACCCCAAGTCCAACCCTAAACTCCGTGAAGCGATCGCTCGTGCTGTGTCTTATATTGTGGAAAATCAGAACCCCTATGACGGTGGTTGGCGATATGTCAAAGGCCAGAAAAGCGATATGAGCATGTTTGGCTGGCAATTGATGGCCCTGAAAAGTGCAGAGATTGCCGGGATCCCAATTCCATCGGACACAAAGCAACTGATGGTCAAATTTTTAAAAGAACGAAGCCTTGGTAAAAATAATGGTTTGGCTACTTATCGCATGGTTGAGCCATCAACTCCTCCTACTCCCGCGATGACTGCCGAATCATTGTTTTGTAAACAAATGCTGGGAATCAGAAGAGATAATCCATCCTGTACAGAAGCCATTAAGTTTATCTCAGAACGTCCGCCGCGCCGTTCAGAATATAATCTGTACTATTGGTATTATGGAACATTGGCCATGTATCAATATGGTGGCAATCCCTGGCGAGAATGGAATGAAGACCTCCGAGAGTTGTTAATTTCAGAACAAGTCATGCACGGCCCGAATGCTGGAAGCTGGGACCCCCGTCCTCCGTGGGGACCTTATGGAGGGCGCCTTTATTCGACTACACTGAGTACTCTCTGCCTGGAAGTTTATTATCGTTTTTTACCCCTCTATCAGATGGGAGGACGATATGATGATGCTTCTCAGTAAAATTGATCAGAATAGCTAAACCATTGACCTGATCGATTCGCTTTTTAAAATTCAGTCTCGTCAGGCTGCGCTAGCGTCGTACTTCCCGAAGGAAATAAATCTTACCTCATTTAAGCCAATTCGAATCAGGCTATTTTCCATAGAAAGAATTGATCGATGCATGCTTCGCCCCAAGCATATGAGAAACTGGTCACACGACTCAAAAAAACAGCTTTATTGTCATCCTGCTCAGCTGTTCTGGAATGGGACGAGCAAACTTATCTCCCTCCTGCAGGAGCTGAGCACCGGGCTAATCAACTTGCATTGATGGCAGGAATCACTCACGAGCAGGCTACAAATCCTGAAATTGGAAACATGCTCCAGGAACTGGAAGACAACTCCAATTTTGGCGAAGACTCAATCGAACAGGCGAATATCAGAGAAGCCCGTCACGAATATGACCGCGCAACAAAGCTTCCACGTCGACTGGTCGAAGAACTTTCAAGAGTCGCCACACTTTCACACCATGCCTGGGTAGATGCAAGAAAAACGAACCAGTTTCAAGATTTTCTGCCATGGCTGGAACAAATGATCGATCTCAAACGAGAAGAGGCTGCTGCCATCGGTTATGAGGGAAACCAAGCCTATGATGCCCTGCTTGATGGATATGAACCAGGGGCGACTTCTGACTTGATCGAGCAGGCATTTGTGCCTCTGCGGAATGAACTCGTTGCTTTAGTTTCTGCGATCAAGGATTCCGGCATCACACCTGATATCTCAATCCTGACGCGAAAGTACCCCGTTGAAAAACAACGTGAATTCAGTATGGATGCAGCGAAGCAAATTGGATTTGATTTTAATGCCGGCCGATTGGATATTGCAGCACACCCTTTCTGTAGCGGATTCGGACCTGGAGATTGCCGGCTCACAACACGGTACGATGAGCACCACTTTCCGGGTGCCTTCTTTGGAACCCTGCATGAAGCCGGACATGGAATCTATGAACAAGGGCTGAATCAGGAATATTATGGGACCCCTGTAGGTAGCTTCACTTCACTGGGGATTCATGAATCGCAATCACGAATGTGGGAAAATCTGGTAGGACGAAGTCGCGCATTCTGGGACCATTTTTACCAGCCTGCTCAAACACTGTTTCCTGAAGCACTGGCCAATGTTGATCAAGAAGAATTTTATCGAGCGATCAATGACGTGCGACCTTCTTTTATTCGTGTCGAAGCAGATGAAGTCACGTATAATCTGCATATCATGCTGCGTTTTGAGCTGGAAAAAGCATTGATTTCAGGAGCTCTGAAACCAGCTGATTTAGAGGCTGCCTGGAATGAGAAGTTCTCCGAGTATTTTGGGCTCACGCCTGACACCCCGGCCAATGGCTGTCTGCAGGACGTTCATTGGAGTGCTGGATTAATTGGCTATTTTCCAACCTATGCCCTGGGTAACATGTACGCTGCTCACTTTTTCAATGCTGCAGAAAAAGAATTGGGGAATCTCAACGAACTGATCGCTAAAGGTGAATTTACTCCCCTTAAAGAATGGTTAAACCAAAAAATCCACAAACAAGGCAAACTATTCAGAGCGAATCGTTTAGTAGAAGTCGTAACAGGAGAAACTCTCTCCCATGAACCGTTAATTGGCCAGTTACAAAACAAATATCGCGAACTCTATCATTTATAATATAATATTTCCTTTTGAAATAAACGATTTTCCCAGAAAGAACATAAATGGCCAATCAAAGTATGAAAAAAGATTTTCTACTAGCGCTGGCATTGGTCGTTGCGGGCGCAATCTTATTTACCGTCTTGTTTGGCTTTCGGCTGCAATCGCTTCCACAAGTGGAAAGTAGTAATCGCGCACAGTTGAAGGTGGGAGAGCTTGCCCCCCCGATTCAAGCTGCCGGCTGGGTCAATGGTGATCCTGTACAGGATCAGGATTTAGAAGGGAAGGTGATTGTCGTCGATGCCTGGGCAACCTGGTGCTGGCCTTGCCGGCAACAAGCACCTCATATCGTCAAGACTTATCAAAAATTCAAGGATCAGGATGTCGCTTTTATTGGCCTCACTTCCGATGGAGAAGATCTGTTACCCGAAATTCGTCAGTGGCTTGAAGAAACAGGAATCACGTGGCCAAACGGTTACGGCGCAATTGAATCGCTGATTGCATTTAAGGCAGATACGATTCCTCAAGTCTGGGTCATCGGCACAGATGGCAGAGTCGTCTGGAATGTGGATTCGGAACCAACAGAATCTTTAGAACAAGGGATCAGTCGGGCTCTAGAACAGGCGAAGTAATTTTTGACTCGAGGATCTTTGCCTTACTGTGACTGATTGCAGGAATGATCTTATCGATCACAAGATGAGAAGGAATAATCATGGGCCAAGAGTTGTTTGAACAGGCGGTGAATGGAATCAACATGAAGGTGCTGGTAGAGGGTTCTGGGCCTCCCCTGCTCTTTGTGCATGGGTTTCCTCTCAATCATCGGATGTGGCAGGCACAAATTGAATATTTTAAAAATGCGTTCACAGTTGTCGCTCCGGATTTACGCGGTTTCGGAGCAACGGAAGTGACGCGGGGAACAGTCACCATGAAGCAGCATGCCGAAGACTTAAACATGCTCTTGAATGAACTGGGGCTCGAAGAACCTATCATTTTTTGTGGACTCTCTATGGGGGGCTATATTGCCTGGGAATTCTGGAAGCATTTTCCTCAGCGTCTGAATGCATTAATACTTTGCGACACACGGGCTGGTTCTGATACAGAAGAAGGAATTAAGAACCGATTGAAAATGGTAGATCTTGTACTGAAACATGGACCAGAGCCAATTTCTTCATCCATGATTCCGAATTTAATCAGTGAAGCTTCTCAACGAACACATCCTGAAATTGTTGAAAAGCTGATGGAAATGATTCAATCGACAGATCGCGAGGGGATCGCCGCCAGTCAGCGGGGCATGGCAGAACGAAATAATTTTATGGAAGAAATCCGTGATCTTCAAATTCCGACATTATGTCTTGTTGGTAGTGAAGACCAATTGACGCCACCTGACGTAATGAAAGACATGAGTTCGCAAATACCAAATTCAAACTATACCGAAGTACCCGGTATTGGCCATATGGCGCCAATGGAAGCACCTGCTGAAGTGAATCAGATTATAGGTGAATTTCTTGCTTCCTGTCAGGAAAAACGATACTAATGACATCAACTATATTTCAATAAGTTTTTTTGGGTTTCGTAAAGCTATACTCAAATACGTAGAACACACCTGTGCTATTAAGGATAAATCATGGCTAAAAATCATTCACAACGATTTCTGGATATTGTTAATGACGCAAAATCACGCGTTTTAGAATGTACCATTCATGACGTAAAAGCACGAACAGAAAAAGGTGAAGAATTCCTGCTGATTGATGTGCGAGAAACTCACGAATTCAGTGCCGGAAGAATACCGGGAGCGAAGCATATCAGTAAAGGGATTATTGAGCGCGATGTTGAACAACTGATTCCGGATACTTCAACCCTCTTGATCCTCTACTGTGGTGGCGGTTTCCGTTCTGCACTGGCAGCAGACAACCTGCAAAAAATGGGATACACACAAGTGATCTCAATGGATGGAGGATACAGTGGCTGGAAGGCTGCGGGCTATGAAATCGAACTGGAATCATAACGGCGTCCAGCGATCACCTGACATCAGACGCAGGAGATCCGTTAGACTGATCTCTCCATAAAAAAAGCACTGTATCTGATTTAAAACAGTGCCTATTTTTTTTCAAATGAAAGGAGCAGACTACCCTCCCAGCTCCCAGTTGTAGCTGCGTAATTCCATAACGAGGAATGCAATCCCAAAAATTAAGGCTGTTAAGGACACGAACAGTAGTCCTACATAAACATTCGGGCCACCCGATTCTCCTGCGGCAGCTTTCCCTTTTGATTTAGAGCTTCGAGTTGACATGGTCACCTTTCTCAATCACACCATTCTTGGCAGCGTCTATTACTGTCCCGACGGCTTTATCAGGATCTACATAAACAAGTTCAATCTTACCGAGATATTTGGGACGATTCCCATTCTCTTTTGTACCAAAACGATAAACGAACAATTTATGACCTTTGCTGAGTCCATCATCACTTCCCAATGAAACTTCAACAAATTTGGTTCCATTCCGTTTATCTTTTTTCGTATTGATAATCAAACCTTCCACGGCGGGTGGTGGTGATTGCATACCAGCAATGGCAGGGTCTTTCGGATCAATACCCAAATTCGCAACGATTTTATTTAAGTACTTGAGTTCATCCAGAACTGTATTGTGCTTGGCGATCAGATTTTTTTCTCGAATCGATTGAGTAAAAACCGTATCTTCCAGATTCTTAATCTTTCCGCGTAATGTATTGACGGTATCATGCAGCGTTTTATTTACAACTCGTTGTCGACCTGACTCCTGTTGACGAAACTTTGCTTCTTCACCAGTCGTTTCAGCCTGAGCGACAGCGGAGTCTCTTTCAGCACGTACGGTTTCTAACTGACTCTGATTTGTCTTAAATTGTGCCTGCAAAGCATCATTTGCGACTTTCGCCGTTTGTTCGCGACTCAAAGCATCCTTGATTTTCTGATCCGATTCTACTTTATAATTACTGTACTCGGATTCTAGTTCGTTCATGCTTTTTTGCAGATTGGCTACATTGTCCTGAAGTTTCTGACTCTTCGCACGCCAATTGCTTTGAGCCGTATAAACAGCTCCCGCGAAGCCCATGAAACAGACACTGAGCACAACTTGAACGACGACCAGTACTTTGCCGACAAACGACATCTAATCGCTCCTGATACTAATATGAAATGACAAGTTTATTGTTGTTTTTGATTCCACTTTCAACAGGCAATTTGGAATCGATTACTTTTGAGTAACTACTTTTCCCTGACTGGAATCGCCAGCCCCTTGAACGGCTTTCTCCAGCGACTCTTTTTGTCTTTGCAGACGCTGTACTTTGCCTTCGATTCTGGCAATGTAATCACGTAGCGTTTTTTGCTGTTCTTGAGTTAGATATTTCTCGTTCCGTATTTCATCGATCTGATCCTGCAACCGAAATACATCGGCTCTGCGTTCAGATGCTTGTTGATTCACTTCTAACGTCTGCTGGCTGATCTTGATTCCTTCATTTGCGAGCTGAGCAATTTCAGTCTCCAGAGCACTTATTTTTCCTCTGAGATCGGCTGCTTTTAAATCCATGGCTTCACGATCAACTTTGTTGATCGTAGTCCAATTCTTGATCGCATTTTCCAAAGGGGGAATTGACTTCGTGACCTGATCAATTTTTTCATTCTGCTTTTGAATTTTATCCTTTTGAGCTGCTACGATCACTTTGGCTAAAACAGGGGATGATGAAATCTGCTCACCACCTCTTCTTGTCTTAACGGACCATGTTGGATTCTCTCCTGGCTGAAACTCAAACAAATAATCCGTCATCGAGTCCTTTTCTTTTTCCCAGTTAGGGCCTCCGACAGAACTGACTGCGGCAAATCCCATAAAGGCAAGGCTAGTAAAAAGCACTAGCACTAACAGGATTTTACTGAAACGGGTCATTGATGCATTCCTGGATTTGATAGAGAGACGCGGACCGCGCTCCCTGACTACCTATTTAATATTTTATTATGCTTTAATTTTTAACATTTATCTATTCACTTCATTCCCTGATAAGAAGAAGAAGTGAGATTCGTGAAAAGGCACGTTACAAAGATTTGATCGCTTTCTTCTAAACTACCGGCTTTTCGGTAGAGCCCCTTCACAGATCCAGCAATTTGCACTGATGTGTTATCTAAAATACTACAGGTAACCTGAGCGCAAACACAACCTATTTTATGAAATCGGTCATTCCCTAATTATAAATACGCTTAAAAACCATAGTCAAACTGAATTTTAGCTAACTGTTTGGTATTTAACTGTTTGACCTTTGTAACTTGGTTGGTAGACACAATCGCTACCTCCAGAAAATTTGACATAACATCAACCCTGATTCCTACATTACGCATAGACTCCCAGCGAGTTTCTGAGGCCATTCTGCCAAAAAAGTGGTCAATTGAACCCTTGTTTGCTGCCATTGTATAAAGATGATTATTGGTATTTCCTAACTTGGGATGAAGCAAACTTCTTTCGCTGGAAATACTTATTAAATCCCGTACTTTGGTCCGAATTGAGATAGGTAAAATCAGGCTGCATTGGTATTTTGAAAGTAAAACCTGGATTGATTGTAAATTGAAAGCAATAAATCCCAAGCCAGTATTCAATGCTGAAACAATGAGCAAATGCAGGGCCTTCCGATACCCGTGTATCGAGAATAATTGGAGATTGGTTTATGGCTACCCAAGAAGTTCCTTATCACATTACCACCGTCGACAACCATCTCAAGGTTCAACTTCTCCCGGAACTGAATGAATCTGCATGGACTGACCTGGAAACTCTGGGAGATTCTCTGCTACTGGAACTCAAAGACCAGAAAAATCCATCGGTCATCATTGATTTAACATCACTAACATATATCAGTAGTTCTCTGGTAGCCGTTGTGATTCAAGTCTGGAAGCTGGTAGATGAGCAGGACGGTAAAACGGCAATCCTCAATACCAGCGACATGGTCGAAGAAGTCCTTAACATCTCCGGTCTCAAAAAAGTATGGTGTATCGTTCCGACAGAAGAAGAGGCGATCTCCTATTTAAATCAGGCATTGAAACAAGAGCGAATTGAACGCCGACGTACATTCTCGATGCCCATTTTATTGGGGATTGTGGCCCTGCTCTCTGCTGTCGCCTGTTTCACGCTCTATATCAGCGACTTGCTTACACTGAATCCGAAAATCACACTAATCGCTACGATCTCGTTTTCGGTAGCAGGTATTCTATTGGGAGCAACTGCCTTGAAAGATCGCAGAAAAAATGTGCGAATCATGGGATGGGTAGTTCTATTTTGCAGCCTCGTTCTGGGGGGAATCGGTCTTTTCAAAATGATCTAAGATCAATCAATCTCTTAATTCAGTTCAAATCAAATTGGGAACTATTGTTAGGACAGAAAGAGTCATTTCATGTCAGACAAGCCAACAAATACAGAAAATAAAAAAGAAGGACGCCAGCAGGCGCTACAGGCAGAACTCAGAGAACTGGTTGATGTCGTAGGCCCAGGCCCGCTTGTTGACTTATTGATGGAACGAGCGTTTCAATTACAGGCAACAGATATCCATTTAGACCCCCTCGAAAATGGGTTACGGCTTCGCTTAAGAGTGGATGGAATGCTGCATGATATCATTCAGCTTCCTAAAGAAGCAGCGGCTTCGGTTATCTCACGACTCAAGCTGGCGGCCAATATGGATATCACTGAAAGACGGCTTGCGCAGGATGGTCATATCAATAATGAGACGCTCCAAAACCGTCGTGATATTCGCGTAGGATCTGGGCCGACCATTCATGGCGAACGATTAGTTCTGAGGCTGATGCCCGATCACAAGCGTTTCACAGAGTTTGGTGAGTTGGGACTGAGTGACCTTCAAACTTCTGAAATTACCAAATATTGTAATGCTCCCTATGGAATGATTCTGAGTGTTGGTCCGGTGGGTTCAGGAAAGAGTACTACGATCTACAGTTGCCTGGACTATCTCAACCAGCCTGAAATGAGTCTGGCTACAATCGAAGACCCGGTGGAACGTCGGATTGAGGGAGTCAATCAGATCCAAATTGACCCTAAAATTGGTTTTAGCTTTGCAGAGGCTTTGAGAGGAGTTTTACGACAGGATCCAAATGTGATTATGGTGGGGGAAATCCGTGATTCAGAAACCGCACACATTGCTGTCAGAGCAGGTCTTACTGGTATCCGTGTGCTTTCAACGCTGCACTCGAATGATGCCGTCGCAGCCATCGATGTCTTTAGGGAATTTGGCATTCCATCTATGTTCATCACAGACAGTCTGCAGGGAATTATTTCTCAACGGTTGGTGAGATGTATCTGTGAAAAATGCCGCACGCCTCATCAGCTAGATGCTGGTGCGTGTGAATATCTGGGAATTAGTCCAGATCAATTATCAGAGTCTAAAATTGCACAGGGAACAGGTTGCGAACATTGTTTTCAAACTGGTTACCTTGGTCGGACCGGTATTTTTGAAACGCTGGGAATCCGGGGAGAATTAAGGGATGCGATTCTCAGAGGTGCTTCGCAATCTGAGATTCTGAGGCTGGCTTCTGAACTCGGAATGACCACGATGGAAGAGTCAGGTAAAGCCAAGGTAATACAGGGAGTTACGACTGTTCAGGAACTTCACCGAATTCTGGTTTAGACCGGACCGATCTAAATTCCCTTTTATTTACAATTCTCCAGGAGGCCACTCTCACATCATTAGGTTTTCTGTACACCACTCATCGGCTTCGCTTTCCAATGCCACCATTGCTGATGATCTAATTGTTCTTACGAAAAAAGAATTCAATTCTTGTAGATTCAGTATATAATCGAACGTATGTAGTTATATAAAGAAGACCTGTTGGGCCATCCTCATTACCGCGTTATATCGTTGAATGCTGGATTGTGCCTCATGAATTTGAAGAATACAGAACTGCCTGAAAAAGCTGTCTCTCACACGCTGCAGACCGGTTCTACCCTATCGGCGACGATTTCTATGTCGAATCAATCCAAGTCCGCTGTTCAAATCGTTTCGGAATTACCTCCGGCGCCCCCATTCCGGGAGCGAGATTTTTCCACACAGCCGGATATGGATTCTAACGAAGTCGAGGAACCAACCCTTACACCCAAAGAAAAAATTCTGCTTTGGCTGGCCAGCTTCACGGCGACGGGTTACCTGGTTTCATTCCTGTTTCACTCCACAATCTTGACGGTCATGGCCATTGTCATTGTAGGTGGGATTCAGGGAAATGATGATTTCTCAACACTGGCCAGTCTCGATGATGAAGACAGTTTTGCCTTGAATGGTCCCTTAGACACTCGCATTGAAGAAGAGGCCGGCGGCAAAACAACAGAATTTAATATTTTGCAACCGATCAAAACCATGACCGGTGAGAATGAATCGACCCTGAAAGAAATTGAAGCTGATGTCTCTGCACACCTTGGCAAAGGTGACGGAGAGACAGACGGTGACGGAAAAGGGAACGGAGGAGGAGAATTTAAGTTCAAACCGATGGGGAATGCCGTTACCGTTGGAAGTTTCACAGCATGGACTGTCCCCAAAGATCCGGATCTGAACGAAGACTACCTGATTATTATTCAGGTCAAGCTGCCTTACACCTATAAGTCAACCCGATACCGCGCTTCAGACCTTTCAGGACTAGTCGTCGGAACCGACGATCACCGGCAGGCAATCCCCTGGGATGTCAGATGGCCTAACTCTACTTTTACTTCGAACGCCAATGGTGAAGTAAGACCGGTTTCCAAAAAAGATTACTTACCAGTCAAGAATCGAGTCTCACAATTGATCGTTAAGGTCCCTGGCTCAAAGATTCCAGCCACACGCGATACGATCAAGCTTCAATCAAAAATTCTCAAAGAGAAACATACCTTAGAGATTGTTTTTTAAACTGGTACTTCGATTAGCGTTCTTCCGGCAGCTCTCCTCTGACTGCTGAAATCCAACCTTTCTGAAAAATCTCTCCGAAGCAGGCCCAATGTGCGGGCGCATCTGTCAAATTTCCCCGGCAATAAGGGCAGGGGAGAGCCGGCTGTTCCGGGAACGCAGGCGGGGCATTTATTTCAGGCGATAGCCACATGGCGTCACATTCATCGCAGAGAATTACAGCGTCCTTTGCCTGATTGCAGATGCGAACTCCGAGGCTTCCCTGTTCACAAAAAGGACAAATCCCCACATAAAACATAAGATCAAATCCTGCCAGGGTAAACTTACAACGGAAACGCGGTTATGACATTGGCCCCTTCCAGAACCAATCGTATTTTATAAGCGGCTGGATTCCCCTGCTTCTTTCCCACCTGCCCTCCAACAAACCCAACCTGGCGTCTCATATCTACAGTGTAAACGACGCGTTTTCCTTGCGTTTTTTTCTGGACGTTTTTGCCTCCCTTGAGCGCTTGAAGATAAGCCTCGTCAATCAACGCCAGGACTTTTTTTCTCTCTCCGTTTCCAGCAAAAACGCCATGCTTACCTGGGCGATCGGGCTGATCTTCTGCGTGTCTCATTATATGAAGTAAGCGATGTTTTTCCTGACTGCCGCGACCATATTTTAAGCCAGCGGTTGACTCCCAGACTTGACCGCCTAAATCACGAAGCTTCCCTAACTCGGGCAGCGACTTGCCAGTGCGCTTGGATACTTCTACCGGCGGCGGTCTGTTTGAGTTCGCAGGGATCTGCTTAATTTTAACGGGCGAGGAAGTTGCCGTTTGTGTCGTGGTTGATGCATCGTTGGCAATTGGCTGATTCAGTTGGGTTGTCTGATGGGCATTCTGGTTTGGCTTAGCCGGTGCTTGTTGATCAACCTGTTTTAAAGGAAGGAGCGTTTTTTGGTCAGTCAACTCTCTTGAATAGGAGCCCGATTTCTGCTTCGAACTCAATTCAACCTGATGATTTGCCTTCTGCCCCTGTTGCCATTGCAAAACAAGATAGATTACCAGGAAAACCGTGATCGCGATCGTCCAGCTTGAAGATCGCACTTTTGTTCGCGATGGTTTTGGGTCTGGCTGATTCATTCTGACAATCTCATTTCCATTCAGGCTTAATCTGAAAGTGATTTCTGATAACGGTTATATATCTCTTTCAGATGTTTCACTTTCTCCAGATTTTCAGCAGCAAGATTATGTTTTTCGCCCAAATCTTTGGAAAGGTCAACCAGAAATAGTTGATCCGCTTTTGTCAGCTTGCCCTGCTGACTTGTATCACGCGGGTTTCCCAACAATTTCCAATTTCCCTCGCGAATAGCCCAGCTTTTACCGATCTGCCAATAGAAATCGGCATGCGGGCTTTCCGCCTGCTTCGAATCAATGATGGTTTTCAGACTTTTTCCGTCCAGCTTATGTTGGGGCAGGGTGGCACCCGTCAATTCAGCAATCGTTGGTAACCAATCACAGCCGGTCGCCAATTGATGTCGTTCTTCTCCCTCGGCAATCGTTCCAGGCCACGAGATCATTGCGGGAACACGGATCCCGCCTTCGAACAAGCTGAATTTTGCCCCACGAAACGGTCCTGCACTACCTCCTCCACCAAAAGTTCTCTCTTCCTGAGAATGCCCATGATCAGATTGAAATATCACAATCGTATTTTCGCGAAGCTGACATTCATCCAGCGTTTTTAAGACCGCACCAATACATTCATCCATTGTAGAAACAAATGCTGCATACTTATTTCGGGGAGACAGAAGGTGAGCATACTGCTTGCGCCATTGATCGGTTCCCTGTAAGGGGTAATGCGGCACGTTAATCGCCCAATAGAGAAAAAACGGTTTATCTCGAGATGCTTTGATATAATCCTGGCACTGCTGCACCATCAAATCAGGGAAAAACTTTCCATCGCGCCAGATCTCTTTTCCATTCTCCCAGAGATCATGTCGATTGGGACCATTCCAGTAAAAAAAGTGTGAGTAATTATCGATACAGCCGCCCATATGCCCAAACGAGGTATCAAAACCTTGTCCGTTTGGCATGGTTTCGGGAGTATAACCCAAGTGCCATTTTCCCACATGCGCCGTTTGATATCCTGCCTGCCTCATCATTTCGGCAATCGTAACCTGTTCAGCTGGCATTCCTTCTTTTCCATGTTTTGAAGAAACATTTCCCGGCACTCCTGCGCGACGAGGGATACGTCCTGTCAATAAACCTGCACGCGAAGGAGAACAGACTGGTGCAGCTGCATAGAACTGGGTAAATCGAATTCCCCGTTTGGCAATTGAATCCATATGAGGAGTGATCAGGTCTTTCGCACCGTAACAATTCAGGTCAACCGAGCCTTGATCATCTGTAAAGATGATGATCACATTCGGCTTTGTCGATGCAGCCGCCTCCACTTCAGCGTTGTAGAACAACGTCATGCAGAAAAATGTTGCTAAGAAACACGATCGAGAAAAGCTTAGCATGGATCTGTTCTTTTTTTCGCAAATGGTCAACATACTGAATCCTGATTTTATTAATATGTGAAGAACGGTCGAAACGATAATAAATCATCCATCACAACCGTTAATCTTTGGGCGTTTCATCCCATGCATTCTGGAAGACTTTTTCGCCATGAACCGTGTACGGGTTCTGCATACTCTCCTGATAAACGGTGAGTCCAGCGGTCACACAATGTGCACCAGCAAGTGCTGCATCTGCCATTTGCCGACCATTGCGAATCGCAGCTGCAATAATTTCTGAATTATATTCATGTCGCTCCAGCATCTCGGCAACTTCAAGAATAAACGTTGTTGTCGAATCGCCGTAAGTTTCTTTCCATCCAATGAACGGGCTGATAAAAGACGCACCAGCGCGGGCTGCATGCCAGGCTTGTGCAACGGAAAAAATTAATGTTGCATTCGTTCTAATTCCCCGTTTGGTCAGTTCACGAATTGCTTTAAACCCATTTTCACTGGCGCCGACTTTAATGACAAAATTGGGAGACATTTTCGAAAGCAATAGGCCCTGTTCCACGATCTGTTCCCAATCAGTGATATGCGGATCAACCTCTACACTGACCGGTTTTTCCGTACCAGCAAACAACTCAGCAATTTCTTCAATCACTTTCAAAAAAGGCTTTCCTGAATTTTTGACATGTTTGGGATTTGTAGTAAGTCCATCCAAATCCCAATATTCTAAGCTATGTTTAATCTCATCGGTAATGGCACTATCTAGAAACAATTTCATTACGACTTCCTTTAGTCAGGATAACTTGACTTAAAAAAACGGCGGCATTGATCGTGAAGACGAACCCAGTAGAGAGCCTTAAAAAGTTCAATACCTGTCTTATAAATTCATCTGTTTTCAATATACCATGTTGACATTTTGTATTATGCTAGAATACGAATTTTCAATGATGATTGAAATCCGTAAGCATTAAATCATGCCTCAAAGTAGAAGTACTCTCAACACCATGCCAACTCAATTTCCCGATTATCTGAAAATCACCCGCGAGAAATTAGCGAAAGATACAGCCGTCAATCTAACCGTTGTTAAAGATATGCCGGATGTCGCTCAACACATGGCAACAGCAATGTTGAAGGTAATCGAAGAGGCAAAACAAAAGGGGCATCCTGCAACATTGATTGTCCCAGTCGGCCCTGTTGACCAATATCCTATTCTGGCCGAAATGCTGAACGAAAAACAATACTCGATTCGAGACGTCATGCTGATCAATATGGACGAATACCTGACAGACGATGATCAATGGGTCGATATTTCCCATCCACTCAGCTTTCGTGGATACATGAACCGCAAGTTTTATGATTTATTAAATCCGGAATTAGCGCCCTTACCGGAAAACCGGATCTGTCCTGATCCCAAGAATGTCAACATCATCCAACAGTTGATTGATCGACGGGGCGGTGTTGATGCCTGCTTTGGAGGAATTGGTATTAATGGCCACATTGCTTTTAATGAGCCTCCAGAATCAGGGCAGAATATTTCCGCTGAAGAATTCGCAGCGCTCCCGACTCGCAACCTGGACTTAACCCGAGAAACCAGAACCATCAACTCTGTCACGGTTGGTGGCGAAATCTCGATTATTCCCTGGCGCGCTGTTACGATTGGTATGAAAGAAATTCTGGAAGCGCGAGAACAGCATTTTTACTGTAATCGACTCTGGCAGAGTTCCGTCGTTCGAAGAGTCCTGCATGGTCCTGTCACCAGTGCCTGTCCCGCCTCGCTGTTAAGAACACACTCTAATGTCTCGCTGACAGTTGCTGATTATGTAGCCGAACTTCCAGACATTCGACTTCGCTAGTTCAAACTTACTTCATTTATAATTAAGTTCTTTCAAATAATGAAACTAAACTTCGAACAAGAACGTCTTCTGGCAGTCGTCGCTCATCCTGATGACGCAGAATTATTGTGCGCGGGGACTTTAGCACGGGCTCACCAGGAGGGAGCAGCTGTTGGAATTTGTGTGCTTTGCCAGGGAGATAAAGGGCAGCCGGAGCCTCCCATTCAAAATCTAGCTGAAGTCCGACAGCAGGAAATGCATTCGGCGGCAAAGTTATTGGGCGCAGATCTCTTTTTTGGTGATAATCCAGACGGCGCCCTGTTTGACAGTCTCGAACGGAGGCGGCAGTTGACGGAAATCATTCGACAATTTTCTCCAACTCTCGTACTAGCTCATTCACAATCAGACTATCACGCTGATCACCGTGCCTCCTCAGTCATCACAGAAGCAGCAACCTGGTTTAGTGCCTCTGCAGGTAACCAGACACAAACACCGGCATTGAAACAACCACCGGTGCTCTGGTGGATGGACACTGTCAACATGACACAATTTGAACCTCACTTCTACATTGATGTGAGCGAGTACGTCGACACGAAACTGGCGATGCTCGACTGCCATCAGAGCCAACTGCAACGTGGCAAAGACACCAGTTTTTCCCCTTTACGAGACTTGATGCTTCAACAGTGCTCTGCCCGGGGCACACAATCTGGTGTTTCCGCCGCTGAAGCCTTTCAAAGCCATACAGCCTGGAAACGATGTGCTGCCTGGTGAGTATTCGTGAGCAAGCCTGCATAGAGCTTAGAGCAAGCCAAAGCGTCTTGCCTCGTTCCTTCGCCTTGGACCAACATAGAAAAAACTGGCGGTTACTCGACCGGAGCTGGATGATATTTGACGCATGCGCTTTTGTTCGAAACCCACTTGTCGATGCACTGTTGATGGCGCACGGATCATTTTCCAGAGTTTTGATTTCGCCCGATGACGAATCATTGCGGGATGTCCCGTGATACTGGTATACGCTTTTTTGCAACAATAGAGAGAAGCCACATATTCACTCAACGCATTCCCGATCCCCGCTCCTTGAAAATCCGGAAGGCAGACCGTCCGATGTTCTCTGAACGAAGGGGACGTTTTATGCGGAAAATGAATGACCGCCGTGAAGGCAGCGGGCTGTCCTTCAACCAGCGCTAGAAAACAGTTCGCTGACTGTTGAATCGTTGAATCTAAATAGTGATATTTGCGGAAAAGTTCCCACGCACTTCGATGCACGTTAATGATTTCAAGTGAGATCGAGGGCCGCCGTTGCCTTTCGCACCTCCATTGAAATTCGTCACTCGCAGGCTGATAAATCCAGTCGGGATCAAGCCAGTCAATGATATCATAATGACAGGCAACTGCGACAAATCTCTGTTGTCGTTTGCGGATAGTTTTTGCCACAGCACAGCTGCCAATTTTGGCCACACTCCGATCCACTACTGACGTAAATTCATCAATCACGGATAATTCAGGCTGTTCTGCCAAAGCCCTGGCAAGCGTAACCCTGAACTGCTCGCCGTTGGATAGTACATGATAGGGTCTTAACCAACTTGGTGGAGAGGAGAATCCAACTGAAGAGAGCAGGGCGGTGATCTCTTTGATTCCCATCTCTTTGGGAAAAGCGTCGACAATGCTTTTCCTTTGATACCAGTTGAAGTGATCAACAAATTCATTTTTAAACAATTCTCTGGCAATGGTCGTCTTGCCACACCCGGAAGGGCCTACAATCAATCCGATATTCCAGTCATGCTGTTCCAGAGGAAGCTCGACCGCCCACTCCACTCGACTTTTCGTTTCAGCAGAAAGGCCGAACATTCCTTCCAGCTGAATGACCCGTGGACTGCGGATCACTCGCGATTCTTTTACGAGATCCACGCGCGACATTGTAGACCCTCTTTTTTAAAGCGGTTCAGCAGCGCAACCTGTTCGGATTCTGACTGGCAATCTATCAGCACGCTAAAAGAGTCCCTCAAAAGATGCGATTCGTCTTCTCCGTTACTCTCATCCAGCAATCCGGACATGTTACTCGATAGTTGATTCAGTAGTTCCTGGAGGTCTTCGGATACAGCCGGAATCGAATTGATCAGGCGATCCAGTGCATCTTGATCGGTATTTGCCATTGATGTCACAGAATCGAAAGTCGCCAGAAGTTTGTTCGCTTCTGATTTTGTCACATCTAAGATCAAACAGGGTACTTTTTCCTCTTCCGCGATCTCCGCCCGCAAATGGCCGTCGATCAATTCGTAGGTTCCATTATTACATTCTCGGACCAGGCAAGCGGAAGCGAACCCCACCTCTTTCAGAATGGCGCGTAAGGCAGCATGCTGAGGTTCAGAATGAATTCGCCAGTTCTTCGTATTCCGCTTGAGAAGCGAAGCTTTGATGCGTCTGAAGCTTTTAATGCGATCTTTTAATTTCATTTTTCAGTCCGAATTCGTTTACATACAATCCAGACAACGGTTCGCCCCGTAGCGTTGTCGAATTTGATCTTTGTGATAATCGCCTTTAAAAATAGGTGTGCCGCAACGGGCACAAGAAGAGATCGGCTCATGTTTCACCAGCACAGAACTGACGACCAGATCAGGAAATTCAGCTTCCACCAGTTTCGCCGCCAGCACATGCGTCTGTGCTTCTCGATCAAGGCGTTTGACAGGTCGTTGATTTTTTTCTTGTGCTAGATAAACGATAAAATGAGGCATTTTGTGTTCCTTTTAGTTCTCGACCGTTTGTTTCAAAACAACATTCATGGATCATTCTAAAAAGAATTCAACGTTTGTCTTGGGGTGCATCCAGGCACCAATGCTCAATCAGAACCGAAAGACAGCCTCATTTCTCAAGCCCTATCTCATATTGAGTATCGGTATCGATTGGCGGATCTGCCGGTGTTACTGGTGCTGGTTTGTTTTTCAATGCGTCCGCAATTAACCATCCTGCCACTGGTGCACCGATACCCGTGCTCAACAGCCCTGCAGCAATGCCAAACTTTGCGATTGTGCCTAACGCGCTGCCGGTCTTCGCTGGTTGCAAATACTGGTGAATCACGCTGTTATCATCCCCGATGTGCATATCTTCGCCCTCTGGACGATTATTTTCTGTGACTTCCTTTCCAAGTAGTTTCTCCCGAGTTGCCATTATCAGCGAATCCACGTTGTCAAACCGTCTCGCTGCCTGCCTCAGGTTCTCCGCTCGCTCCCCCACTTTCACGCTCCAAAAGTGTTTCGCTATCCTCTCCTTCCAGTTCAGTTCCGCTGTCATCGTCGCTCCCCCAAGATTGAACAAGCTCGCCGAACGTTCCGTTCTGAAACGCCCGGTCAAGCTCGTTGTTATGTTCGATCAGGCTGTTGTGAAACTCGTTTGATTGCCTGATCAGTTCTTCCAGTGGGTCAACCATTACGCTGCTGCTGGACCACCAGGATTAACCTTGGACTGCACTTCGCGAATACCAACGGCTTCATCCAGCGTCACCATGCGTTTGTTTTCCAGGTAATCGTAGTCAACGACCTTTTGAACGGTCACGAAGTTGTTTTGAGCAACGGTTCCCGTTTGCATGAGTTGCGTCAACATGTGGTTGGCTACATTGTCAGATAAATCCACAGCCATCTCCTGTTCTCCTTCGTCCTGTATAGGGACTTCAACATCTAAAATTCCGCCGTCCGGCATTACTTAGCCTCACTTTGTTTAACGGCCTTAAAACGAAGCTTGATGGGATCACCAAGCGGGTAGGCTTGTTTTGCAACTGGCTCCCCGTCCGCACCAATAATCCAGACCGGGATTTGTGTTTTATTCAGCTTGTCGATCTCGGCTTTCAGTTTGCCGATTTCCACTTCCAACACTGCGATTTGATCACCGTTATCAGGGATCGGCAGCACAGGAAAAGGCCCTGGATTCACTGATGGGGGGCAGTTGCAGCAGGGTAACCTTCCGTAAATACTCACCACTTTACGCCGGATCAGAACGCTATCTGTGTAGATGGTGTTCTGGGTATCGTGCCCCTTGATAATACCAACGACTTGCCCATTCACGAGGATCGGACCACCTGAATCTCCCTTGGCGACCACCTTTGAGAAGTAGCGGCCACCTCTGTTAACTTGGATCTTTGCCCGCAGGGAACGCAGGTTATAGATGCCGTTTGAATAACCGTAGGCAACGGCCTCTACCCCATGAGTTGGCTGCCTCTCTGCAAGACTGAAACACTTTGGTCCATTGATGTTCGCGGTTTCGACAATCGCATAATCAATGCTTCCCTGGTATTCCTTGTGAACAACCCGAGCACCCCACCATTTACCGCCATAGCCAATATGAACTGTCTTGGCATTATTCAAATTATGAGCTGCGGTGATGTAAACAGATCGGTCTTTGATGTTACCGATATAAGCACAAGCTCCGATTCCAATGAGTTGACGACACCCAATTGGCGTGCATTCCGTTTCAGTCGTTCGAACTGCCAACGCCTGAGCCTGCACAACGGACGTTATCAGCAGTACAAAAAGAATTGTGATTGTTTTTACCATTTGATATACCTGTCAAAAAATAACAACACATAGTGCCAAGGATTGAGTGGCACTTTCCCCTCTGCCCAGTTAAACGCCGCGACCCCAAATAGCCGCACACGACGGTAGTAAACATTCGCCATGAATTTCCCCAGATCACAGCGCCTCAAATTTCGATAGAACGACGCGTCGGCCAAGGCTCTATCTTTTTTGCAGCCTCCCCGCTGGTATGCGAAGTCATGCCAGTGGCAAGCAGGCCTGATATCCACGCCGCCCCACTGATCAGGTGAGAAATTACACCCGTTCGAAATGAAGTAATCCGGCGGCTCCGGACCTTCCATGAGCTCGATTAGTTTTTGAGGCAGGTCTGCTGTTTTAAACTCATTCATCAATTTTCCCCGAATACTCTGTCTTCTAAACGGCTGATTCGTCTTTCATGCGAGTTAACCATTTCAATGAGTAGCTCTTTATTGGCATCCAGCTTTTCATCAATTTCGATGAGTTGATGACCATGTTCCACCAGTGTCTTCGCTGTCCAGGTAATGGCTCCCACTCCACCCGCTATGATGGGAGAGAAAATACAAGCAATAACCCATGCTGGAATGAATAATCCTTTTCGAACGGTTTCAGGCATTTTGGTCTCAATGTAATTAGAAGAAGAAGTGATTGATGTCTGTCGCTACTAATCCTCGCGAATGGCGTGAGTGGCTCAATATAAAATTACGTAAAAAAACACCTGGCGTTACTCAGAACGACAGGTGTTGAAAAATCAGTAGATGTGGTGATCCTGATCAGGCAGAAATCAGGAAGCTTCAGAGAGAAAACGAAATTAGATTTATTGTTTATTTAATGGGAATTCACTGATCGGAAGCTGTTTGCTTTTTACTTCAAGCAGTCTTCTCCAACCGCTGCTGACCAGTTTTTCTCGCAGTAGGGCTTCAGATGAATCAAGCTCGCGTTTATCAAACGGCCCTTCTACAAGCATTGGCTCGAAGTTATCATCAACGATAAACTGAGCCAGGACAGGATTGCACCTGATATGGTGCTCGGGTTGTGCTTGCAATTCATCCTCGCGCACTTCACCAATGATGTATCGCAGGTAGAGGCCGCTGTCCTCGATATTCTCTACTTCAAGGCCGCAGACCACACACAGATATCCCTGGTCACATTTTGCCATTGTGCTCACTTACAAATTCATAATCACTGGAAACGATCCATTCCGACCGTAATTGATTTTCCATGACATCTGTAAGGATTCTAGCCGGGGATCGGGTGTCTGGCGAATCAGGATCACGATGTTTTTAAGTAATTCTTTAAGTTGGCAATCTCTTCCAGAAGAATTTCGAGGAACTCTGACGCCGCTTGTTTGTTATCGGCTTTGACAATTTCTCTTACTGACTCTCTGACTTTTTGTGTCGGAGAATATAGATCCAGAGAGACTTCACTATCAGAAGCATGAATCACATTGAGCGACATGTCATCCAGTTCCTGTTTCAATTCCTTTTGATCGAGAGGCTTAAACATGATTTTGGAAAAACCTAATTCGCTCGCAAGTTTTATCCGTTGTACATTTCGATCTTGAGAATTTTTTTCTGGCCTGACTGCCGTCATTAAAATAAATTGAGGAGGAGGAACAGTCCCACTATCCGAATAGCGTTCGACAAGTTGAGCCTTTTGAAACAGGTCGACCCCATCCATCCCGCTCATTACGAGATCTGTCAGGACAACATGGACCTCATTATCCATTTGCAGTATCTGCAGGGCTTCAAATCCGGACGAGGCAGTCGCCGCAGTGAAACCAATCTTCTCTACCAACCGCGCATAATAGTGACAAGAATATCCAATATCATCGACAACAAGCACTTTCATAGACACGCCCGGGGGTTCTGAGGAGTTATTTGCAGTCTCGTTCTTCAATCTCACAAAACGAAGGGATAGATACTCACAAATTCCTGATAGTGGTATTTTCAATTATTTATATGTGAATCAAATATCATAATCGGCATTACGAGGTTTTTCCCTGTATTATAAATACCGAATATCCACTCAGTTGGCTAAGAAAAGAGTTCATCTCCAGCAGGTCTGATTCACTGAACCCTATACAATCGTCACCACCCGCTTCGTCATCAAAGTCTACCAAACATAGATATAGATCAATTCTATATGCATAGATCGCTGAACTCTTAAAGTCGTAGTGAAGGCAACTGGAATCGTAAAGAAAGCAGATGCGATTTCATGCGTCCTTCTGTTTTTGACTTGCCCAAAAATCATTTGCATCCACGATGACATTACTCCCAAATTTAAAATATGGGATTCCTGATTCTTTCAAGAGTTCTTTGAAGTTTTTCTCTGTCATTCCAAAAAGCTGTGCCCAAATTTTACTACTGAATTTCCCTGTTTGAGGAAACGCCCCCGGTGATCGCACCAGATTTTGCACAAGCTCAAAAGCAAATTTATCAGACTCGGTGAATTTGGTTGATTCCGTCATGAGATCAAACCTTACCAGAATTTTCATCGCATCCTGCTTCTCCCCCTGAACTCAAAGCGCGTACCTTTTACGCAGATCGGTTTCAATGAGAAAAAACAAGCCGTTTCCATTGGAGCCAAAAGGTTCCAATCATCACATGATTTGGGAAAGAAACAACGCGATAAAAAACTCAGCGACACCTACAGCGGTCGCTACGCGGCTGCCCCCAGGCAGATATGGAATCGTGGTCACACCACTCCAAAACAACAAAGATCAGTTTACCACCCCCGAGTGAACAAAGCAATATACAACCTTGTTTTTTTCTGAAGTAACATCAATCAATTAATCGCGATAAATGCCTTGTTTTATAGGGGATAACAAGGCTCTTCCTGCTTCTGTTCATTGGAAGAGCAGAATTCAGGTGAAACATCGACACGCTCTTATATAATCAGATTTGCGAGCAATTTACAGAATGGTTCGCTCCTCTGAAATCAACGACTAATTTGAAGAAATATATTCATGCTAGAAACCAAGACTCCTCTTTCGCGTCGTTCATTCATGTCTCTTTTAGCGGCTTCCACTTTGGGTCTGCAGACAAAAATCACCCGATCTGAAGATACAACCACGCGGCCAAAAGCGCAAATTGCGATCACATTTGATCTGGAAATGAGCCGTCAATATCCACGTAGAGAGATGCTCGAATGGGATTATCAAAAAGGGAATTTAAATCAAGCAACGAAGGACTACTCTTTAAAGGCGGCCGAAACAGCAAAAGCTTCAGGTGGAATCATTCATTTTTTTTGTGTCGGACGCGTATTAGAACAAAAAGACGCTGGCTGGCTTAAAAAGATTTCTGAAACAGGGCATCCCATCGGCAATCACACTTATGACCATGTCAATGTCTGGGCAACTGAACCGCAAAAAACACAATTTCGCTTTCAACGTTCTCCTTGGCTACTGGGCGGCAAAACAGCCGAACAGGTGATTCGACAAAATATTCGTCTGACAACCGAAGCGATGCAGCAACGCCTGGAAATTGCAGCCGATGGTTTCAGAACGCCGGGTGGATCCAATACTGCTCTGGATCAACGGGAAGACCTGCAAAAAATGCTACTGGCGGAAGGATTTCACTGGGTAAGTTCCAAGTATCCCAAGCACAAAACGAGTCCTGTTGGTGAAAAGCCAGGTCAAGAAATCTACCAGTCTATATTAAAAGCGCAGCAGGCAGCTCAACCTTATATCTATCCAACAGGCTTGATTGAAATACCAATGAGCCCCATCAGTGATGTCGGCGCCTTTCGTACCAGTCAGTGGAAGCTGAAGTACTTCCTTAAGTCTGTCGAACTTTGTATTCAACAGGCAATCGAGCAGGGTGGGGTTTTTGATTTTCTGTGCCACCCTTCCATCATGTATGTCGAAGACCCTCAATTTGAAACGGTCAAATTAATTTGCAATCTGGTTAATCAGGCAGGTGACCGCGCTGAAATTGTTGGTTTAAGCGACATCGCTAAACGGGTATCAAAAAAACAACGTTGATAAACCAGTGCTTTATAAGGTCTCATCGTCAACTACAAAGGAGGCACACGAAAGATGAACGGTTTCAGATTCATAATTTGTAATTCGACACTTTTTCTGTCTATAACTGCTGTTTGCCATCTCAGTTTTTCGGCTGAAAACTCGCGAATTTATCAAAACACATTGAAACGGTTGAATCATCCAACCCCACTACTGGCTGATTATCCTGAATTTATTCAGCCCATCGAAGAACTTCGGCGTTATGAAGCCCCCATTCTGGTCGATGACGTTGGTGCAGACTTGAGTGTAAGGACCTGGCGATATTCTTATAACGCGCGGGGGATTATTGAATTACCCAACAAAATCCGTGCTGATAAGACAGCTGTGATCATGGTCCATCCCTGGGGTATTGATGATGGGCAAGGCTGGAAAACTCCAGAACCGGCAGGGGCCGCTGATTTTTGCACACCAGAAAAAAATCAGCTAGCAGGACGGCATACGCGTGAAGTAATTGATCCGTTTCTCAAACGAATGAGAAAAAACAACTCCCTCGTGATGTACAGTTTGATTGGTGAAGTTGACCCAATCAGAAAAAGATTATATCGAACCTTTGATTACAATCCTTCGAAAGCCGAACGTGAGCAGGCGCGTCAATCGCTCACTAAACAATTGAAAAAACTCACTTATCAAGGTAAGCCACTTCCAACCCAACTTTCTCTCTCCAAAGAATTTCCTGTCATTGACTATTTTAAACAATTCTCAGGACTCAGCGCGGGTGATCATTTTAATGGAACAGGATTCTGGAATGTGCCTGTTCCCATCACCAATGACATTACAGTTCAGCATAACGACGTACTGATCTTTGACCGGGAAGGATATGAACCTTTGAAGCGGTTCTTAAAAAAACAAGGCATCCGCCATATTTTGTTAACCGGCTATGCAACGGACATGTGTTTCTGCAAAACCACTGCCGGCTACGAAAATCTCTCTCGTGATTTCAATGTTTTTCTCGTAGGTGATGCCACATTAGCGACCTTTCCAGCTAATTCCTCACCAAAATATGCCACGAATGCCCATATTTCGTTTGCTTCTTTGAACCATTTGATCACACAGGTTTCCTGGGTTAAGTCGCTCAGCGATGACTGAATTATTTCTACACCCCATTCTGAACAGGTAATTTATCCAAGCTGGCTGGGCTTGAGTGGCAGGCTAAATACTTTCGGCTTAGAATGATCATGTTCTGAATTTTCGCTCGCCATTCATGAAAGACCATGCCATGTCAGATCAAAGTCATTCTGATCTCGATGAAGAAACAGTGCCCGATGAGGTGATTCCCCATCAATCCCTGCCTCCTCTTAAATATCGGGATCTACCACCGGCAATCTCTTGGAGAAAAATGATTGGGCCCAGCATCATGCTGGCAGGACTCTCGCTGGGTTCCGGAGAATTTGTCCTCTGGCCTTACATCACTTATAAAACCGGATTCGTCTTCTTTTGGGCCTGCCTGCTGGGGGTGCTGACACAGTTTTTCATGAACATGGAAATTGAACGCTGGACCCTCGTCACAGGTGAGAGCGCAATTACCGGCTTCTGCCGTCTGAATAAAAACTGGGCGTGGATCATGCTACTGTTGAACATTATTCCCTGGGCATGGCCGGGCTGGGCAACCGGCGCAGGAACAATGCTGAGTTGGACTTTTTTAGGTCCGGAAACAATTGCCAGCGTACAAGTGGAACCAACGCCTTCTGTATTTTCATTGGAAGGGCTTCCGAAAAAAGTCAGTTACTCAGCGGAAACCGCAACTTTGAAGTGGCGTGGTTCGATCAATGAATCTGAGCGCGATGCCTTGAGCACAGCTTTTACTCGCAACCAGAGTGAGGATCTGTCGGCTGAGCTGTTTGACAAAATTAATAAAGGATACGACCTGCAATACGAGGCCAAGTATAGTTCGTTTCTGGGAATTGCCGGGTTACTTCTGGTCGGAATTGTTCTCACAACCGGACCGGTGGTTTACAACACTGTCGAAAAAATCCAGATCTTCTTAGTTGGTATGATCTTTCTCATCGCAGTGATTCTAGGCATCTATTTGATACAACCTTATGCCATCACATCCATGCTGCAGGGAGCCGTCAGCATTGGAAAGATGCCCGATGAATCCAGCGGATTATCCACGATGGCACTGCTGGGCGCATTGGCGTTTGCCGGTGCGGGCGGAACGATGAATCTGGGACAAAGTAATTTCATCAAAGATAAAGGTTACGGAATGGGTAAATACATCGGACGTATTACCAGCCCGATTACCGGTCAGGAGGAGGCCGTCAGTGAAGTTGGTTATCATTTTAAACATACTGCTGAAAACCAGACTCGCTGGCGACAATGGTGGCGAGCAGCGAATATCGAGCACTTCTTCAGCTTCTTTCTCACCTGCCTGGCCTGCTTGGTGCTCTTATCTCTGATTTCTTATTCCCTGTTTTACGACGCAAACGGACAACTGAAAGATGGTGTGGCTCAGTTTGGTACCGGACTGAACTTTATCTGGGGCCAGGCAACTCTGCTGGAAGACCGGCTTGGTGGAACCTTCAAGTTGCTCTTCCTGCTGATGGGCGCGGCAATTTTGCTCACAACCGAATTGGGTGTCCTTGATGCAACGGCGCGGATCTCGGCTGATATCCTTAAAGTAAACTACTTAAGGGACAATGAACACTGGTCGTTGAGTAAATTGTATTATGTGTTTCTCTGGGGCGAAATTCTGCTCGGGTCTGCGATTCTGTTGTATGGTTCGATCAATCCTCAGTTCAAACAGCCTTTATTCTTAATTGAGACTTCGGCAGCGATGAACGGCGGCGTCATGTTTTTATATTCGATGATTTTGCTATATATGAATTCGAAAATTCTCAGCCGCAGCATCAGCACCAGCCCGCTGCGTTTTGTCGTTATGGTCTGGGCGGCTGCCTTCTTTGGCTATTTCAGCCTGCAGGCGTTTCAAGTACAAATCATCCCTTATTTTAAATCTCTTTTCTCTTTGTGATCGACAGACATGTTTTTGAATACCCAATACAAATTCATTCCTTGCAAGAACCATTTTCGAGCATTTTCTGTAGCAATCGTTTGCATCGCGTTACTGCTTTGCATTTTGTCAGAATCCCGAGGCGATACCTACTACGTTAATAACCAAACCGGCAACGATTCCAATGATGGACTGTCGCCGGAATCGGCTGTAGCAACCATCGCCAAGGCCATTCAACTCTCCAAGACGAGTGACCGACTGGAACTCAAAAACACGGGAATCGCTTATCGAGAACCAATGCTTTTTCGTCGGCTTGGCGGGCAGCCAGACCGTCCCTTTGAAGTGGAAGGGAATGGCGCTGTCTTGTCCGGGTTAAAAGCGATTGATGTGTCACGATGGCAGACTGTGAAGGATAACCTCTATGTGCTGACACTTGAGAGTACGCCGTATGGAAATCCTTATCTTGTCTCTCAAGGGAAACGACTGGCGCAAGCCAAAAGCCTGGATTCCATTAAACTCGAACAGCATTTCTGGGATCGGAAATTAAATAAAGTTTATCTTCTTTGTGCTTCAGGCAAACAGCCAGCTGATTATGAATTAGCAGCTACCCTCACTACCAGCGGGTTCACACTGGGTAGTGCCAGCTATATCATCTGTCGTAATTTGATCTGCGAGCACTTTTCCAATGACGGTTTTAATATCCATGGCGACTGCCGGGGGATTCGACTGGAAAATGTGATTGCGCGACATAACGGCGATGATGGAATCTCGATTCATGAGTCGGGCGGGTTAATGGTCCAAAATGCTTATGTTCATGATAATTTTTATGGCATCCAAGATGTGAATGCGTCCCGTTCCGTCTATAACGGCGTGCTTGCAGAACGCAACCAGATCGGCGTCAGCCTGGTGGGCGGCTATCATTCTCTTGTTGACTGCCAGATTCGAAACAGCGTTCAAAAAGAAATCGACATCGCTGGCTCGAATCCCAAGCATCTGATTGGCGCTGAACAGAACCCGCTCTGTAAAACTATTTTGTTTGCTCAGAACGTATCCCTGTTTGGCAATGGGAACCAGATGGGACTCAGCGTTCGGAATGGCGCTTCGGCCATCATGGAATCCTCTGTGATCAGTGGCTCCAAGATGGGGCTTTTTGTGGATCGAAATAGTCAGTGCCACTTGTCTCGAACAGTCATCACCGAGTGTCCTGTGATTCTCAATACAGAATCAAAACATGCCTTTTTCGACTTTAATATCTATGGAGCAGGACAAATCAACTGGCTGGGAATGATATTTCAACCCAATCAGTGGGTCGACTTTCTCAAAGATTCTCACAGCGATCAGCACTCAAAAATGGGAAAAGTAATGGTCGCAGAGGATGGCACCGTAAGTATTCCCGCTGATTCGACCGCTTTTGGTATGGAGAAAAAAGTCGGTCCTACGGCTCCTTTTGCTTTTTCGCTACCTTCGAATTAATACGTCGATTCTGAATTTCACTTTAGACCGTTTGAGGAGCTTGGAACATTCGCTACTCTGAGCCAGATCATCGATTAATTTGTGCATGTCTCATATCATGCCATAACATTATTTAATAAAGGGATTGCCACATTTTCAGCGATTTTACATAATACAGGCGATCTGGAGAGGACTACCAAATTCCAGTTCTCTCAACCTTATCAACTACAAATGACAATATTTCGACCTCTGGTCGTTTTGAAAATTCGTCTGGAAATACCTCTCATCGAAAGAAATAGACATGCCCATTTATCACGATAACTCCGAAACAATCGGCCATACCCCTCTGGTGAAAATCAACCACTTAACCGAGGGACTCAAGGCAACGGTACTTGCAAAAATTGAAGGACGAAATCCAGCTTACAGTGTAAAGTGCCGAATCGGTGCCAATATGATCTGGGACGCAGAAAAGAGTGGCAAATTAAAACCTGGCATGCAGGTCGTTGAACCAACCAGTGGAAATACAGGGATTGCGCTCTCATTTGTTTGTGCAGCGCGTGGTTACAAATTAACACTGACAATGCCAGACTCCATGTCCGTTGAACGCCGTTTAATGTTGAAGGGTTTTGGAGCCAACCTGGTACTGACACCCGGCGCCGATGGAATGAAAGGAGCCATTCAAAAAGCGGAAGAATTAGCGGCGAACCCGGAATTCTTTATGCCTCAGCAATTTGAAAATCCCGCGAATCCGGAAATTCACGTTAAAACCACAGGTCCGGAAATACTCAAAGACACCGAAGGAAAGGTCGATTACTTTGTCGCTGGTGTAGGCACGGGCGGTACGATTACTGGTGTCTCTCGATTCCTGAAAGAGGAACAAGGACTGAATGTCAAATCCATCGCTGTCGAGCCTACCAGCAGCCCTGTTCTTTCTGGAGGAGAACCCGGGAAACACAAAATCCAGGGAATTGGAGCGGGCTTCATTCCGGTAAACTGTGATACTTCACTCATAGATGAAGTAATCCAGGTAACCGACGACGAAGCATTTGAGATGGCGAGTAAAATAGCGCGTCAGGAAGGAATCACGTGTGGAATCAGCTGTGGTGCAGCAATGCATGCCGCTCTGGAAATTGCCAAACGCCCTGAAGCAGTAGGAAAAACGATTGTCGTGATTTTGCCTGATTCAGGAGAGCGGTACCTATCCACCCCACTATTTGATGATGCTCGTTAATAGCTCATCAACGCGACAAGTGATTGTCAATACGTAAGATCGGAACAGATCATCTCCACAGACCAAATTTAGAACGTGCTGAGATTTAAGATCGAGACTCTGATCAGTGGCAGGCAGCTGTCTGCGGGGGTATTCTTCAGTACAACACACTCGTATCATTGAACCTGAAATCTAGTCTGGTGTCCCTTCGAGGAATATCGTTGTTCCTGACTGGCAATCAGTCTCTTTCAAATCACCATAAATCTTTTGGATGTTAATACCATGCGTTTTGAAACCAAGTGTGTTCATACCGGAGTTGATAAAGACGGCACGTTTAACAGCTGTACAACCCCGATCTATACCACCTCAACGTTTTACTGGGACAGCCTGGAAAACCACAAAGGCTTTGACTATACACGCAGTGGAAACCCAACTCGGAGTGCGATGGAAGAAAATATCGCCGCTTTGGAAGGTGGTGTTTCGTGCCGGGCGACTGCAACGGGAATGGCCGCGATCACTTTGGTAATGCACCTGTTCAAACCCGGCGATCATATTATTGCCGGAGACGACATTTATGGCGGTACTTATCGCTTATTTGCAGATGTTTTTACGAAATGGGGAATCACATTTTCCTTCATCAAAATGAGCGATGCTGAAACCGTGAGATCAGCAATCACTCCGGATACGAAAGCGATTTGGATCGAGACGCCTAGTAACCCTTTGTTAAATCTGGTCGACATTCAGGCTGTCACGAAAATTGCATCGGAAACTGATTCCAACATTATCACCATTGCTGACAACACATTTTGTTCCCCTTATCTTCAAAGACCGATCGAATTCGGTGTCGACATTGTATTACATTCAACCACAAAATATTTGAATGGTCACTCAGACGTGGTCGGCGGTTGTGTGGTCTCACGTACTGAAGAACTGGCCGAGCGTGTTGCCTATCATTCAAACGCACTTGGGCTAGGGTGTTCCCCCTTTGACGCCTGGCTGGTTTTACGTGGTGTTAAAACGTTAGCACCACGGATGGAAGCACACCAACGCGGTGCGATGGCTTTGGCACGCATGCTGGAGACACACCCCAAAGTGGAACGGGTCTACTATCCGGGACTGGAATCCCATCCGCATCATGAATTAGCCAAACGTCAGCAGGACGGCTTTGGAGGCATGTTGAGTTTTGACGTGAAGGACGGGCGTCCGGTTGCTGAAAAAGTGATGCTCAATACGAAATTGTTCCTGCTGGCTGAATCTCTGGGTGGCGTCGAATCTCTGATTGAATATCCGGAAAGCATGAGCCACGCATCCATGACCCAGGAAGCACGTCGTGCGGCCGGTATTACGGAAAAAACAGTTCGAGTTTCTGTAGGAATTGAAAGCCCCGAAGATCTTGTTGCTGACTTGAAACAGGCGTTAGACAGCTAATTCGGGGACCGTTTTGCTACTCTCGACAGCCAGGATCTATTTTTTGCGGTCTCAGTCTCAATGAAACTGGTGAGGGGAGTACTCAATTTCTCACAGAAGAGAGTACTAAGCGCGTGCAATATGCGTTTCTTTTATGATATGATGCCCTATTGAATTTCAGGCAAATTCACCCGATGTAACTCTACTTCGATCCTGTACGAAAAAACTGTTTTCATATAGAGCTACAAGTCCACTAATACAACATTCTGAAAACAAAGAAGGCCGAGGTTATGAGTATCGATTCATACGATCCTTGCCCCTGCAATAGCGGAAAGAAATACAAATTTTGCTGCCATTCCATTGGCGACGAAATCAGTAAAATTTCGCATCTGCATGAAACGCACCAGACAGCAACTGCACTCCAGTTGCTGGATCGGCTCAAAAAGAATTTTCCAGATCAGCCTTTGAGCTATATCACCGAAGCCCAGATTCTGATGGCGGAACGGCGATTTGAAGATGCCTTGAAGCCTCTGGAACAATGCCTGGAACATGACCCGAATCATCCGGCAGCCCATTCATTGCTCGCCACTTCGACATTTCTTGCACTAGGATATAAGCAAGCACAAAAAACCATCTATACTGCGTTGCAAAAATGTGCCGCCATTGATGTGAGCCTGGCAACGCCTTTGGCGATCAGTATTGCGATCGCACTTCAGATGCGCGGTTATTTTCTGGCGGCACGAGAACATTTTGCGCTGGCAATGCGCGTCGCATCTCAGGAGTATAAGCAAAACCTGTTTATGAACCTGCTGGAATTTGATGGCGATGATCAAATCCCTTATCAATTTCGCGGAGTGCACGTTCTGGAGCGCTGCCCGATTGAAAATAGTGAGCAGCAGGAAACTTTTGAAAAAGCGCAACGACTCGCCAACCTGGGCTGCTATCGATTAGCTGCAGATTTATTCAAACAACTTGCCGAAGCAACCAATCAGGCCACTCTGTGGAAAAATGCCGCATTTTGCTATGCCTGGGCTACGGACGAAATTCAAGCCGCTGAACTGTTTCATAAAGCTGCGACAATCGAAGAAGATTTTGCCGAATCAGTCGAACTGGAAACGCTGGCACAACTGCTTGATTTGAATAATACGGGCGAAGTCGTTGAGTCGATTGAAAAAGTATATGAACTCGATTCCCTCTCCAAATTTCTGACGATTTTGGAAAAACATCCTCAGCTCTTGCGGGGAAATGTGCCTCCCCCAGAACAAGAACAGGAATTAGATGAACGCACTCCTGTTGCCTACTTTCAAATTATCGATACACCCATTGATATGGAATCAAAGGGTGAGGATATCACGCTTGAAAATGTTCCGGTTGTGATTGGTGATATCGATGTCTTTGATGCCGACAGGCAGTTGGGACAACCGGGCCTCGTCCGACTGTATGCTTATGAGGGTGATCAGCTCACAACAGCAGAGAAACTGTTTGACGAAGCCTTGGGAGAGAACGGTAAAAAAGAGTCTGGCTTAAAGGTCGTTGAACAAGATGATGAGATCTCAAGTAATCCTCTTTCTCCTATCCCCGCTGAGCAATGGCCTCTATTTTTCCGGTGGAGTTTTCCACAAAAAATGCCCATTATCAAACGGAGAGAACTAGAAGCGCAGCAATGGAAAAAACTGATCTCGGAAACCTGGTCAAACACCAAATTAGCAGGTCTCGATGATAAAACTCCACAAGACGCTGCTGGCAACGAGGAGCAGAGGGTTCCTTTAACGGCGGCCGCTTATGTACTCGATGCTCAGGTACTGGCGCTGGGGCATTTCCTGAACTTCGATGAGCTTGATCCCAGCCTGGGCATTTCTGAGCTGCCTGTTTTAAGTGTGAACGAATCCTCTCATTTTAACACTTGCTCTTCCATGACCCAAAATCGAATTCCCGTCAAAGCGCTCACTGAGTCACAGTTAATGTATGTATTTAACCGTGCGTTACTCATTCGGCACCCACGCTTCCTTTATGACGTATTAATCGAAATTCTGAACCGTGACGAATGTAAAAAAGAAGTCGATCTGGATCGCGTTTACTCAACATTGACCGAAATTTGTCATAAACGAAACCAACGGGAAGAAATGCTTTCCTGGATTCATAAGGGACAGGAAAATGCCAAGGCTCAGTCCGACAATGCCTTTGAGAGTGAGCTTCAATGGAAAATGCGAGAGCTCTCATTCCGCTTGGAAGACACTACTGATCCGGACCTCTCAGATTTCATGAAACAAATCTGGGATCAATATGGCAAAAAGACACCACAGATCAAAGAATATCTTAAAGCGTTCACTCAGGCATTCGATCTGGACTTACCCTGGATGAACGAGGCAACACTTTTAGACCAGGGAAGCGTTTCTGGCCAGACATCAGCCGAAGGCATCTGGGCTCCGGGAGAAGGTGCACCGGATAGTGAATCTGATTCCGGACAGAAACTTTGGTTGCCCGGACAATCTTAACCAGACACTAAAGTGCGACCACACTGAACTCGCACTTCATTAGTATCAGCAATACCAGGCATATTGTACGGGAAAGCGCATTTAGTAGTGGATACCACCAAACAGTTTTCCAATCCAGAAGCCGTGATGCAACATGCGCTCGACCTGGCCTGTCTGGGAACAGGGTCTGTTGAACCCAATCCTGCTGTCGGGTCGGTCATTGTTGATGAAAACCTGCAATTGATCGGCGAAGGGTATCACCAACAGTACGGCGGGCCTCATGCCGAAATCCATGCTTTATCCATGGCAGGAACACGGGCAAAGGGAGCCACGATCTATGTCACCCTGGAACCCTGTTGTCATCAGGGAAAAACAGGACCATGCTCCCAGGCAATTATTCAGGCGGGGGTTAAAAAAGCCGTGATTGCGATGCGCGACCCTGCGCCACACGTTGACGGTGGTGGAATTGCCGAGTTGCAACAAGCTGGAATCGAAGTCGAGTTGGGGCTACTGGAATCGGCTGCACAAAAACTGGTGCGTCCTTTTGTAAAGCGTGTCAGCACAGGTTTGCCTTGGGTTCATGCGAAATGGGCAATGACGCTGGATGGAAAAATTGCAACCCGAACTGGTCACTCACAGTGGATTTCGAATGAACATTCGCGTGAGCTGGTCCACCAGCTTCGTGGCCGTATGGATGCAATCATGGTCGGTCAACAAACAGCGGTAAAAGACGACCCGCTGCTCACAGCGCGGCCTGCTGGCCGCAGAACGCCTGCGCGCATCGTTGTTGATTCACAAGCGGCGCTCTCCTGCCAGTCAAAACTGGTTCAGTCAATTGAAGATGCGCCGGTCATAGTCATTGCACACGAATCGGCTCCGTCTGACAACATCAAGCAGCTTGAACAGGCGGGTGTCGAAGTCTTACTGTTTTCAAATTCAACACCACAAACGGCTCAGCCAGATTTGAAACAATGCCTACTGGAATTAGGCCGCAAAGAGATGACGAACATTCTCATCGAAGGTGGGGGAAGCCTGCTGGGCTCTTGCTTTGATGCTCGGCTGATCGATGAAGTTCACGTCTTCATTGCACCTAAGATCGTGGGCGGCAAAGCAGCGATCACTCCGCTTGCAGGCCAGGGACTAGACACGATTCCGCAATTTCAGAACATCACTGAATACCAGATTCGGACACTGGAATCGGACATCTATGTGCAAGGCCAGATTGAATATCAAGCCTAGTGCAATGAACGTGAGAGAGTATCAAGTAACGTTCGTAATTCAGGACGCTGCCTGATCACACCTACCAGAGCGTACTTGCTCAAATTGCTGCCATACATTTGTCGGTTCAGCGTGGGTCGCACTTCCTGTTTGAAATAACGATCCTGACGAAGGCGGATTGCTGCATAACTGGCAGCCATCGCAACCAGTGCAAAGCCAAGATCCAGGTACCAGCCTCCCCATCCAGGTTCAAACACTTCATGGAACAGGACACACACCCAAAACCAGACAAGCGTCGAAATCCAGATTGGACGAGCGACCAGGGAATTCAGTCTCTCGTTGGCATGTACCAGATGACCATAAAATTCCGGGCTGGCCATTTCATCGAGTGGACGCTCTTTCTGGAAATTCTCGCAGATCAATTCCCCGTGATTACGTGAAACGATCACTGACTCTCCCTCCTCGGGAAGAAAATCAGCCAGATACTCCAGTTCTTCAAAGGGTGTACTCATTCCGTGTCCCTTATCTTATTCCCATCACCAATAGAATTATATTTCTATTTTGAAAGGCTGAAACACTTTGCGTGTGAATAAAGATCTTGTATTTACATGAGAAAATGATTCGAAGCAGCTTTTTATAAAGATCGAATGACTTTTATTATTTTATCTAAATCATTCTCGACGACAATAGGTCCGTTCGAAAAAGGCGCTTTGTTAACGCCGTGGCTTGTCAATTTTTCATCCATATGTTCATCAGTCGCTGAATGGTAAGCCACTGTCGCATTGGGATCTTTTAATTGATGTCCCGTGAGAATACAAACAACGCGATCACTGGAGGCAATAACCCCTTCACTTTTGAGTAGCTTGGCTCCAGCGACACTCGCAGCACTTGCTGGTTCACAACCGAGACCGCCGGCCCCGACTTGTGCTTTGGCATCCAGAATCTGCTGATCTGTCACTTCGCGTACGACACCATCGCATACATCAAGAGCTCGTAACGATTTAGAAAAATTCACAGGACGGTTAATTTCAATGGCACTGGCCAGAGTGGAAGCGCGTCGGTTTTCCTGATCCATTTGAGAAAAGAAGTCAGTAGAAGCGGCGCGGTCATAATTTCCGCCATTCCAGCGTAGCCCCTCCTGTTCGTAAAGCTGATAGAGCGTGTCGGCTCCCTGGGCATTGATAATCGCCAGACGAGGAATCCGGTCGATGAGCCCCAGCGCCTTCAGTTCCATAAACGCTTTACCGAACGCACTGGAATTTCCCAAATTCCCACCGGGCACGACAATCCAGTCTGGTACTTCCCAGTTGAGACTTTCCAGCACACGGAACATAATCGATTTCTGACCTTCTAGTCGAAATGGATTCACGCTGTTACACAAATAGATTCCTTCTTCATTACAGACTTCGCGAACACGCGCCAAAGCATCATCAAAGTCCCCCTGAATCTGAACGGTTTTTGCACCATAGTCGAGTGCTTGCGACAATTTTCCTAAGGCAATTTTTCCACTACCAACAAATACAACGACTTTAAACTTTTGAGCGACACTGGCATAAACGGCTAGTGAAGCGCTGGTATTCCCTGTGGACGCACAGGCCGCAACTTTGGCACCAACCATCACAGCATGTGTGGATGCCGCCGTCATTCCATTATCTTTGAAACTACCAGACGGATTCAGGCCTTCGTACTGCAGATAAAGGCAGTCATCATTCAGACCGGCATACTTTGCAACGGGGTTCGACGCTTTCAGCATCGTCTGTCCCTCGCCGATCGTAATGATCTGATCATCCTGAGCAAAGGGAAGCAGCTCACGAAATCGCCAGACGCCACTGAAATCAATAGGATGATTTCGATTACTCCAGCGTTTTTCAAAATCGCGCAGAGACTGAGGAACTGGAACCTGATCCCAGTTATATGAAACATCCAGTAACTCCCCACACTTTGGACAACCAGTTAAGACTTCGTCAAGCGAATAGGTTGCTGCACACGCGGGTGAAATGCATTTCTGGTAAGCAATTTCAGTCGATACAGTAGAAATCGTTGTTTCTCCTCAGTCTCAGGTAAGTATTTGTTGATCTATCTGTGAATCTCATGATTTTTAAAACAGGCGTTTATTGTCCAGACAGTCACTGTCATTCGCAACTGAAAGTCGCTTGATTCAAAGTGTTTTTCCCGGAAGAAGACCCCTTGGGGATCTCGATCTGGCATCGATCTCCTTGAAAACTGAATTCTAACGCCTTACATTCAATTGATTAATGGCGATTTTTGTTGATCCGCTCCTCAGATTCCTTCAAATTTCAGGCTTTCTTCATATGTTTGAACTTTCAAAAGTGCAGGCTGCATTAGATCAATTTTCCCTCGATGGCTGGTTGTTCTATGATTTTCGGGGAAGCAATGTGTTGAGCAGAAGAATCCTGGATATCCCGGAAGATGCCATGGGATCGCGCCGCTTCTTCTATTTTGTTCCTCAGTCAGGACAACCAGTCAAACTGGTCCACCGTATTGAATCTGAAGCGCTTGACCATCTTCCTGGCGAAAAAATTGTCTATCTGAAATGGCAGGAACTGGAAGCCGGCATTGAAACGATGTTACGCGAAGTAAACTCGATCGCGATGGAGTATTCTCCACGAAATGCCAATCCCTATATTTCTCGAGTTGACGCCGGAACCGTAGAACTGGTGCGAGAATCGGTGGAGTCGATTGTTCCCTCGGGAGATCTGGTCCAACTCTTCGAGGCTGTCTGGGATAGAGAGCAATGGGAGCTGCATCAGAAAGCAGGAGTGGAGACAGATAAAGCATTTAAGATCGCCTGGGCTTTTATTGCCGGTCAGATTCGAGAGCAGGGGAGTGTGGAAGAAGCGGCGGTCTGCGATATCATCATGCAGCATTTTAATCAGACGGGACTGACAACGTACCATCCCCCGATTGTAGCGCGAGAAGCAAACAGTGGTGATCCGCATTATGAAACGGGAACCGGCACTGATACCGCAATTCGAGAAGGTGATTTCGTACTGATCGATTTATGGGCCAAACTCAATGTGCCACGCGGAGTCTATAGCGATATGACGCGCGTCGGGTATGTCGGCCAGCAAGTACCAGAAAAGTATACCCAGATCTTTCAAATTGTGGCTGAGGCGCGTGATGCTGCCATCAGTCTGGTTGAACGGGCATTTGAGTCAGACACGCCCCTGCAGGGCTGGGAAGTCGATCAGTCTTGTCGCAATGTCATCGAGCAAGCTGGCTACGGTTCTGCTTTCGTCCATCGAACTGGTCACAGCATCGGGCAGGAGACTCACGGCAATGGTGCCAACATGGATAATCTTGAAACGCATGAAGAGCGGCTCGTCTTGCCGCAAACCTGTTTCTCGATCGAACCGGGAATTTATCTTCCCGAATTTGGAGTGCGCAGCGAAGTCAACGTGTTTATTGATGAACTTCAAAAAGTCCATGTCACTGCAGGGGAGCGCCAGACAGAGATTCTACCAATAATGCGTGTGTTTTAAAAAGACAGCTTCAGTCCGGAGTATGATTACTCCTGATCAATGCGCAGCATCTCGTCTAGAATGACTGGATGCCAGAGGTCATCGCGCTGCGATTCTTGGATGTAGTTCTTTCTTGCCCAGGTGCGCAGCCGCATCTCCTCAATCACATCGACCGAAGGTCTGTTTGCATCTTGTGCTGAAAAAGGAATTGTAGCTGAAATACCCAACGGTCCGCTCCTCATTAATAACTTTGAGAATGAAACTCGGCGAACCAGCTTCCTGCAGCCGCACGACCCAATTTGTTAAAGAACAAGCCTGATAACACTCTTGGAAAACGTTCTCTGGGACAGAATTCCCTAAGAAAGTGAGAGAGAGTCAATCAGGTCTCTGGTGAAGACCACTCCTGAAATTAATCACCAGAATTGACAAATATTGTACCTAAAACACAACAATTTCAAGGCGAATTTTGCTAACAATGATCACAAATGACGGAAGATCTGATCGTACTTGGAGTTAGGATTTCACTCACCCCCTGGCTCAGAACGGCTTGCTGTCCTGCGTTCCCTTTATTTTTCTAAAGAGATATCGACCGTGGTCCCAATGGGCAGATTGGGCCAGAGACGTCCAGCGGGTTCGACATAGACCAGAATCATCGTCTCGCTCAAGCCTGGCTTTTGAATCGCCTGCTCTGAAATTTTGCGAACAACGCCTTTCCCTTTTGCATTTCCAGAAAAGGCGATTTTGACTTCTGTTCCCTCATCGAACAGGCTGATCTTCCGCGAGGGGACTTCCACGATCAGATAGGGATGTTCTTTGTCAAACAGCTCGACGATTGGAGCACCTTTTTGAATAGGATCTCCTATTTCATGTTCGAAATTTCCGACCATGCCATAGCGTCCCGCTTTCAACTGCAATCCTTCGCGTTGCGATTCCAGTTGTTTGAGCTCACTCTTCACCTGGTCCAAGCGGTTCATAATCACTTCGACCCCCATCGCGAGCCGAATTTGATTCGGTAGTTTTTTCTGAATCGCCTTCAGTTCCGCCATCTGCTCTTCACAGAGTTTGACTCGCGCTGCAAATACTTCAGCAGAATTACGAGCTGATTCCTGTCGTAGCATTGCCGTAATGCGGTTTTCATCGGGAAGACGACTTTCATAAACCAGAGAACGAAACACTTCTTCTTTGGAACCATTACTGGAAATGGAATCATAGTCCTGAAGAAAATCCTGCCATGCCAGGTTCGTGATCTGGTGGATATATTGTTCTTTCAGGTATTGCGAAGATTTTAACTTCGCGTTGAAGACTTCCGACTCGATTTCTTTATTCCGTAATGCCAATTCAACTTCTGACTTTGCCTTCGATTGTTTGAGTTCTGCTTCGAGTGCCACAAGTTCCTGCTGTTTTGCTTTCCAGTTTTTATCCAGAGATTGATCGAAGAGCGTCACGATAATCTCTCCACTGGAAACCGTCTGCCCTTCATCCACATGAATGTCCTGGATGATGGCATCATTTTTCGCTGTAATGATGGTTTTGGGTGCCTGTAGAGAGCCAACGTAGGTAGCAATGCGCACGCCTTTCACCCATTGAGCACAGCCGATGCCTCCAACGAGGGCAGTCATCAAAATGAGTAATGCCCGAAATCCAAAAGAAGAATGGTGTTCGTGCAGATTATTTTGAACTTGATAGTCATCCATTAATTCAGAAGGCATTTCTGGCTGTCCTACAATCATCCAGACTCACTCAGCGGTATTGATCGCACTACGCAGCACGTCACTAATCGAATCGGATTCTGACGGACCAGAATTCACCTCAAAACCGGCAAATTCCACACCACCCCCCGATTTCGTGTTAAACTTTTCCGATTACGAAGACTGACGGCGGTCAATTCATTTGCAATACCACCAGAGACATGTACTTTTTTACATACCCCGCCGTCATAAAAACGATGACCATCGCAGAGGTGATCTAAGACCAAATCAAGCATCAAAGTCTCTAAATCTGTTTCAGGACAACGCCCCTCATGCAGTCGCAATTCCCGAAATCTTACGCTAGGATGAAGAAACCACTGTTCTCGAATGTTTGGCACCGATGAACAAAACCTGTCCTGTCCTGCATTGATTATCAAATAGATAGAAAGTGAAACAGGTTTCATGAAACCGATCGTACAAATCTCATTAGATCTGACCAATATTGAAGAAGCTCTGGAAACGGCCGCTATGGCCATGCGCGCGGGTGTTGACTGGCTGGAAGCAGGGACTCCCCTGATTCTGGCAGAAGGCTTAAACTGCGTGCGGGAGCTTCGCAAGCAGTTTCCGGAAACCCCCATCGTCGCAGATTTGAAAACAATGGACGGGGGCTATCTCGAGGCTGAGATGATGGCCAAGGCAGGTGCCACTCATGTTGTAGTCATGTCACGAGCACATGAAGAAACGATTCATTGTGTAGTCAAAGCGGGCAAAGATCACGGTGTAGAAGTGATGGGTGATAATCTGGCCGATGACATGGTTTCCGCCGCCAAAAAACTGGAAGACCTGGGCTGTGACTATGTGATTCATCATGTCGGGTACGATGAACGTCGGGGAATTGCCGCACGGGGAGAGCGAATGCCCAGCCCGTTGGATCAACTAAAGGATGTTGTCGAAGCCGTCAATATTCCGGTGCAGGCTGTCGGCGGACTCTCTTTAGAACAGGCCATCCGCACACCCGAATATGGGGCACCCCTTGTTGTCCTCGGAGCACCGTTGACAATCGACGCCGATTCATTCAAAACGGCGAGCGGAAATCTGGAAGACTCGCTCAGAATGATTTGTGAAAAAGTTCACGCTTACGGCGATGTTGCGATTGGAGGTCAAAAATGAGTACGGCTGAATTAACACAAACCGCGGTTGTGAATTATGCGCCGGAAGCAAATTCTGTCGAATTACAGGACATTCCCGTTCCTGAGATTGGACCAGATGAGGTATTGCTTGAAGTTTCTGCTGTGGGAGTTTGCGGCAGCGACCTACATCAATGGACGGCCGACCATAGCTGGCCTGTGAATTATCCGGTTGTACTGGGTCACGAATTTGCCGGGACGATTTCCAAGGCAGGAGATCTGGTAAAAAACTGGTCTATAGGAGATCGCGTTGTCAGTGAGACGGCAGCCATCATCGATCCCGACAACCCAATGTCACGTGAAGGCCGCTATAATCTGGATCCCACCCGCAAAGGGTTTGGATACGGCGTTAATGGCGCCATGACTCGTTTTGTGCGCGTTCCAGCACGCTGTCTGCATCACGTTCCTGACAGTCTGACATTAGAAAAAGCAGCGCTGACCGAACCGTGTTGTGTTGCCTATAACGCGGTCGTGATGAATGGAGATATTCAACCTGGAGACCGGATTGTGGTCTTTGGCCCCGGCCCCATCGGGTTACTTTGTGCTGCCATGGCTCGCTTACAAGGAGCTGAAGTCGCTGTAGTCGGTCTGGAGCGAGACAAAGGACGCTTGGAAATCGCCGAGCGGTTTTATGGCTGTCAGCCGATTATCGAAGGGCTGGATGACTGGACACTGGAGACAGATGGCTTGGGCGTTAATGGCGTTGTGGACGCAGCTGGCGTATCAGTCACTTTGAAAAAGTCGCTGGAAATTGTCCGTCCAGGTGGCTGGATCAGCAAAGTCGGCTGGGGGCCTCAACCACTGGGTTTCTCTCTGGATCCGCTGGTTCAAAAAAATATCCGTCTGCAAGGCAGCTTCAGTCATAACTGGCCGATCTGGGAACGCGTGATTCGGTTGCTGACAACGGGTCAGTTGAATATTGAACCCATCATCGGTGGGATCTGGTCATTGAGTGACTGGCACACCGCCTTTGAAACTATGCATTCCGGTGAAATCGTCAAAGCGGTGCTCACTCCCTGAAACAGACAGTCTCTGACTCGGTTTTTCAAATTAACAACACTGATAAACCTGACCGTATTTCAATTCTGACTTGATGGAACTTTTCATGCCAAAACTAGCTGCATTTCCCAAAGCCTTTATGGACGAATTATGCCTTTCCGGAGAGATGACCCTTCGACAGTGGATTGATCTGGCTGCAACCCTGGATATTGATGGGTTGGAATTTTATGCCGGCTTTCTGGAAATGAAGGACAAAAATTTCTGGCCGGAAGCCAAAAAAATGGCCACCGATCAGGGACTGGAAATTCCGATGATGTGTTGTTCTCCAGACTTCACACACCCGGATGAAGCGTTTCGCAACGAGCAGATTGAGCATGAAAAGTTCTGGATGGAAATGACGGCAGCTCTGGGTGGAAAATACTGTCGCGTCCTCTCAGGTCAGAGACGGCCAGAAGTTTCGCGCGAGGAAGGCATTCAGTATGCCGTCTCTTCGATTGAGGCCTGTCTCCCTCTGGCCGAAGAATTGGGAATCACTCTGATTATTGAAAATCATTATAAAGATAATTACTGGGACTACCCAGAATTTGCACAGATGGCGGATGTCTTTTGTGATCTTGTCTCACTAATCGATTCGCCCTGGTTCGGCGTCAACTATGATCCCAGTAACACGATTCTGGCGGGTGAAGATCCTTTGGAATTACTGGCACGTATCAAAGACCGCGTCGTGACCATGCATGCCAGTGATCGCTACCTGATTGAAGGCACCATTGAGGATTTACGTAAAGAAGAAAACAGTCTCGGTTATGCCAGCCGACTCAGCCATGGGGTAATCGGAAAAGGGTTGAATGACTACGACACGATCTTTTCCCAACTCAAAGAAGTCGGCTTTGATAGCTGGATCAGCATAGAAGATGGGGTGAACGGGATGGAAGAACTCCAGGAAAGTGTGGCTTTTCTCAGAGCCAAAATGGCACAATACTGGGGATAATTCCGTTTTTACCATCAAATGGCGCAATTTGGTAAAATAGAGCATATACAAGGTATTGCATCTACCTTGTAACAGAAGTATTCTATATACATCTGGCTTCTATAACGAGTGCGGCGTAATGCACTATGTCTATCTGACCAGACATCCTGAGTTACCTGCCCCCGTTCCTCTATATCGATCACAATCTGTTGCGTTTCAACGATTGTACATCATCGCCTTTTGAAAACTGGTAGAACCGAGCCCTTATGTTGGTCCTCATTCGTAAATTAAATTCCGTCGCGTTCCTGATCACCATCACATTAATTCTGACTGGATGCGGAGGATCGGATAATTCCAGTCAACGTCGGGCGAATTCGAATCCCTTTGCTCCTGTTGGCAACAACTCTGCGCCGTCACGTTCACGTTCAACTCAGATGTCAAAAGCAACACCCAAAAAACGGCCCGCAACTGAACAATCAACTGCTGCTTCACCTGTGGCAGCAAAAGAGAAATTACAGCAGAAACCGGAACCGATGGCTCCGGGTACTAATATCATTAGCGAAACAAGAAAACGGACTCTGGATAGCAAAAATCCGGGAGTCGCCATCATTGTACAGGGTGTAAGTGGTAATGAAGTCATGGCGCTGCCTATTCTCAAGCAGAATCTCCGCTCCTCGACTTTAAAACCATCCACTATCGAATTGCAAAAGCAGGAGCCATCAGCAGAATCTGGCTCAAAAGATGATTTTGAGCACTTCGTATTTGGTAAGCAGCTAGTCCTCGTCGTGCGTCCTATCCCTGCAGACCTGTTTGCGTTCGCCCAGAAACTCAAATGGGGCAAAGTTAAAGAAATCGATCTCCAAAACAGGATTATCACCGTCGACACTCAACTTCAGGAACTGAATGCACTGGCAGTCAGGAATCAAGCAAAATCTATGCAGGCAGATCCTTCTGTGAAGGTTTCGGCAAACGCGAATTCAATGAAATCAATTGAAGAGCCAGTTCCCGTAAAACCAACAGTAAAACAACCTGATCCCAAGCCAGAAAAATCTGACAAGGAAATGAATGATCGGGACTTAAAACCACGTCCCGGCGAAGAAACCATTGACTGGGCACTGCGTGTGATTGCCGGAACCAGTTCGTTTGCCCATGACACAGCCTGCAAAGAATTAGCCAGCATGAAGCCCGACAGCGATCATCTGCAACGCGTTTCTTCCGTTCTGGCTGAAACGTTACCATTAGCCAAAGAAGGCTTCCGCATGAAAGAACATGTGAATGCCATGGCTGTCTGGCAGACCGATGAAGCAACAAGAGCATTTGCCACATTATTGGCAAATGAAAAATTGATTCTGGTACGTAAAGAAATTATTGGTCTTCTGCCTACCATTCATTCAGAGACCACTGCAGATGTGCTCATCGGCCGCTTATCCAATCGTGCAGACTTGAAAGATGCCCGCAGGGCACTCAAGATCATGGGACCAATCGCAGAAAAACCAGTCCTCGAACTTTTGAGTCATCCCGATTCTTCAATGCGAATTGAAGCCTGCAAAATTTTGCAAGCCATCGGAACCCAGGAAGCAATCGAGGCACTGAAAAAACAAACGGAAACGGAAGAATCAGACGTCGTCAAAAAATTGATTTCGGAAACACAAACGGACATTGAAAAGAAAATCACGTCCCAGGAAAATTAATTCCTCACGTAGATTCATTGCCAGTTCATGGTTCCATTCACTGAGGGGTGCCTGCTAATAACCGGCTGCAGCGCCATGTTTGCGGGAATCACTGTGGCCGCGTAAACCATCTGGTTGCCGGGAGACAGCCTGCGTCGCTGCCAGGCTGGAACTCTTTTTCGGCACGTGTCCCAACTGCTTCAGTTTCCCACCCACCTGCTCAAATAATTTATTTTCTATCAGTAGATCCTCAGGTACCCACTGATGGTGAATCCGCGGCGACTCGACCGCCTGCTCCGGATTCATTCCAAACACAATCATGTTGAGTAGAACCTGCAGTGTACTGGAAATAATTCTAGGACCACCAGACGCACCTGCAGAAAATACAGCTTTTCCGTCTTTGACGGCAATCGTTGGCGACATGCTGGAGAGTGGTTTTTTGCCAGGTTCGATTTCATTTGCTTTACCCTGGATCAGACCGAAGGCATTCGGCTTCCCTGAAATGGCGGCAAAGTCGTCCATTTCATTATTCAACACAATCCCATATTTAGGGACCACTACATAACTACCAAACGTCAGATTAATGGTTTCGGTACAAGCTACGGCATTTCCCGCAGAATCCATCACTGAAAAATGACTGGTCCCTGCATCCTGGGGAGGCAAATAACGACCGTAGTCTTTCAATGCTTTTGTTTTCTTTGAGTCAATCCGTGAAGCCAGCCGATCTGCATATTTTTTGTCTGTCAGTCTTTGAATGGGTACGGGAACAAAATCCGCATCCCCCAGATATTCAGCCCGATCTGCAAATGCATGTTTCATAACCTCTACTAACAAATGGATTTGCTGAGGTGAGTGATATTCCATTTTCCCGAAAGGCTGGTTCAAGAGCTGCTTTTCCAGAGAATGAATCATGTTAAACGATTCAATAATTGCGATGCCTCCACTGGAAGGGGGAGGCATCGTGATAATTGTATATCCGTTAAAGGTGGTCGAGAGCGGTTTTCGGATCACGGGTTGAGTTTCAATTAAATCTTTGTGAGTCAAAATGCCACCACTCTGCTTGCCACAAGTGGCAATAATGGCATCGGCAACCGGTCCTTCGTAAAAGCCAGCGTGCCCTTTTTCAGCGATTAATTCCAGGGCTTTCAGTTGCGGGCTGAAGAAACGGTCTTTCTCGCTCCAAGGCTTGCCGTGATTCAAATACTCGTCAATTAGCGTCTGAAATCGATCGGGATCTAATGTCCCATTCTTGATTCGCTTTAACATCGAGCTTTGCACCGATCGCATATGGCCATTGATAGGCACCCCTCTGCGGGCCATCAAAATCGCTGGCTGCATCACCGTTTTCAGATCCAGCGTTCCATATTCTTTCACAGCATAGCACAACCCGGCCACGGTGCATGGGACAGCAACTGCCAACGGCCCTTGACGACTTGCAAGCTGACGCTGCTTGTCAGTACCCGGCAATTTGGCATACATCTCCGGAGTCGCAGCTGCAGGCGCACGCTCCCGGTAATCGATGACGGTCGATTTTTGTTGCTCTGCATCCCAGATCACCATAAAGCCCCCGCCACCTAAGCCGCAACTGGCTGGTCTGAGGACGGAAAGCGCAAAGGAAGTCGCCACGGCCGCATCCACAACATTGCCACCTGCTTTCAAAATGGACACTCCGGCAGCACTTGCTAACGGGTGATCTGCGGCAACGACTGCGTTCTGATAAGCCGGCTTCTCCTGTACAGTGGGAGGCGTTTCAGAATACCCGGGTTGTATTGTCGCCAACTGAACCGACAAAACCACAAGACATAAGATACTACTCGAAAATGACTTACGCTTCATGCAATTCAGGAACATAGTGGGCCTTTTATAACGTTTTTTCAGCAGGCGTTTAAATGTAGTAAAAACGAAGCAGACAATTGGTTTCTGCCGCTCGAAGTCTGGTTTCACTCTGATTATACTATGCGGCTTGTCCAGATTGATTTCCAGATCGAATACAGGAAATTTCTTTCAGATAGTGCATCCTGGAAGAACCCTTGAATTCAGATCATTGAACTGTGACCTCTCATTCTGCATCACAAAGAGAGCAGAAGGTCGGTTCTATTAAGAATATTAGCTGCAATATCATGACACTCAGCAAACTCAAATCTCCGAAAACTGATAAAACATGCCAACTGGTCACGTTAGGCTGTAAGGTCAATCAGTACGAAACTCAACTCGTAAAAGAAGCGCTAGAGAAAAACGGTTATCGCGAGGCGACAGAGACGGAGACCGCAGATCTCTGCGTCGTGAATACCTGCACGGTCACAGCGACAGGCGATTCGAAGGGCCGCAAGCTGATTCGTCAGCTCTCGAAGAACAATCCCGGGACGAAAATTCTCGTCATGGGCTGCTATGCCACGCGCGATCCGAAAACGGTTTCTGAGCTGCCCAGCGTGTTTGAAGTGGTGACCGATAAGCGGGAACTGCCTGATGTTCTGGAGCGGCACGGAATCGTTGATATGCCCACCGGTATTTCTGAATTTGAAGGGCGCAAACGAGCTTATGTGAAAGTTCAGGATGGCTGTATCCTGCGTTGCACCTACTGCATCATTCCGCAAGTACGTCCGGGCTTACAAAGTCGCTCACCTGAGGACATTGAAGAAGAGGTCCGCCGCCTGGTCGGAAATGGATTCAAAGAAATTGTGCTCACAGGAATTCATGTCGGCCATTTTGGTGTCGATACCACACGCGGTAAATCCGGAAAGCCTCCTTTCCGGCTCTGGCACCTGTTTCGCAAGCTGGATCAGATCCCCGGTGACTGGCGGATGCGGCTCTCCAGCGTGGAAACAGCAGAAATCAATGATGATTTTATTTCTGCAGCCGCGGATTGCGAACATCTTTGCCCCCAGTTTCACCCCTCACTTCAAAGTGGATCGGATACGGTCTTGCGACGAATGAAACGTCGATATTATGTCAGTCGTTTTCTGGAAAAATTGCAGATGATGCGGGAACGACTGGACCATCCCTCATTTACGACGGACGTCATCGTTGGATTTCCAGGTGAAACAGATGCAGAATTTGAAGAGACGCTGCGTGCCTGCCAGGAAGCTGCATTCATGAAAATTCATATTTTCCCATTCAGCGCCCGAAAAGGGACTCCCGCGGCTACTTATGAAAATCAGGTTTCTCCGGAAATTCGTCAGGAACGCTGCCAGCAACTGGCTGATCTCGAACGGCAATTAGCACAAAATTTCTATCGTACTTTGATTGATCGTGATCTGGAGGTTTTGATCGAACGCAAGTGTGACGAGCAGCCTGGCTGGGTTCGGGGAACAGATCGCTGGTATGCCCCGGTCCTCTGTCGTGGTTCAAAAGCGGACCTGGGAAATTTTGTAGCAGTGCGCGGTCAGCAGGATCACCGTGAATATCTTGAAGCGGACCGCATTTCACCATAGTTGGTATCAAACCCATTTCAATCACAGCTTGTCCCCAAATCATTAAAAAGCGACACCGAGTTCATTTCAGTTATAAAGAAAGCGTTTGCGTGGCTGTATTAATTGCGATTGAAGGCATTGATGGTTCAGGTAAAGGAACACAAGCAAGCCGACTGCATGCCAGATGTGAGGCAGAAGGAATTACTTCAAGCCTGATTGGGTTTCCCCGTTATGATCAAACTTTATTCGGAAAGTCGATTGGAGATTTTCTGAATGGACGCTTTGGCGCTCTTGATGAAGTCCACCCATTTCTGGCGTCGCTGCTTTATGCAGGAGATCGATTTGAATCGCGCGATCATATTCTTGAAATGATCGAGGCAAATCAGATTGTCATTTTTGATCGCTATATCTCTTCCAATATCGCGCATCAGGGAGCAAAACTTTCTGGAGACGAGCGTGCTGAATTTATTCAGTGGATCGAACAAATTGAATATGAAATTTACAACATGCCTCGGCTGGATCTGACAGTTCTGCTAGATTTGCCTGCTGACCATGCTCAAAAACTGGTCGCAGAAAAACAGGCACGCTCCTATACCGATAAAGTAGCCGACCTGCAGGAAGCCGACCAGTCCTACCTAGCCAATGTCAGACAGGTCTATCAGCAACTGGCTGATCAAAATCAGCATTGGCAAAAAATTGATAGTCTGCAGGAAGGCCAACTCCGGTCCATCGAAGAGATCGGGAACGAAATCTGGTCTCATGTTGCCAGCTTAGTCTGAAGCAGCGTCACACATTCAGACCTTTGTCCAGCGACTATTTGAACACAAACAGATGCTGGTTCAATCTTAATGGAAGCTGAATAGAAAATACACTTGACCCTCTACTGGAAGAGCCTGTCTAATATCAATGTTCTTTGATCTTTGGAAGGGAGACAGGAATAGTGAAACGCGCTCCAAGCCAACTCACATTACGGGAAATGTTCTCCGACACGGAGCGACTTGCCTCGGAATTGATTGAGCATCTGGAATTAGGATTTATCCCCACGAACGAACAATTAATCCGCCTGGTCCGTGAGGTACCTGAAGGGGTTGAGAAACGACGTGTGGAAGATATCAGCGTGCGCAATCAGGTTGCTGAGTTACTGAAATGCGATCAATTTACGCAAGAGGTTTTCGAGAAACTGGATGCCTACCTGAAAGCCATTGACCAATCCATCAACAAAATTATTGATGGTGAATAATTCTTAAACAGTCGCGGATCCAAGGGGTGCGAATTGAGCCACCAGTTTTTTCGCACTAAGCAAGCCATCCACTGCCGCTGAAACAATACCTCCTGCATAACCGGCCCCCTCACCCACTGGGTATAAACCACGAAAGCCAGGAGTTTGATAGGTTTCACGGTCTCGATCAATGCGGATGGGAGAACTACCACGCATTTCAGGGCCGACTAATACGGCATTCTCTAAAAATGCGCCATGCCACTTTTGATTCATGATCGGTAGGCCATTCTGAATCTGTGAAATCACGACTGGGGGCAGGACCTGATTCAAATTTGAAGCGACGACTCCCCTTTGATACGTGCCTTGATATCGAAATCCTGGATCAGTTTTTCGATCATTCAGAAAATCTGCGGGACGCTGAATAGGACAGTAGTAATTTTTCTCACCTAACTCAAAAGCAACTGCTTCGTATTTTCTCTGGAGCTCAACTCCTGCCAGAGGATGCTCACTCCCAAATTCTTCGGGATAGATGGTAGTCATGATGCCACTGTTCGCGAACCCGGTATCGTGTCTGGAATTGCTCATGCCATTCGTACAGAACATCTTGGGCTCTGAAATGCTAGGCATCACAATTCCCCCGGCACACATACAGAATGTATACAGATCACGCTTGCCTTTTGTGATCATCGTATAGTCTGCAGCGCCCAGCAGTGAAAGGTATTCATCACGACCATATTTGTGGCTGTTGACCTGCTCTTGAGGCTGTTCGATTCTCAGCCCCAGTTGAAATGCCTTACGAAACAGGGGGACCCCCAACTCGTATAACATGTGATAAGTATCACGGGCGCTGTGGCCAATTCCCAGAATCACCTGAGATGTTTTAAGATACCCAGACGATGTCATAACGCCCTGAATCTGACCATTGGCAACATCAATTCCCTCAAGGCGGCACTCAAATCGAAACTCACCACCCAATGCATCAATCTTCCGCCGAAAGTTTCGACAGATCATGGGAAGCTTGTTACTGCCTAAATGGGGACGATGTTCATAGACGATTGAGGGCCGCGCACCACAATCAACAAAACGCTCCAGCACCCACTGCACATCAGGTCCACTCAATCGGCAAGTGAGTTTACCATCGCTGAAACAGCCAGCGCCCCCTTCACCAAACAGGTAGTTATTTTCGTTTTGAAAGTCAGCCCCTTTATCAAAGTGTCTGATCTCGGGAACGCGCTCTTTGACTGGAAAGCCGCGTTCAATAATCAAAGGTCGGTATCCTTTGAGCGCCAGGAAATATCCGGCCAGCAACCCCGCAGGTCCTGAACCAACAACGACAGGGCGTTCATCAAGTGGTTGCGTGCCAGATTCAGGATCCAGAAAAGGAACTTCCGAATAAGCCTGGACAGAGGAATCTTCGCGAAGATTTTTCAGAACGCCTGATTCATCGGGTACCTGGACCTCTGCCGAATAAACAAAGCGTAAGTCCTGGCGCGAACGGGCATCCAGACTTTTCCTGATGATTCGAAAACTCTGAACTTCTGCGGCCGGAATTCCCAGTTTTTCTGCAATATGAATTGCCAGTTCTTGTTCTGGAACCTCAACCGGTAAGCGAATATTAGTAACTTTGAGTGACATAGAGCTTAAACCGAAATCAAACGAGCGCAGTAGCAAGGCATGAGATCATGTCGAGCAATGCGTCATGTTATACTGCCTTGGTAAGCGATTGCAATTTTGTCACTTCGAAACAATTAGAAAAGCAGAAAAAATTTGAGAGGACGAATTCCCCTCTCATCCTCAGGCAGCTTTCCTGAAAGGAACGGTTTCCGGATCTGGCTCACTGCAAACAATTTGCTTTAATTCCTGTTCCAGTTCTTCCATTTTTTCCTGGACTAAATCGGTGTAGGAATTCATCTCTTCACGAGAGATGTCTTTCGGAATGTAGATCGGTTCACCCACCAGATAATAGACTTTCGAAAATGGTTTGGGGATCCAGATACTCGTCCAACTCCCTTGAAATTTCCAGTAGCTTGAAGCTGAAAAAGCGTTAGGAATGACTGCTCTTCCTGAATGTGATGCCAGGAATACAATGCCTGATTTCATTTTATGATGGGGTCCCCGTGGTCCGTCTGGAGTAATGACAATATGCTTGCCTTCTGCCAATGTGATCAATTTTTTGATCGCACTAGCCCCTCCTCGAGTCGTAGAACCACGAATGGCGCCCATTCCAGCTGCCTTCAACATCGCTTCAATTGTATCAGCATCTCGATGCTGGCTGATCAGTGCCACACTATTGTGTTTGACAGCACAAAAAAGTGGAGGGATCACTGAATCATGCCAGACACTATATAAAAATCGTTCATCACCCGTATCAGCGAATGGACAACGTTCGATACTATCTCCGACAAATTCAAGACGGGTTGTCTTAAAGATCATCCGGATGATAAATACGACCAAATAATTGATAACACCCAAAACAGTGCGACTCTGAATTTTCAACCGATTACTCCTGTACGGCGGATTCCAAAAGAAACATTGAAGGAGAGCGAATTGTAATGATGTTCGAATCTGCGCAAATCCCAATTCTCAAATTCGTCTACAGGCCTCTCAAAGCCGCGACAGACTGCCACCAATCCACGTAGAATACCCAGTTTCAAACTTTTTTCGATTCGTTTTGCCTTGAGGCAAGCTCGTCATCGAAACGAATATTGAGCGCGTCCATTCGTCGATACAATTTTGCCCTGGTCAATCCCAAGAGTCTGGCTGCATCCGTTCGATTGTTTTTTGAAATCTCCAAGGCGTGCATGATTTGCTCGGCCTCAACCTGACGTAGCGTTTCTTCCAGAGGCTTCACAGTGGGAGACAAGGCCGGTCCTAATGATCGCGCATCGATACCTGTCTTCAATCGTAAGGGCAACGACTCCCGAGAAATCAACGGCTCTGATGTTGCCTGGAACGCAGCCTGAATAATCATTGTCAGTTCGTCCAGATTCGCAGGCCAGAAATAATCCTGAAACAAAGAGAGTACACCCGGTGCGAAACCACTCACCTGTTTCTGCTGATACCGATTTTCATTTTCCAGAAAATGTTGAGCCAATACTTCCAGATCTTCTCTTCTCTCGCGCAAAGGAGGAATTCTGAGTTCCATTGTCGTGATCAGATAGAAAAAATCAGGCAGAAGCAGTTCTTGATCTAAAAGATTTGTTAACGAAAAAGAACTGGCCGTCATTAATCGAACGTTGTCTTTGTGAGTCGCCGATTGATAATTTGCTAAAATCAACTCCTGAATATCACGCGTCAAAGATTCAATCTGCGAAAGAAAAATTACCCCCGGTTCAAGAGGCACCGAATCTTCAAAATCTCTTTCAAAGATTTTTTTCACTGTTTGCTTTAGTTCCCGAGGTGGCAGATCGGCACAATTCAGAGGAATAAATATTTTTCTTCGTTGCTCACTTTCGAAATGAACCACTCTTGCCAGGTGCTCCTTTCCTGTGCCTGTCTCACCCCAGAAATGGACCGGTTGTGTCGTCTTGATTGCCAGCTCCAATTGACGCAAGACACGCTGCATCGCATCATTTTTCGCGATAACTGTCGAAAAACGAAACCGGTTTCTTAAGGACAATCGCAGTGCAGCAAGCTCAGCGTGTAACTGTTGAGAGGGAGAGGCCGTTGGTAAAGTATGAGGCTCTTCAATTCTGTCAATGATTCCCAGAACCAGCTTTGTCTGCTGTTGCTCATCAAGCAAGGGGCTAAAACGTATCACGCATGGTAATGTTTTTCCGCTATGCGAAAGCAGATAGCGGGGAACTTCAGTCCTGGTTCCTCTAAACACTTCCGGAGGAGGGCATAATAAATTACAAACGGATTCGCACTCATCGGCGTCTGTGTCGATAGCATAATCACACGTCTGGCCCAGAATTTCCTCAGCCGACCACTCTAGAATATTTTCACAACCACGATTAAAAAAAAGAATGGTTCGCGACGCATCAACCAGAAAGATCGGCGTTTCAAGAGAATTTAAGCGGGTTTCCAGTCGAGTGCGGCGGCCTGTTCCTCGCGTCATCGTTCCCCGCACCTCCCGTATGATTTCGACCCGTCAAACAAATTCGGTTTCTTAATCGCGTTGACACTCTTTCAGAATAAGGTGCTTCCAAGAGTTATCTTTGCACTCGACCAGATCCACCACCATACATTAAAGCTTCAATTTCTGAACGGGTTGAATAATTAAAATCTCCCTGAATACTATGCTTTAAGCAACTGGCAGCAACCGCATATCGAATGGCTGTTTCCTGTGCAGCAAGTTCGGGAGTATTCAATGCATAAATTAAAGCCCCGGCAAAGGAATCACCAGCGCCGACCCGATCTATGATGTTACGAATCTGATAGCTGGCGTAATTTCCTGCTGCATCACAGGGTGCAAAGACAGCCTGTTGTTGACTCTGATCATACAACATGGCTCCCCAGTTATTATGACTGGCAGACAGACTCTCACGCAATGTAATGGCAACCTGTTTGACATTCGGATATTGCTCTATCATTTGTTTTGCAACGGAACGATATCCCTCGATATTCAACTCGCCTGCTTCGACATCTGATTCAGGCGCTCTGATTCCCAGCGATAAATCCGCATCCTCTTCATTTGCAATTACCAAATCGACATAAGGTACGAGAGTCTGCATCGTCTCTCTGGCTAAATCTATCGGTTTCGTATTTGCTTTCCAGTTCCAGAGTTTTTTCCGAAAGTTCAAATCACAGGAAACCTTCACATTCCGCTGCTGCGCTTCCTGCAGCGCCTTTAATGATAACTGTGCTGCCGACTCACTGATGGCAGGTGTAATTCCAGTAATATGAAACCAGGTCGCTCCTTCAAACACCTGATCCCAGTCAAATAAATCAGGCGTCGCGACAGCAATCGAACTGAATTCCCGATCGTAAGTTACCGTTCCTCCTCGTTGGTTGGCCCCTGTTTCAACAAAATAGATGCCAAATCGGCCCTCTGAAGTCCGCTGTATCAGACTGGCATCAACACCAGTCTTTCCCATTTCCTGAATGAGACAGTCTGTGATCGAATTATCAGGCGATGCCGTCACGAAAGCTGAGTCCCCTCCCTGAAGGGCAATTGAAACGGCGACATTTAATTCTCCCCCGCCAAACGTTGATTCCAGACTACCTGGAATTGACTGCCTGATTCTAAGATGATTTTGAGGGGCTAGCCTCAACATCACTTCGCCAAAAGTAACAACTCTCACGGTACACCTTTATGATTTTAAATTTTGGGAATATTCATTGTCAAAATCAGCATTCAGCTTACCTTGGCTGATAGAATCATTCCAGCATCGCAATAGAAGTAGTTAGTGGAGTTGCACGTTTTGAAACCACAGTGATCAAAGATTACGTAGCAGACTTAACCCAAGAAAAGCTAATATTTTTGTAGTTTGGATTCTCGATTTATTTTTTAATAAAATCGGGAGGTGTGCCAAACAGTTGTCATACCCTTGTTTTAGAATTTGACCTTGGGTTTGAACTTCGGTAATTCGCTATTGAGATTATAGTTACAGGTGGCGGCAGTTTCGTCTAGCCCGTTCAGGGACAGAGATGGAGATGGACGGGGTTGCCTGCATGGAACTGCCGCCCCACTGTAATTCTAAGAAATTACTTAATTTTGAATTAGCACTTTAAAATGCAACCCGCTATTTCCAACGCATAAATACTTACGTATACTAATTGGAGGACTTCGCCTGATAAGGCCCACTTTTTTAAGATAAGGCACTTAATTCATTTTGACTTTATAACCCAACAAAAATAAATTGCGGGTTGCCTGTACCAGCCACTTACTATGAATTAGGAAAGAACTCAAATGAACCAAAGTGAATCAGAAGTGGTTTGCCCGGCCTGTGAAAAAAAAATCACACCTCAATACGGGATCAATGAATCCCGCCAGTTAACCTCCCTGGAATTTCAATCCAAGCGTCTCGGCTGCTCAGTTGAATGTCCCCACTGCGGACATGTTTTTATTTACAAGGTCTACAAGGACGACAACAAAGTTTCATAAACTTCGCTTCTTTCCCGTTGTTGCATTTCACAGACTCACGATTCGTCCAAGACTGAACATCAACAAGCCAATCACGCAACAGTAGCAAATGAACGCCATGCCTTTATTTGGAATGGCCCGGTATCGAGCTAATGGTTTGGCACAGCTAATCTGTATGATCATTTTTCCACAAACGAAAGCGACGATTGCAGACGAAACTGCCAGCAGCACAGATAGTCCCACATATCCTGCATGCACAACCGCCATCGTTTCTGTTGATGTCCCCTGGTGAATTTCAAACAGCGCCTGCATTGTCTGCCACTTTAATTGAAACGCAGAAAAACCTGGAACGCCCATCAGAACCAGCAAGAAAAAAATCGCCACGCCCCCTAATATTCGTTGATCAGAGATCAGCCCCTGTAGCTGTTCCGGATATCTGATTTCTGATCGTCGTCCCCCCATGCTATCCAGCAGACAGGCCAGGCCCAAAATAGATAAATAAGAAAACAGGTATTCCGGCGCGCTCTCTCTCATCACATCTAAAATAGAAATCGAATCTGCCCCCAAAGACTCATGACGCCATTTCCAACAGACGGCCGAAAGCTGTGCAAAGAACACTCCGGTAATTTGTAATACTAACAGTACCAGAACCATCTTTAATTCTGTCTCAATCAGCAACAGACCGGCTGTCGCAGAAAGTACAATCACAGCCAGAAAAAACAAAACCTGTTCTGTGTAGGATGAATTGAATACTACTATGGTATTGATGAAGAGAATCAAAAAAATTGCTCCGGCGCAAACTGAAATCATTGCCGACAAAGTGCTCAGCCAATACGGCAGTTTTTTCAGAGATTCTCCGAGTCTGAAATGAAGGGGAATCGCTCCCATTCGAAATACGGCACCAGCCACAATCAGCACAATGCCCAGAGCGGAAATAGACTGCTTCAAGACAAGCCCCGGTTCTGGCTTATTCCGTTCCAGTATACGATGAATGAATCCCAGGTCACTTGACCCGACAGACGCAGACAAGAGCACAGCACCGGTAAAAAGTATGAGCGTCAGCGGCAACGACGATTTTAAAAGGAGTAGCGCTTCTGTCTGTTTCTGTTTGACTCGAATACAACAAAGTGCGAACATCGAAATCAAAAAACAAACGAGTTCAAAGCTGAGAATGAGAGAGTAGAGATCTTTGAACATACGAATTTCGATTGCCAATTACGAATTATGGTATTGAGCCAACGGAACGAAAGATCTCAGAAACTTCTAGTGCTAAACCATACTGCTGCGAATAGGAATCTCTGACTTGTTATGCATTCTGCTCCAGAGACAAAAGTACTTTCCCAGATCTTCCTCTCCTCTCAGCCTCTGTAACGGCCTCTGCAATCTGATCCATTGGAAACATTGCGCTGATTTCGGTTGATAAGACACCGCTTCGAATCAAACGCGTCAAAGTTGAAATCAGTTTTAATTTTCCCGGCAGCGACATTGCTTCCATCTGTCTTGCCAGCCAAAAGCCTTCTATACTTGCACCACTTCGAATTAGTTCCCGTGATAAAAAATCGAGTGGTGCATTCTCCAGAGACCCATACAGAATCAACCGTGCCCGTTCGCCCAGTACTTTGATAATGGAAGAGGCTGTCTTGCCTCCGACCGGATCAATGGCATACCGAAGTGGGGAACTGCCAATTGTCTTTCGGATCTGGTCAATCAAAATACGCTCATTGTCATGTTCCGCGTTATATACAATCACATGTTTGGCTCCCAACTGTTTTAACTGATCCGCCTGCTCATGGCGTCTGACCACATTCAAGGTGGGAAAACCATAATAATTTCCCAGGCGGATGACCATTTTACCAACAGCTGAAGCTGCTGCTGTCTGTAGCAGCCATTGATTTTTCTGAATTCGTAGGAGTTGCTTCACCAGAATAAAAGCCGTCGCAGGATTGACAAAAAATGTCGCTGCTTCCTCCAGGGACAGTTTTGGAGAAACTGGAATCACGAACCGGCTGGAAACAGCCACTTTCTCTGCCCAGTTCCCTGTCTGGCGGTTGAGTACGATCACCCGTTTTCCTTTGAATAATGCACCGCGCAAGCCACCGCCACTGGCCTCAACAATTCCCACTCCTTCAAAGCCGGGCGTCGCAGGAAGAGTAGGCCGCGTTGAATAACCTCCACGAATATTCAATAGATCAGAAGGATTCACAGGACTGGCCTGCATGCGAACCAGAACTTCCCCCGCTTTGGCAATGGGTTCTTCTACCTCAAGAATTTTGAGGACATCAGCCGGCTCTCCAAATTGCTCAAAGCGAATCACGCGCATCAACTCTTCTTTCACTTACATAGGGGATCTCTGAAGTGAGAGTTTAGCAGGTCAAAGACGATACAATCAAGCAGATGCAGATGAGAATCGGCTGCGGATCAGCAACCACTGAATACGAAAACAATCCTTGTTACCTGATTAGCAACAAGGATTGTTTCTGATCTTCAAAAATGAATCAACTTCGGATTCAAATGCCCGCTAAGACTAATTCTGCTTCTTGGAACTGAAATTGGATACACCCGAGGCAGTCTGTGTGGCGCGAGCAGGTGCTTTCTGAGCGGTTCCCTGAGGCTGAGGAGCGGTTGATCGCTTCCAGTTATCAGTCGACCAGTGTGGATAATATTGAACCACACTGCTTCCCAGGTCACTCAGAATACCATGAAATTTTTTCGTTGTAATTCTCTGGTTGGGAATCACACGTTGTAACACAAACCGCCGATTGCTGGAAATATAGGCAAAAAACTTGCCATTTCCCATGCGGTCGTTATCAGACAACAAACGCAGCATGGCAGTCCGAGGTACATCAGCGGCACTGCGGGGCAGGGGATCAAGCCAAGCCATTACCCAAACCCATTCGCCGTTCTCACTGAGCACGGCTGACATGGAAAGCTCCCACTCTTCCTTGTTTTGGTTCGCTTTGAATTGAAAGTCATACCGCTTTTTCGTTTTGGTCGCTGTTAAACCCATTGCTTTTAACAGATTTCCTAACTGCGCCTCAGAAAGTTGACCAGGCAGGTCAGGATTGGCAGTCACTGTTGTCTTTGTTGCCGTTGGCTGCTGGGCATGAACTCCGGTTCCTAAAATTGCCATCACCGACAACACAGCCAGAAAACAGCCAACAACGATCCATCCGCGAAACGTGATTTTCATTTTGAAGACACTCCTTTGTCACTTCAATGCTCTTGTATTAACATTTGTCAATGTGTTCTCTGCTCTCATTCCTTTTAGAAGCAGATCGGCTGCCCCGAGTTATTTGGGGCTGCCCTGGTGTGAATCATTCCACCTTTGAATCAAATTCACCGTCTCTATCGGCAGATTCTGCCGAGTTGAGTTAAGATAGCTCAAATAATCCCTTCAGACAAATTTGAGACCATGTTTCAAACTGATCTGACTCTTGTAACAGTTTTTCCGGTGAGTCAAACCCTGTCATTATAATCGACTCTTCACGGGGTAGAACTTTGGGCAACTCCAGGTCAAAAATGTGAACTATTCCTAAGTGGACCTTTCCGACCTCTGTTTCGTCGTCATTAATCAGCCCGACACACTCTTCTGTATACTTCGTATCCATCGCAACTTCCTCGTCGATCTCGCGCTGCATTCCTTCCCGGTACGTCGAACCGACTTTCGCATCATCTTCCAGAGAAATATGCCCGCCAATCCCGATCGAACGCTTGCTGTGCAGCCGTTGCTCGCCCCCTTTAGAGCCACGCGTGTAATAAAAGATCTTCCCTTCATGCCGAAAAATACAATAGGGAATCAACTGTTTGAAGCTGGGATCTTCTTCTACCGTATCACGAGGTCGAAAACTGATGTAATTCGGATCAAACAACGTCTTCAGATAGGGTTCTACCTCAGAGTTAAACCCTTGGAAATAACCCACTTCATGAAATAGAAGCGTGGGCACCACCATCACATGTTCCACTTGTTGTTCCGTATCTGACATCATTGATCCTTCTTTGTACTGCTGAATAAATTAGGTTCAGACAAAATTTAAGTTTATTTAGACGTGAGTTCCCAAAATCTCTTTGACTTCACTCCCAATATCGGGCACACGCATGAGCGTCTCTCCGACAAGGATTCCCCGCACTCCCGCAGCCTGCAGGCGAAGCACATCCTGCCGAGTCCGGATGCCACTCTCACTAATCAGCAGGCAATCCTCGGGGATTTTCGGACTCAATTGAATCGAGTGATCGAGGGACGTTACAAACGTCTTCAGATTTCGATTATTAATTCCCAGCATCGGAGGTGATAACTTCAAGACCCGTTCCAGATTCTCCGGCTCATAAATTTCCACCAGCGCCGACATCCCTAACTCCAAAGCGTAGCCATATAAGTCTTCGAGCTTACGGTCATCCAGACACTCGGCGATCAGCAACACACAGTCAGCACCAGCGACGCGTGCTTCCAGAATCTGATAGCGATCGATGATGAAATCTTTTCTCAAAACCGGAATCGAGACAGCCTGACGAACTGCTTTCAAATAATCCAGATGACCCTGAAAAAAATGTTCGTCTGTCAACACACTGAGACAGGCGGCTCCCGATGATTCATAAATCCGGGCAATTTCAACCGGATGAAAGTCTTCACGAATAACACCCGCTGAGGGAGACGCCTTTTTCACTTCGGCAATCAGTCCCACCGGACCATGAGTTCGCAGAGAACCAACAAAATCACGTACTGATGGGGCAGCCGCCAATTGCTCTCCCAGTTCCTCTATAGACCGCTTTGCTTTCGCCGCGGCGACTTCCGTCTTTTTATAAGCGATGATTTCTTCGAGAATATTTGCCACGACTGTCTCTACGTACCTTAGTTGAGATTAAAAATCGCAAATTCTGAATCCGTAGCATAACTTCCTGAGACGCGAAGTACCACAGAGTCGGCAAATCCAACATGAATTCGGCTTGTAATTCCGGTTTCTGATCACGACGATGGTCTGTATTAGTATCTTGCACAGATAAAATCGATCCAGATCGGAGTTTCTCAGGTTGATCCCTACGTCGCTGCACCTCTTACTTTTACTGCTGACGCTGCTGAGCATACGCTATTGGCTCAGGCTTTATCAAACCAGACGCATGTCCTCGGTCTTTCAGCTCAACCCCCAGCGCAGTCAACTGGAAATGTCCGCACCGGTCGTTCTGGCGCTACTCTGGATTACCCTGCAATTGACAACCATGATTTCGAAAACGGTACAGCCAGAGCCTCCTCTTGCCAAACCCATTACCTTGAATGATATTATTGGATCCTGTGTGATCACATTCTCTTTTGGAACCGTTTTAATTTTAATTCTGACACTACTTAACCCGAACAAGATGCAAAATCTGGGATTTCGGCTGAATCAAAAAACAGGGCAGATTCGTGATGGTTCCGTCGGCTTTCTGTTGGCCTTACTCCCCGTAATGGCCTTGCTCCTGCTGACACACTCTTTTCGAACCGAAGAGACAATGCATCCCTTTTTTCAGCAGTTGAAAGAACACCCCGAGTTCTCCACCATCAGCTGGATTTTAATTTCCGCTGTACTCGTCGCCCCCTTATTTGAAGAACTGGTCTATCGGGTCCTCTTTCAAAGCTGGCTCGAAAAACTGCTACCTCCCTACATCGCCATTTTGACCAGCTCGCTGGTCTTCAGCATCGTACATGGCTTCCCCGATTGCATCCCGCTGTTTCCACTCGCATTCATTCTGGGAACACTCTTTTATTACCGCCGCAGTTACGCCGCAAATGTCATCACTCACGCTCTGTTTAACGGCGTCAATCTCGCACTGGCCCTCGCAAATCAACCCCCAGCCAGTTAAATCACGCCAGCCCGCAATATGACCTTTTGTCCATATTTCTTTTTGGGGTTCACCCGGTTTCAAGAAAATAGTATCCTTCCCACCTCTCTCATCCCCTCCTATCCCTTCGGAGACCTCCGAAATGAAACCGTTCCCCTCACGCCTTGGTGCGTGGTTCTGTCTTTGCGCCTGTCTCTGCTTATCCTGCCAGACGATGAAGTCCAAAATGGATTTGATCTATACCGGAAAGGTCACAGGAGCATTATCCCAGCAATTGGTCGAATCCTATGCCGATTCGCTGAAGGATCCCATCGCCGCAGAACAGACTGATGAATATACAAAATGGAAAGTTCTATACGCGACGAATCGGCTGCAGGAAACGAATGCCCGTGGTGAAATGGGTTATGCAAATGAGTTCGGCACGGCACTGGCTTATGGAACAGGGCAGGTTCGTATCTCCTCAAAGAACCGCAGCGATCTAAAAACAAAAGTCATTCAGACCCTCTGGCAGGGTGCACCAGCACCGGAAGGACAGGTCGAAATTAGTACGTTAACTCCCACGACAGAAACTCCTTTTTTTGAGAGTCTCAATACGCTGTTGGAACGTTCGCCGCAAAAAGATGTGCTCGTGTTCGTCCATGGATTCAACGTGAACTTTCCCAGCGCCGTCACCCGTGCAGCACAAATCGCCAATGACCTCCCCTTCAATGGTGCGGTCGTCTGTTACAGTTGGCCCTCACAAGGCGGCGTGGAAAAATATCTCCTCGATGGTCAGGTCGCCAATGCCAGCGTCGAACCAATGGCCCAGTTCCTAGAGACCTTAGTCAGCTCGGTCCCTAAAGGAACAAAAATTAACATCATGGTTCACAGCATGGGGAACCGCGTCGTCATGCGAGCTATGAACCGTTTACCGGAAGTCTTTCAACTAACAAAACCGTTCCAGAACGTAATCTTAGCCGCCCCTGATGTAGGAGTCTCCGAGTTTAAAGAACTGGCTCCTGCCATCATTGCACAATCAAATCGTGTGACCCTCTATTCCGGATCAGGTGACGTCGCCCTGGTTGCATCGAAAGCAGTGAACCAGGAGCGCAGGGCCGGCGACTCGCGCGAACCATTGATCATGGAAGGCATTGAGACGATTGATGTCTCGGCCGTGGATACCAGCTTCATGAGCCACTCCTATTACGGCAGTAACCGTGCCGTCCTGAGTGACCTGTTTGCGCTGCTGAAGCAGGACAGCTCTGCAGTAGACAGAAAATGGCTCCTCTCAAAAAAACATTCCGGCAGAAACTACTGGGCGTTTGAAAAAGAGCCGCCGGAAATTAAGAAAGTTCGCTCCACCAGTCTCTGATCTGTAATTTGACGAGTATGATTGACTGAAAACACGAATGCGTGCTGCCTGGCTTGCTTTTGTTTAAATTCAATGAGTACAAATCATGAAGAACTCCACGTCCCGCTTCTCTGACCGTGTTGATAATTACATCAAATACCGCCCGGACTATCCCACGCAGGTCCTGGAAACCCTCAAGACAAACTGTGGCTTATCATCTGATTCGCTGATCGCAGATATCGGCTCTGGGACTGGAATCTCGACGCGGCTGTTTCTCGATAACCAGAACACCGTTTATGCAATCGAACCGAATGCTGAAATGCGACAGGCGGCAGAGAATTTTTTTAAAGACAATCCCCATTTCCACAGCGTCAACGCAACGGCTGAAGAAACTCATCTCCCCGGCGATCTCTTTGACTTCGTGATTGCCGGTCAGGCGTTCCACTGGTTTGACCAAAAGCAGGCCAAACTGGAATTTCAACGGATTCTCAAGCCGCAAAGCTGGGTCGTTCTACTCTGGAACGAGCGAAAAGTGGACACGACACTATTTCTGGTCGCTTACGAAAAAATGCTGCTCGACTTCGCCACCGATTACAAGGAAGTGAACCACACACAAATTTCACATGAGGACTTCGCTCGATTTTTTGATCCCCACCCTCTGCACACCCACACGCTGCCTAACAGTCAGACATTCGATTTCGAATCACTCAAAGGCAGACTGCTCTCTTCATCCTATTGCCCCAATGAAGGACAACCGGGCTATGAGCCAATGATGAAACGTCTGCAGGATATTTTTGAAGAACACCAAACGGAGGGAAGCGTCCTGTTTGAATATGACACAACTCTGTATTTTGGTCATCTCAAGTAAGAGTATTTGCCGAATCGGTATTCTGGCCCACCTTCAATCCCCCTGAAACAAGCTCAGCGCATAAAGAAAGCCCTTAAGAAGGCGGTGAATTGAGGACGGAAAATCGTATATTTTGCACTTCACAGAAACTGATGAGCGTGCTGGGTCAGAACTCGCAAATCAGGGGGACCTTCTGGATAATGTCCGTCCAGACCAGATTCCTTCTTAAGGGCCAGGCTGGGTTAGAAAGCAAATCACAATCAATGGCTCCAGAGAGCCAGTTAACTCCGTTTTTTGATTGTTGAATCACTTTCTGTAATAGATAAGTAGCATAAGGTGTGCCGTATCTCTGCAATTTTCTCACATCAGCGCACTTTTTCTCAGATCTCACTAACTCATTCTTGAATTTACCATGATTCTATCTATTTCAGTGATTATAGATAGAATTACTAAAGTGGGAAAACTTTGGTTTCATTTGATTTCGACACTAATCCTTGAATTTTCGGCGCCGAAATGTTCTACTATTGATCTCGACACTATGTCGGCGCCGCTTTTCGGCGCTGCTATGATTGCTCGACACATAAAGAACCTTTTATTTCCAACAAAGCAATTTCAGCTTTGGGAAAGAATTTCATGAAAAAACAAGGGATCAAAGAACGAGCTTTCTTATTTACTTATGGAATCCTGGCGATCGTCTATAGTGTCATCGTGCTGGGCTTTGTCACAACCAGTCCTGATTTACGCATTCGTGCGATGTTAGACAGTGTCGAACCCACCCAGGGAGACTCACTGCCTGCTGGGATCGAAATCAAAGCCACTCCGGGGATCGTGAAAACCGGCCCAATCCCCGCACCAAAATCGGGAGATATTCTCACCAAAATTGGCGACTATCCCATTCGAACATTTCTCGATTTCTCTCAGACACTCAGTGTTCTGCGGAATATGGATCTCCCTCCCGGCGGACAGTTACAGCCAAATTCTGACCCCTCTGAACATGATGTCCCTCCCATGGTCGAAATTCAGAACAGTGGTCGATTTATCAAAATTGAATATTGGAGCAACGACTCCGACGCCCCTCTCTCCTCAGAAAAATCCGTCAAATCAGCGTGGATCAAAATCCAGTCGATCCCTTCTGGAGATGTCGCGATTTCATTGCTTTGGTTTTCACTGGAACTGGTGATCCTGGCTATCGGCGCCTTCGCATACTGGATGCGTCCCTTTGACCGTACCACGCGCATTTTCTTTGTGATGGGCATCATCACCCTCGTCGCTTTTATTGGCGGTTACAACTGGTGGATTATCGCGGGCTCGCTTATGCTCAATATCCCCTTTGTGATCGCTGCGGTGCTGATCCCAGCGATCACACTGCACTTTTTTATTACTTACCCGCGCGTGATTCCCTGGCTGGCTCAATATCCGGTCGGCTTGTTGCGAACCGTTTATTCAATCCCTGTCCTCACAACCATTGTGATCCTGGCATGTCTGGCTTACCTCCGCTGGACCTCTCAAATCGATCCGGATCAGAAAGATCTGATCCAAATTGAATACCCTCAACTGGTCTTTCAGGCAGTCAACGTTCTACGTTGGACCGTTTACACCTATCTCAGTGTTGCCGGTATCTACTACCTCATGACTTTGGCGGCGCTCTTTTACGGATATTTCAAAAGCCAGAATGCTTATGAACGCAACCAGTTAAAATGGATCGCTCTTGCCGGTTTGATCTCAACAGTCCCCGTGGGCTATTCCCTCTATCTGGCGGAATTCGACCGCACGCAGTTCGCCCTCGGTGGCGCAGGCATCCCCATGTTTCTGGCCAGCGTCTCATTCATGGTCGCATTCGTGGTGGGCATCATTCGCTATCGGTTAATGCTGATCGAGCAGATCATCAGCCGCGGGATGCTCTTTTATGTCGTGAGTGCCGGCATCTCGATAGTATACGCGACCGTCATCTCACTTGGATCTCTGGTCGGCACCCAATTAAATCGGACCCCTAGCACCAATCAGGCGGTCTCCGTCTTTCTGGTGATGCTGTTTGCAATTTCTTTACTGCTCTGGTCGCGTGACCGTATCCAAAGACTCATTGATCGGCGGTTCTTCCGTCAGAAATACCAGCTCGACAAAGCACTCAAACGGATGAACCGGGCCGTCGGCCGACTGGGAGACCAACGTTCCATCGCCGATCGTATGCTGACATCCTGCCGCGAAGTTCTGCAGGTCAAAAGTGCTGCCATTTATTTACTCAATCCTGACCGGAACCAGTTCGAACTCTTAACCGGCTTTCATATTGAAAACTCGCCCTCAGCGGTTCCCTGTAGCCCCGAACTACTCGAAGTCCTCGAAGGCGAACTCGCCTTTCAACGCGTGGCAACTGGACTGTTAAAAGAAGCTTCACCCGCTCAGCAACTCCTCCGATTACTGGGCTTCGATTTCATTTATAACCTCGAACTGGATGGGGAATTTGCCGGATTTGTTGCGCTTGGCCAACGCTCTGCAGGCAGTACGTATTCTGCAGAAGACCTGACGTTTTTAAACGCCATGGGACAGATCACGAGCATCGCTTTGCACAGCACGAAAATTCATCAGGACCTGAGGCGACTCAACGAAGAAATGCGGATCAAGGTCGAAAAAATCGACGACCAGCGCAGACTCGTTTCCATCCTGCAGGCGGAACTGACGAACTCACAGGAAATTTCTGAAAGCTCTAATTCACACGATTTTCAACGTGGCCTGATTAAAGGCAACAGCCCCGCCATCCGCTCTGTTATGGAAACACTCCGCAAAGTCGCGAACTCGGAATCCACAGTTCTGATCCGCGGTGAAAGCGGAACAGGTAAAGAACTGCTCGCACAAGCCGTCCATGAAAACAGCTCTCGGCGCGACCAGCCACTGGTCCGCGTCAACTGTGCCGCACTCTCTCCCAGTCTGCTTGAAAGTGAACTGTTCGGTCATGTGAAAGGCGCTTTCACCGGTGCCCATGAAGACCGTGTCGGACGTTTTGAAATGGCAAACGGAGGCACGTTATTCCTTGATGAAATTGGTGACATCTCGCTCGATACCCAGGTCAAACTCTTACGCGTTCTGCAGGAACGCGCCTTCGAACGTGTCGGCGGTTCAAAAACATTACACGTCGACGTTCGTCTGATCACAGCCACGCACCAGAACCTCGAACAACGCATCGTCGAAGGTCTGTTCCGCGAAGATTTGTATTACCGTCTCAATGTGATCAGCATCACTCTGCCTCCCCTGCGCGAACGCCGTGAAGATATCTTCGAACTGGCGTTCTACTTTCTCAAACGTACCGCGCATCGTCTCGGCAAACGGATTACCCATATCGACCCCGATGCCATTGAAGTCCTCGAACGCGCCTCCTGGCCGGGAAATATCCGGCAGCTCGAAAATGTTATCGAACGCGCCGTTGTACTCGCTGAAGAAGAAGTGATCACACTCAAAGACCTCCCTGTTGACCTGCTGGAAACGAAAAAACGCCTTCCCACCCGTGTGATTGAGACCAAGCCGGTTCTCCCTGAAACAGTCCGACGACTTCCGTTGTCGGACGTCGAAGTCATTACGTTCCCTGGCAGTCAATCGAATGTAGATCCTCAACTTTCGGAACCCGAGCAACTCAAACTGGCACTCGCTGAATGCGATGGCAACAAAGCACAGGCCGCCCGCATGCTGGGGATGCCTCGCAGTACCTATTACAGCAAACTGAAAAAATACGGCATCAGTTGAGCACCTGAATTTAGCATTATTCTACTGATCAACTTGCCCTTGACGCTCAGTTCCCCCTCACGAGAATGCGGAGATAACGTCGCACGCGCGAGCAAAGCTCAATTTCTCAATGCGCGAATTATCACTCCTGTTGATATTCGCACTAGAAAACCCGCTGGTTTGAGACCCATTTTGCTCTGAGCCCACTTTCGGTACTTCACTGTGATCATCGGTTTTCGTTCCGCTTCAAACGACGTTCATTCCAAGATTGCTAAACATGGCGTGTCTTTCACAGGCTTTCAATGACTCATTACCGCTTACACCGCTCACGCCAATCAGCATGATTTTCAATTCTGGAATTTCATTATTTCACAGAGACAATTCCAGCAAATCAAACTTTGCCCGTCAGACGAAAATTCTCGCAGTAAAGCAAGTTTGCCTTAAAACAACAGCGTATTCTAACACAGAGCATGGAACTCATAGAGGTGAAAATCGCTCAGTGGTCAGTAAGAGTGTAATCTCTTGGATCGCACAGGTTCTCCATCAGCGCACTCTTCAATCGTTCAGATGTCACAATCAGCCGAACATCAAAAAAACAAAATTAAATAATTCAGAACCAATGTTCCCTGCCTCCCCAGCCAGTTAAGATGAAAAGCATCGTTGATATTCAAAGTTTGTTACTATCGCTGACCCACCCAGAGGAAACCCGCCTGTGTCCCACCTGCCTACTCTCAGTCGTCGTCTATTCTTAACTCTGCTCGCCGCTTTGCCGCTGCTGACTAGTTCCCTTTCACAGGCTGCCGAGCCCAAACAAAAAACCATTTTGATGCGATCCGGGTGGCAAACCGTCAATATCGGCGATATCGGCCATACCCCCGGCACACTGCGTTATCTGGAAACGTACCTCCCCGACGTCAAAGTGAATCTCTGGCTACATCGCACCACACCTGAAGTCACTGCGATGCTCAAAAAACGATTTCCCAAAGTCCATATCGTTCAAGGCAGACTCAACGCACGCGGAAAAGCCAACAATCCCGAATTCCAGCAAGCCTTCGACGAAGCGGATCTGTTTCTGTACAACTCGGGCATGCACTTCAACCAGTTCTGGCCGCCGCCGATCTACATCATCGAAGCCTGCACCGCGACCAACAAACCGCTGGTCCTTTATGGCCAATCCTTTGACGGCTTCGCTCCAGAAGACGAAGAGAAAATGAGTGAACTCCTCTCTCGCGCTGCCGCCATTTATACCCGCGATGTCGAATCGTTCTATTATCTGCGGAAGATTGGCGTGACGTCGCCATCCCTTGCCTTTGGCCCCGATGGCTGCTTCGGCATTGATGTGCGAGATGAAGAAAAAGCCAATGCCTGGCTCAAAGCCCATGACCTGAAACCAAAAGAATTCATCACCGTCACGCTTCGCAGCAATACGCCCAAAATCGGTGCGAAAAAAAGTACGTCGATGAACCCTGCAAACCCCAGCAAAGAAGATCTCGCACAGAACGAACTCTGGACGAAAAAACTCCGGGCCGTGATTACAGACTGGGTCCGTAAAACGAAAAAGAAAGTCCTGCTCGCTCCCGAAGTCAACAAAGAAATCATCCACGCCCAGACCATGATTCTCGATAAACTGCCTGAAGACGTGAAGCCGTATGTCGTGAATCGCGATCCGTTCTGGAACGTTGACGAAGCCGCCTCGGTCTATGCACAGGCGATTGCTGTCGTTTCGATGGAACCACACTCCTGCATTATCGCTTTAGCAGTCGGCACTCCCACCATGCATCTGGCGAGCCCGCGACACGGCCTCAAACGCTGGATGTTTCGCGACATCGGCCTCTCGGAATGGCTGTTCGACATCGACGCCGACCCCGCCGACCAGTTCTCACGGGCACTGTTAAAAATCGACGCCAAGCCGAAGCTGGCGCAATCCAAAGTCGACCGGGCCATGCACACGGTCAACAACCGCTCTAAAGAAATGATGGGCGAACTGAAAGAGATTCTCGATCAGCAGTAACCGCAATGACTCAGGAAAATGAAACCAACCCGGCCTGCACTCAGGGCCGGGGGGCCGACAATGGTAGAGCGGTTTCTGGCAGTTCGTACCAGGGTTTATTCTCAACCGTCAGATAACGACGAGTCGCTACGTTCGCTTCCACGGTAATAGGAATCATCCGCCGGTGCATCACATCGACCACAAACCGCCGTCCGTCTTTCAGGTGTAGTTCATTCCAGGCGTGGCCCTCTCTACGCTCGGCATCGCCAAAGTTCCCGCGAACCAGTGCCACGTCGAGTCCTGCTTCGTCCGCCAGAATTTTGAAGAGCAGGGCACGATGGCGGCAGACCCCGGCACCACAGATACGGGTCACATCACCAATCAACACGCCTTCGTTGGCATACTCCTTTGTCAACAATACAACGGCCGCCATTGTATAACGGTTATCTTTCTCGAGTGTCATGCTCTGGTCAATATACTTTGCCAGACGAAACGCCCGTTTGACCGGCTCCAGGGATTTGATTTCGTCAGACTTCGCAAACTCCAGATGTTTTCTGAGCGACGCATCACGGCTGCGGTCCACAATCAGCAATTCACGCCGTGAACGGGCTTGTCCCTGATCATTCAGTTGCATGCCCCGTCCGCCGTCGACATAACCGTCTATAATTTTTAATTTCGGGGCAACGTAATGTCGGCTGTGATAAGCAACAGTAGCCGGTTTTGCCTGCGGCGTGAGAGTGGGCCGCAACTCTTTTTCATCTTGATAGCCGCGCAATTCCAGGTCCAGAAAGAGGTCCGAACTCCTCGGATTCGCCTGATGGACTTCGACCGCAAGCAGATTCGTCCCGGAGACGAGATTATCCGTACTGACAGTAAAACGCTGATAGAGCCGTTCCAGAACGCCGCCGATTGCTTTGATGGCGGTCGTTTCAGCAGTCACTTGACCTGCAGGCAGATTATTGCGAGCGATCTCTTTACCATTCAGATAGACCACCACACCGTCGTCACTGCGAATCAGAAGCACGAGCTTTTTCAATTTATCAGGATCTTCAATCTGAAACGCGCGCCGAAAGTAAGTCGTGATCTGTTTTTTCTGCGGATCATCACCAAAGCGGACAATCGTATTCAAACCCCGATCACCAAACCCGAGCGGCGCCAAACCTGTTGACCACTTCTCATCTGCAAAATTGGGCTGCACCCAGCCGGGAGGCAACGCCTTGCCGTCATCCTGGTATTTCCATTCGGTCTCTTTACCGAATTTGATCAGCGCGGTCTCCGCCTCGGCCTGTGGAACTGGCAGGAAGAATCCCATCAGCAAAAGGAGACCTGTCATTTGAATACGACGCATTTTGATTCAACTGCTCCTACTGTGAGCGGGTCGGCGCTAGCCGCCGTTTTTGTGTTCGGGTTGCAATTTTAAAAACGGTGGCTAGCGCCATACCGCTCAGTTTTTCAGGAACCGGATGGCCCTTCACTTACTCTCAGACGGACGCATCGTTCCAGTATTTCGTGTAAACTCGTGAGTCGCTTGAGATAGGGTGTATCGCAAGGATCATCGCTCACATTGATTCCGGTCGGGATGTGAATTAAATGTAACGAAACTCCGCCGTCTTCTAATCGATAAGAATCAATTCGTACTTCATTTTCTGGAAGCATAAGGAATACCGTCATTTTATTCGCATGTGAGCGGCACGGCGCGAGCCGCCGTTTTTGTGTTCGGGTTGCTGTTTCAAAAACGGTGGCTCGCGCCATGCCGCTCATAAATTAGTGCTTTTGATACTATCCGGATCTGTTGTTTTCACAGCCCCTGTTTGCGTTTGAGGCGTTCCAGGCGTTTTTGTTCGCGGCGTTTGTCCCGTTCTTTTTTGCGTTCCTCACGCTCTTTCTGGATGCGTTCCATTTCTTCCGGAGTGCGTTCGGGGAACAGGCCCTGCAGCTGTTCGCCGAAGCCGCTCCCCAGTACGGCATCGAGCGCATTGACGCCCATCTGTTTGGCATAGTTGCCAACCTGGCGCATATCGACCTTGGGTTTTTTCAAGGTACCGCCGATGGGCAGTTTCAAGGGGCGGCTGATGAGTGATTTGAGTACCGGTTGGTCTTTGTCTTCTGAAAGCATGTTCGTGAAACCGACCTCGGCGATCAGGTCCAGTGATTCATCCAGGCCAACTGAACCGGTGGTGCGGACGGTGATGCCTTTCATATGCACTTCGAACGGACTGTGATAGACGCGGCCGTCAATCATATGGTAATGGACGGCTTGATTATCAACCTGCATAAACACGGAATCCGCATCGATCAGCCTGCCGGTGCGATTAATGTTGACGATCGCGAGTACCTGATTGATTTTGTCCGACAACGCGTCAAACAGAGGCCCCGGTTTTACGCGGGCCGACTTGACCATCAGCGTCCCTTTGGCTTCGCCCAGCTTCGGTTCATCAATCGGGATGATAGCGAATTCCTGACTCAGTGAAAACTGTCCCTGAATATTCGTGCTGTTGGCGAGCATCGGAGCGACAAAGCGGAGCGAGTTGCGGGTCATTTCAGGAGTGAATTGGAAATTATCAATCACGGCTCCCTTTTCGAAAACCAGTGCCGCCGGTTTGACATCGAGCCGCACGATGGGCGCCAGCCTCAAACGGCCGCCACTCACCTGCAGGTCGAGCGGAGTGATATGAATCTGCCCGTCTTTGATACGGGCTTCGATATTGGTTTTTCCACTGGTGAGTCCACGAATGTTTGCTTGCTCCCAGCCGATACCGGCATTCCCCTTGAGTGCCATGTAACGATCGGTCGGCGTAAACAGAGGCCGCGTGTCAGGGAGTAATGGCCTTGGCTGTGCGTTGAGCACCACTTCCTGAATTCGTTCTGTATGCGCGGTTCCCATTGGCCCGGTTAAGCTGAACGGCCGGGTTTCCCTGCCGACGATGTTGACATCAGGCCCCAACTTACTGCGTAAAAGCGGCGTCAGGTTTTGCCAGTCATACGTCACTTCACCCGCCAGGCGGACATCTCTCGTGGTGCTGAAATCGCGGATTTCCCCTTTGGCACTCAGATCCAGCATTTCCGATTGAATCGACATCCGGTCTAACGTGAGCGTGTCGGATTTCAAATCCTGCTGCGTATCCCCTTCGATGCGAATTTCCGGTTCCTGCCAACTGATGGCCCAACCGGGGTTGCGCTGGCTGGCGACAGGCTGCTTCTGCGAATTTGCTGATGGCTTAAGAGGCGCTTCAATAGCGAAGTCGGCAATCGTAGTCCGCCAGCTTGCCATACGGGTCTCTTCGGTGACGATCACGTTCGCCTGACCGGTGACCAGACCATAATATTTTTGCTCTGGTGGCTCGGCCGGATTCTGAAACCAGCGTGAGAGCTGATGCAGGTCGCATTTATAAGAGAGGGACCCCACCAGTGACGTCGTATGGATATCATCGTGGGGCAGTTCAACTTCCAGCTTTTCGCCATTCACAACCAGGGCACTGCCCCGATAGGTAAACTCAGATGCTTTCAATGTTTTGTGTAGCTCATCCCAACTGCCGGCGGTTTTAATTTCGGCCCGCGGTTCATCAATCCAGAGTGTAGGAGTAAAGACTCGCACGTTGGTCAGATTGATCGTGGTATTTTCGTGCGCGACATATTGATCACCAAACGAAACCGACGAAGCGAACTGCACATCACCGGCCAGCTGCAGATCCTGTTTGGATAGCGGTCGCACGCGATCGGCCCAAGAAGCCAGCTTGCCTTTCAATTGAATTTTGAACGGCAGCAATTCCGGTTTCGCAGAGTCGTCCCGCTTTCGATTGACAGTGGTCGGCTGTTCGAGTTTCGCCTGAAAAGCATCGTCGCCGGCGACCAGTGTCACAATAAAACGTTCTACGTGGATCTGTTTTTCACCCGACTTGCCCGCTCCCTCAACGGTCAGTTTGAGTGAAGGCTCCTGCCAGCCCCGTCGATTGGGTAGTGCCAGTTGCAGGTTTTCAAATTGCAGAAACGAAAGGGTTTCCCACTTTTGATCGGTCACGTCGAAGCTGATTTCACCATCCATCTTACCCTTGAGGGCGATCTCCTGCAGATCAACAAACTGTTCCAGGCGATTGGAAAGCTGGTTCAAATCTGCTTCCAGATGAATCCTCAAATGATCGGCATTACCATTGCCGGTGAGTTTGAGAAAGTCGGACGTGCAGCGCAGCGATTGAATATCAAATGAATTCGAAGTGCGGGCAATCTGCATCAACAGCGAAACCGGTTGCTGCCAGCGGATTTCACGTCCCTTGTTGCGGCCCGTCAGGTCGGATGTTTTCAGCCCCACAAGCCAGACGGTATCCTGCCCCTCAGCCTGTTCTGGTTTCTGTGGATCATAATTGGAAACCTGGAAATCAACAGTACCTCCGGTTATCTGCATGCCTGGCTTTAGATGAATGGTTTCAGGAAGCTGACGGGCGGCTTCTGCCAGATTCAGATTGCCGGAAAATTTCAATCGCGAGTTGAGTAGGCCGGCCAGTTTTTCGCGTTTGCTTTCGTCGGTCAGGTCGTCCCAGTTGAGATTTCCCTGGAGTGTCATCTCTCCGAACTGGGATTGCATATGGGCGTCTTTGAAATACAGCACACCATTGGCGGCCATCACATCGATATTTCCCTGTGCGGTTTCGCTTTGAATTTGATCGCCGCTAATCCACTCGGGCGCTGTAAACTGAAAAGGGCTCGCTTCCCAGTTGCCTTTGACAGCAAAGCGGGGTGACTCTTTCGAACCCGACCATTTGATTTCCATTTCGGAATTCGATTTACCAGCCAGGTGCGCCCCCGGTGAGAGTGCACTGACAAGCGGCGTTAACTGGCTGAGATCAAAGAACTCGGTTTTGAATTTGAGCGCCCCCGAGCGGGAAGCATCCGGCTCGTTGGAATTAACAATACTGACTGCGAAGGCGATTTTGGCAGGATCAATCTGTTCGCCCTCTTCGGTCGCTGATTCTTTCCAGATCCCTTTAACTAGAATCGGTTCGGTCCGTTGCTCGGGACGGGTGACGGTGATGGCCATGCCGGTGAGATACGGGGTCTCTTCCGCATCGCCGTTCACGACACATAAATCGAGATCAGACATATGCAACGTCAATGATTGCTGGGTGCCTGTTTTCGGTTTTTCGTCCTCTTTGCCTGGCTCCCCTTCCGGATGTTCCTTGGTCCCCTTTTTCAGAACCGCCGTCAAGAAGTCTCGATTGGCAAGCCCATGTTCGTTCACATACGTCAGCGAAGTGATGCCATCCACGTTGACATCACCAACATGTTTGCGATCGGTGGCCAATTCCCAGAGCGTTTTTTTTGTGGCGATCTGATCGATGCGAACGACGTCCCGGCCTTCGAAGTCTTTGAGGGCAACATTTTGAAAGACGACCGGCTGGCTCCAGCTCAGTGTCACCGCGCCGGTTGAGATTTCTCCCGGGTAACGTTTGAGAACCAGCGGCAGAATCGAGTTTTTCATTGAGGTGTTGGAGATAATCAGCGGCGCCAACCAGAGCAGCAGGGCGAGGCCGATCATCAGGACAAAGAAGATGCGGCCCGCGGAGCCCCGTTGTTTTTCCTGACTTTTTGAAGAGGTCTTTTTTTTCGTCGTCTGATTCGCGGTATCTGGTTGGGACATATCCGATCCTGTGTTTGATTCCTTTGTGCAGGATGCACCCGAATGTGGGTTGATCGTAGCGTTTCCAGTGCCCTTCAGTCAGGCCCAGCATCTTGATACGTGAGGCGCTACAAATGTGTTGAATGCGATCTGGTAATTTCATCCCTGAATGACGTTCGGTAGCCCACACAGAGAACTATATGGGGATTTTTCAGCAGCGACAATGTTGGTTCTGGAAAGAATCCCGTTTCAGAAAGCGGAAAATCTACCAAAACCGGCAAATTCTAGCCCGTGATTTTCGGCCGAGAGTAGGATTCAGCTCGTCTTCTGCCTATGATGGTTTTGGTTTTCAAGCGAACGTTTCCCGAGTGACAGTCAAGAAAAGTGAAAGACAATGGACACCTTAAAGGCAATTGAAGAAAGACGTTCGGTTAAATCGTACGATCCCGAACACCAGATGACCCAGGAAGAAATCGACAAACTGCTTTCTTATACGATGCTCTCACCAACCGCGTTTAATATTCAGCATTGGCGGTTCCTGGTGGTGCAGGATCCGGAGTTACGGCAAAAAATCCGGGAAGCATCCTGGAATCAGGCACAGGTAACCGACGCTTCGCTGCTGGTGGTACTTTGTGCGGATCTGAAGGCGTGGAAAAAAGATCCGGACCGCTACTGGCGGAATGCCCCCGAGCCGGTACAGCAGGCACTAGTCCCGATGATTCTCAATTATTATCAGGATAATGCCGAAGCCGAGCGGGATGAAGCACTGCGTTCCTGCGGGATGGCGGCGCAGACCATGATGCTGGTCGCGAAAGAGATGGGTTACGATACCTGCCCCATGGATGGTTTCGATTTCGACAAGGTGGGTGAACTGATCAATCTACCCGAAGATTATCTGATTTCGATGTTTATCGTCGTCGGCAAAGCCGTTCGACCGGCCAATGAACGGGCAGGGCAGTTACCACTGGAAGAAGTCGTCATTTACGACCGTTTTGAATAAAATTTCCCGGTGAAGCCTCAACTTCGAGGCCCGTTTTGTTAAGATGCAGCCTATTACTTTCTTTTCTTTAGAAATTACGGTGTATCAAAATGAGCGACCAGCCGCCAACAAATCCGTTTATGCGCATCCTGAGCAGTCTCGGTCCCGCGATTATTACCGCCTCGGTCGTCTTGGGACCGGGAAGTATTCTTTCGGCGTCAAAAATCGGGCACACCTATGCGTATCAGATGATCTGGGTGCTGGTGATTGCAGTGATCATGATGATCGCGATGACGGCGTTGTCGGCCCGGTTGGGAATTCAACTGAAGGGAACGATTTGTGATGAGCTGGCCGATCGTGCCAACCGCCCGATTGCTGCGGCGACGGGCATCATTCTGTTTTTAATCGCCGCCTGTTTTCAGTTCAGTAATAACCTGGGCGTTCTGGCGGCGGTCGAACCATTTATTAAAGATGAAAGTAATCTTTCGATCGGCATCATCATCGGAATGAATGCCTTCATCATACTGGTGTTGTATGGATTTAAGCATCTTTACGGTTTGATTGAAAAATTGATGAAGTTGCTGGTCGGCGTGATGATTGTGGCATTTGCCATCAATCTGTTTCAGGTCAAACCGGACTGGGTCGCCGCGATCTCCGGTTTCATTCCCTCCCTGCCCGAATGGGATAAGACCAAAAGTATCCAGGACGTGATGACACCGGTCGTCGCCTTGTATGCAACGACCTTCTCGGTAGCGGGTGCTTTTTATCAATCGTATCTGGTTCGGCAAAAGGGCTGGAAGAGAGAAAACCTGCAGCAGGGACTAGTCGATTCCACAATCGGCATTAGTGTGCTGGGTCTGATCACGATGATGGTCCTGATCACGGCTGCCACAGTTCTGTACCAGAATCCGAAAGTAGAAACCCTGGGATCGGTAGCAGATGTCGCGAAGAGTCTGGAGCCTGCGTTCGGAAAATCGGCGATGATCATTTTCTCGCTGGGTATCTTCGCGGGGGCCTTCAGTTCCTTCCTCGTGAACGCCATGATCGGAGGCTCGATTCTGGCCGATGGTTTCGGGCTGGGCGGTTACATCGATCAAAAGTGGCCGAAACTGTTCACGGTACTCGCACTACTGGTGGGAATGGGCGTCGCGATTTACACAGAGCGCATGGGAGCCAAGCCGATGGGGCTGATCATCTTCGCGCAATCTCTAACCGTGTTAGGCATCCCGATGCTGGCCATCGCCATGCTCTGGCTCGCCACCCGCCCCGACATGAAAGGCGAAAATGCGATCCCCGCCTGGATGAAAATCCTGGGGTTCATCGGCTTGATCTCCTCGGTACTGCTGGCACTGAGAACCGCGTATAATTTGATTCTGCAGTTGATGAACGGGTAGAAGGACTTATTTTTCCTGCCCCTCTGCAGCCCAGCCTGTGGTTAAATGTTCGTCGGTCTGAGTCGGCGATTTCAGATGCTGCACGTCCAAATGATCAATGTGCAGCGACGCGGATTCAACGTAAAAGCCCAGCAGGCCGCTGCTGAAGTCCTCATTTGCCAACGATAAAATGATGTTGCCGTCGATACTCAATTCATGATAGCTGCCGAAAGAGATTAGTTTGACATCCACATCTCTGGGATCGGCCGAACTCCAGAATCCATCCTGCAGTGACTGGAACTGCATCATGTGTTCGCCCGATTTTTCTGGTCCCGTTTTCCAGGAACGATACTGGGCAATCCCCTTGATCAGATCGAGCGACACATAATACCCGTCGTGAGTCTCCGGATCGACGCGACAAAGAATGCCACATTTCCCGGCTCCCTTCATCGAAAAGCGACATCGCATCTGAAAACAGTTGATTTCCTCATCAAAGACAAACCCCTGGAAACCGGCCTGACTGATAACTTCCAGCGAACTATTAATGAGACAGAAGTAGGCTTCATCCCGGGCTCCTTTGAGGGTATGCAGGCACCGCGAATTAAGCGGACCGGTAACTCGACTCTCGATCCCTTCAAACGTTTTCAAACGCAGCTGCCCGTTGCGGCGTTTCACCAGCCGTTTAGGAGGGGGCAGTAGATTATTCGTAGTCCGGTCCAGCGGATCATTGACATAAAAATTCCAGAGCAGGATGCCTTTATCGTCCTGGCAGATCCGGCCGGCATAATTTCCTTTCGCCAGCAGAACATTGTCATAATAGTTTTGCCAGGGTTGCTCCAGGTCCTTCGTGTGCCAGTAGCGAATCTTGGCATCTTCGCGGAGGCTGCCGATCAAATAGTAATCGCCGTCGATCTGGAACAGGTTGGGGACTTCAATATCGTCATACATCATCGGCGCATGCAGCGGTGGCAGGGCGCGAAACTGATTGGGAGAGACCTCTTCCATTAAACCCACGCATCCCCGCCGGATCAACGGTCCCTCGTTCACGCGTGCCGCCATCAAGAGCCATCCCTGATCTTCTTCCCGAAAATAAAACGGATCGCGAAAGCTGACCCAGCCTCGCTCCGAATCGACCGACGATTCGTAATACTGCGAATCCGGTTTCAGAGGAATACAGCTTTCCGGGTTCTGCTTCGCTTTGATGTTATTAGAGATGGAAGATCTCAGTCTCTCTCGCACCTCTTTCACAATCTGGGGATCAGAATGCCCGCGCTCGTCCACCCAGTTGGTATCTGCTTTCTGCCAGTGAAACAGATCGTCGCTGACAGCCATGCCGAGCCGCTGTTTTTTCCCCTGATCTCGGCGCGATACACCAGTGTAAAACATACGCCAGCGCCCCGGTTGATGCGGATCGGGAGAGACGTGCATGGTCCAGAGCATCAAATCGTCCCAGCTTCCCGGATCACCGATAAACAGGGCGTTATCCACTCGCCGCCAGTTCAACGCGTTATCGCTGATCGCATGCGCAATGAAGTCATGGTTAGGAAGTACCAAATGAAACAGATGATACAAACCATCGTGGTATACAACATCAACATCGCCGATGCTCTTTCGACTCCAGGTAGATTCAGAAAACATATTTGAGCTTTATTTTATCTGAGAGGTGATCACTGTCAGCCAACAGTCTTGCCACTGTGCTGAGAATTGATTTGGTTGAGATTTCTTTTGATGTATCTTATCGATTGTCGGCGTGTGATCAAGGAACTGTTGCGCAGACAGATTTTCATTCTGGGCTCGAGTGCCGACTATCTGGAGAATCTTTGAAGAATCAGAGCGAGATATTTTCCAGTTCGAGTGGGGCTTGCAACTCGTTTATTTCCTGGAAGGGCTCGTAATGCGTGATCTGAATCTCGAATGCAGAAGGAACATGATAAATCACGCCGCGCCAGTTGATGATTTTGGTTCTCATGGCAGCGAACAGGGCCGCACTGAAAATATACAGTGTGATCCACAGATAACCCATCGTTCTCAGCGGTTGCCGTTGGAAATTTTCTCCCCGCGCACGGACTGTCTGATGAATCAAAAGACTAATGCGATAGATAGAGGCTGCCACACAACCGTTACTAAAAAGCAGGCTCCCCGCAGAGAGTCCTGCCCAAAACAGATTTCCTTGTACTAAAAAGATCAATCCGAGGATCAAGAGCACTGTTTGGGCAAAAGCCATGCCGAACCCCACAGTCGCAATCAACCACCATTTCGAATGATAGAATCGAGTATTGACTAACTGGCGGGTTATAAAACGAAAGCAGGAACGGAAGGGGATCGACTCGGCATTCGTCATCGTGGCAGCAGGCACGAAAGCCACTTCTTTTTCTAATTCAACAGCGACCGCTTTGAGCCCGGTGTCGTCCCATAGCATTTTCAACAAGGTCTCCGAGAGCAACGGGTTTTCATAAACAGAACGGCTCAGGGCAATCGAACCTCCCCAGGCAATTTCCAGCGAAATCATTTGAACCAATGCAGCCGCATTCCAGGCATGCCGAATCATCGTTCCGGGATTCGAATCGCGTGGCGTATACCAACGGATCCCCGATGCAATACCAACTTGCGAATTCTGTAATGGCGCGACAAGCTCTCTCAACCAGCTACGATGTGGTACCGCATCGGCGTCCAGCCAGGCGACCACTTCTACGTTCTCATCCAGATTTTTCATGGCCTGAACCAGCGATGCATTTTTCAACCCACAAGCACCCGTATAGATTTCCCGGATTATGACTTCACAATGCGGATGCGTGTGTTGTTCCAGATATTGATTAACAAAGGCCAAGGCTGGATCGTCGACGTGATCAACGATAATTTTTACGGCGTACTCCGGATAATCTTGATTTAGTAAACCATCCAGGCAATGAGCCAGAAACGGATCATTACCGCGCAGCGAAAGAATGACTGTTGCGACGGGCGTAAAATCACTTTCCGAACTCTGATTGAGATGAGTGCGGTAAAGCCGGGCCGATTTGTGACCCCAGTAGAGATTGAGCAACGCGAAACAAAACAGGCAGAAGATGCACACCGTTGCCAGCACTAACATTCGACTTACCTCGACGGATGCAAAATGAATTATGGTCGACCCAGTGGGCCACGAGCGCCACGCTTCCCCAGCGGCATAGACTATCTATATTGTCCAATTTAACATCTAAAATCGGCTTTGTTCAACAAAATAATGAAAAAGAATCTGTACGGGCGATCTTTTCAGACGGTTTTCAGGATTCTTCAAGCAGAGCAAATCAATCTGGTTTTCGACAGGAATTAATGAGCCAACTCCTGTCAAAGACAGTAGTTCCGACCACCGCTCCTGTCTCTCCTTCAGACCAGTTCACTGCGTGTCACTTGCGTCCCGGGTGGTGATTCGATGCCGAGACGCGCTTTCTCGGCAGTAATTTGAATCACGATGATCGAAATCCCGATGGCGAGTTCGATTTTCTCGTTCAGATACAAAATCGGTTTCGCCGGTGTCTCTGTTTCGGGGTCCTCTATGAGGAGTTGGACTTTGTTGAAGCGAATCCAGCCGACGGAAACTTCCAAATCGTCAATCAGAATGGATTGTCCAGGACCGCGGGAGAGGATGAACACGGGATTAGCTCCAGATACGCTTAATTCGATTCAGGTTCAGGCGGCACAACGGAGCGCAGTGGTAACACCCGATCGTGCCGCTCTTCCATCTGCCATTGTAAGAAATGGGGGATACTACGAGTATGAAACTCATCGACGGTGATCCACTCACCGGCCTCTTTTTCTCGAGGATTTCGTTCTTCCCAGTTCAGGACCACCTGATGCGCGCTGTTACAGTGAGTCTGCAGAATGGCGGCCCGGATTTCCTGTGTGGGCTCTTGTTCTTCAGATTCAGCCAGCGCGGCTAGCAATTCCCGACGACTCCAGGGCTGATCCAGGATCGCTAAGACGGCAGCAACAATTTCTCGATTGTTTGGTATCGTTGACCTGAGTGCTTTTCGAAAGAGCGTGAGGGCATACTCAGGCTTAAATTCCAATGCAAGCAGTGTGGCCTCACCGAGACAATATTGATGGACCTCACGAAGGGATTCCGACGTTTCCGAAAACCGATAATTGTGACGTAGCAGGAACTCCAGACATTGTGACCAGATCTCAGGTTGTGGAAATTCATTGGGACCACCAGTAGGATCAAAACGCTGCATGAGATCAAAGATGAGCGGACACCAGACAACGTTTTTCGATTTCACAATGAATTTCAGTGCCGTCGAAATTGTATCAGAGTCTTCGCCGTTCAAGGTTCGTTTTAGATAATCATCTAAATTCGGGCTCTGATGTTCCTGCAAGCCTTTCAATGCCAGTGTTTGATCAATGCTCTGTTCGAACTGTTGTGCCAGAAACTGCTCTCGCTGCTCGATGACCTGTGTGGCGGCTTGTTCTATCATCGGTTTGACTTGCTCAGGCTTCAACAGTTGCTTTACCAGCGGCGCATCGCCGAGCACAGCCGCCAGTCGAATCAAAGATTCGTTTTCGTCTCGAGTTTTCTCGAACAGATTCATCAGCGTTGAAAACGCCCGCTCATCGAAAGCCAGACGTGCAGCCTCCTTCGTGGAGTGTTGCTCCAACAGGCCGGTATCCAAAAGCTCGTCCAATGCATATTTGACGGTGTCATACCCGGGATGCAATGCGATCACCCGCTGTTCCCAGAGTTCGGGAGTACGTAGAGAGCTTAGATAATATTTATAAAAATCGAGCGCAATCCAGTCGGCACTCTCATCAAAAAAATCGACGTCGATTGATTCCCCGCTGACACGGTGAGTCACACAACAGCCGATGCCATGCAAGTCATATTCCCACTCTTCCAGCCCAGGCACCAGGCCGCGCCCTTTTCCTTTGGGGTGGGCAAAGTAACCTTCTTCAGCAAGCGCTTCCAGCTTTACACCCAGCCGGTGCTTGACAATTTCCGCGACGAACTCCTGCCGCGGGCGGTGCCGGATCAGTGAAAACAACGTCCAGGCGGCCCAGGGAGTGAGAGAAAAGGGACGCGACAACCACGCTTCCACAAATTCGTTCAGCGGAATCGATTCATCGCTGGCTGCTTTGAGTCTTTCCGATAGTTCTTGTGATAACTGGTTCATCAGACTCAACTTCCCGAAAAGTACGCAACTATGATTCTGACTCTGATCTTATCGTAGCTTAAGCAAGTGTCCAGAACCATCTTCGATATTACTGGAGGTGCACGATAACGATCTCCTGAAGATGTCACTGGCTGAACCTTCCCTCAACGAATTTTGTCTGGCTGTTATGAAAATCATCGACTTTCCAATAACACCACTGACAGAATTCCGCTATCTGAATGCCGGAAGTCGCGGCGGTTCTTTTTATCAGGAACGGCTGCCGATTCACCATGCGCGCGTCGATCAACTTCCGAAGGGTCTGGATGCCATCATCGTCACAGCCGATCTGCAGGGGCGCGAACGGTTTCAGGAATCGCAGGGAGGACCATTACGGCTGCTCGGCGAAGTGCTGCCGCAACGCATGGTGAAAGAGTTCCTTCCGGAACTCGAGATCACAGCTCCCTCTCGTGTCGCTGCACTTTTAGCCGGCGATTTCTATACCGTCCCCGCACTCGATAAACGAGGGGGAACAGGTGATGTCAGCTCGGTCTGGCGTGCCTTTGGTGACGAATTTTCCTGGGTGGCCGGTGTCGCCGGCAATCATGATATGTTCGGCGAAAAGAAAGACGCACCGCCCCGTTTTCCCCGTCACCTATATTATCTGGATGGCGAGTCGATTGAGCTGCAAGGACTGCGACTCGGAGGCCTGGGAGGCATCATCGGCAATCCCGAGCGGTATCAAAGACGCAGCGAAGAAGACTATCTGTTTGCCCTCGAGTTGCTGCTGGAAGAATCTCCTGATGTGCTGCTGACGCATGATGGACCGAGGGGAACACAACCACATCAGCAAGGATCAGCTCGTGTACGTGATCTGATCACAGAGAGTCTGGTTTCCCTGGTCGTTCGTGGCCACTCGCATTGGGACGAGCCGTTCATTCAATATGAAAATGGTACCCAAGTGCTCAACGTCGATGCGCGGGTCGTCATTCTCTCTGAATAAAAACGATTCACATTTCTGGATGAATAGAACACACTTCCTACCGTTCCTCAATTCTTCGGGTTTTCTTTATTTCACTACCGGCAGTCGATAGGCAGCCGCCTGTTCGGAATTGCGGACATACAATCGGTCTCCGATCAGCACCGGATGATTCCAGGTTTTGCCTTCCAGGGCAGAAAACGTCGCCAGCTCCTGATGCCCTGATGGGTCTGCTTTGAGCAATACAACTTCGCCTTGTTCGCTGATCACGAGTAAATGCCCGGAGTCTTTGACCAGCAGTACCTGGCCTTTCCCATAGCGGCCGCCTTTCCATTTGCGCTTGCCATCATTGAGATCAAAGCAGGTGAAAATTGTGCCGTCAAAGCCGTAGGCATGTCCGTCGTAGATTACGAAGTCATTAAAGTCCGGCTTGAGTCGGGGCGCAATCCAAACCTCTTCTGCCGTCCATTTTCCGTCGTTGTTCGTAACGCGAATTTTCTGAATGCCTTTTCCCATGCCGGTCGCAATCATGATTTCATTCTCGCCAGCCAGCTGGGGTTGTAACGTACGTTGCCCCTCCGAGGGACAGTCATACTTCAACAGGACCGTGCCATCAGCGGGATCGAGCAGCGTGAGTTCCTTATTCGTCAGCATGGCAATCACGGGTTGATTCTCAATCGTCAACAGAGCAGGGGAGCTGTAAGAATGGTCGCCGGCGGGCGCCGACCATTTTAAATCTCCCGATTCCGCATCAAAGGCCAACAGCCCTTTCTGTTCTTTACCGCCCGCGTAGATGAAAACCATTCCGTCCACTACCAGCGGCGAAGAACTGAAACCCCACATCGGCGGTTCTCGATCCGCCACTTTGCGAATGTCCTGCTGCCAGACAATCTTGCCGGTCTGTGGATCGAGTCGTAATACGTGCCCGCTGGCCCCCTGCACATACAGTGCGCCGTCGACCAGCACGGGCGTTGCCCGCGGACCGGGTCCCCCCAGTGGATCAAAAAAACGGGCTTTGATCTCCCGCTTCCAGAGTTCGGCTCCCGTCTCTGCGTTGTAACAGACGATCAATTCCTCCTCGCCCCGCTGTTCCTGTGTAAACAATAGCGGGCCGGCGACCACAAACGAAGACCAGCCGGGCCCGATCGAAATTTTCCATAGCGGCTTACCCACTTCCGGGTTCCAGTCGTCTTCGAGGGACACGCCCGTCAAGATCCCATCGCGCAACGCACCGCGAAAGCCGGGCCACTCTGGTTTCGCCAGCGCTGACTCCATCGCCGCCGTCAGAACAGTCTGATCTGCGTCAGGCGTCACGTCTTCTCTTGCCAGCAACTTGTCTTCCACCGTCGGCGTCCAGCGCCAGGCCAGTCCCATATCATAGTCACCCCACATTCCTTCCGCGCGAAGCAACAGTGAAAAGGCAAAACCGAGTACCGAGCAGGTAACAATAATTAACGTTCGCTTCACAGATTTCATACGGGACACCAGCACCGCTACGATCCCAAATAGCCCCAGCCCCATCGGCCCAGTAATCAGCATGGCTCCCGGTCCTTGCATGGTTGGATCGATTAACGCCAGCGTCGCTCCGCCTGCCAACAGAACCACAAAGAGCCCCATCAACTTTTCCTTCCATGTCGCACGGCTGGCGAGCACCCACCACACCAGGATCAGCCCGCCACAAACCAGAGGACCAAACACCGACAGCATGATCGGCAGTGCCGTATCCGACTCCACCAGCCGCGGCGCCAACCGTGTCAGCACCATCCCGATCAGCAACAGAATCGGCGGCCAGATCCGCAGCGGTTTTAATTCCTTCGTGGCAGGAACCGTTTCACTGCTGGCAGGCTCTTCTGGGGAATTGGTGTCGGTTTCGGTGTGATTACTGTCTGTCATGACAAACCTTGATGGAAGAGGGGATAACGGCCGGATTGCGCTCTACAAATCAAACCCACAGAAGATCACGCGCGTCTCGGCCCGTCTCATTTCTGTAACTGTAACGAGACCGTGTACGGTGTCAAATGCAGAAACGGTGATATGAATTTTCAGCTTGGCTTGGAATCAGCGTTTTCAGATGGTCAAGAAATTGATTTTCAAAGATCTTCTTTGTTCTTCCAATTCTTACGGTTTTTCTTTACTTCTGATTCTGGGCAGGGCATGATAGCGTGTTCAGTTCGCAGGCATTCTCGACGCAATTCTCATTGAAAGGGTATCGCTATGAACTCGAATTCGGAACTCATGTCAGAGGTGATCTCGTTCTGGCAATGGTTTAAAACCAATCTCAACCGGTTTCACAGTTTCGAGGATCACCAGGCAGAGTTGATGGAGGAACTGGGGGAGCGGCTGTATGAAGTCGATGACGGGTTGACCTTTGAACTTTCCGTTCTGGATACAGAAGGGGTCCGTGATCTGGTCATCAGTGCCGATGGAATTCAGGATTCGTTTCCCGCAGTGCTGGCGCTGACAGAAAATGCCCCCGATCTTCCCGGCTGGACGTTTACGCCGTTTCGCCAGAGAATCGATGTAACTCAATTCGGCCTGCAGTTTGGTGACAGAGAATTGAACGCGAATGACTTTTATTTCTGGCTCCAGACCGAAGAGGGCGCCATTGATTTGATTCTCTTTGCCCCGGACCTCACCGAGGAGAACCGGGAGGAAATGATGGGAGCGGCCTTCATCCTGCTGGACATGACGCTTGGCGAATTCGACGTCACATTGAACCTGCGATACATCGATTTTCAACCGCTGCCGGAAGATCCGGAAGCAGAAGAACTGCAACCCTTGCCCGAGCTGCCAGCAGCGTTTGACGCGCTTTATAGTGCCCTTTATCCTGAGGAAGAGTAATCCTGACGACCAACGAATTCAAAGTGTTAAGTGATTGAAAATGTATCGTAAAGCATTTCCCAAATGTGAAATCCAAGGTCCGCTGGGTCCGGTCAAATTCATTCATGGTGAATTTACAATGTATATTCCGCGCAAGTGTGATGAATGTGCGAATCTGTTTGAAGGGGAATGTGTTCGCGTAGTGGAACAGGTTGAAGGCTATTTGTCTTTAGATTACGGTCCCTGTCACAGGGAAGGAACTTGTGAGCCTGTTCTTGTCGAAGATGAATTCATTAAAAGCAAAGTGTATGTCCCGGAGAAATGTAGTCACTGTCCATTTCTCAAGTATCACAGAATTTTTGGATTTCGTTGCCATGAGGATGACCATATTTGGGGTCAGTATGGAAAATCACTGGACTGGGGCAACTGGTCACCAGAGTTACCCAATATTGGGCTGGCTTCAGGCAGAATAGTTTCACAGGAACTATTACGGGCGGTCAAAGAGAAACAGGAAGTCGAAGCCATTCGAATCTACCGATATCTGCATGCAGGAACATCGATCCGGGAAGCCAGGGACGCGTTTCAGGAACTGTCCGAAAAGCTGGAGCGTATTTGTGACGATGAAGAAATGTAAACAGAACGAATTGCGTTAGGTAAAAAGAGAACGATGAATCAGACAGAACTCATCCACTTCGTGAAAGACTTGGGAGCCAATGTTGTGGTCCGCAAGTTGGATCCACTACAGGAGGCGGAAATCGTATGTATTCACGTCGATCCCATACCAGTGGAACAGCCGGGAGACATTCCAGGATGGAAGCACGCACTTTATCTAGAAGAACTCTACGATGGCTGGACAATTGGCTCCGAGAAATACGATGTTACCAGACCACTCCAGGAACCGGAGTTGAAATCGCTGCTCACAGCCTGGATTCGTGAACCGGACTACCGAATATTGCAAGAGTTTGTATCGGATTGAAACTCACAATCCCACCTCTTTTTCTTTACATCCGCATCCCCACCCGGCATCATGGAATGAGTGTTTATGGCGAATTCCTTCCTGTTCCCTGTTGATGAGGTGCGGCGGCTATGCTGGTGAAGAAGTTGAAAGACAAACTGATCAAAGGTGAAACCGTCTATGGTTCACTGTTTCAGTATTCCGTGGTGCCGGCGATGGTTGAGTCGATACCGAAGAACTCGCTCGACTTTGTGATTGTCACGCCCGAACATACGACCCTCGATCTCGCCGAGTTCCTGCCGCTACGGTATGCATTGAATTCCAAAGGCATCGTCTGTCTGGCCCGCACGCACAGTCGCGATGCTGCGGATGTGGCGCGCGTCTGTGATACCTTTGACGGCGTCGTCGTGCCTTATGTCGAAGAATACGAACAGGCACAACAACTGGCGGCCGCCGCCGTCTATCGGCCGTTGAAAGGGATCGTGCTGGACAAGGTGCTCAAGACGGGTAAATTCGTGAATCAGAAAACGGCTGACTACATCGAGAAAAAGAACGAGAACACGCTGTTCATTCCGATGATCGAATCGGTGCCCGGTATCAAGAACCTGGAAAAAATCTGTTCGATTCCCGGCGTACACGCCGTCTTCGTCGGTCCCGGCGACCTGACGACCAACATGGGCATCCCCGGCGAATATGACAACCCCGAACTGATCGCCGCCATCCAGAAAGTCATCGACGTGGCCAATCAACAGCACGTCGCCGCCGGTTGCTGGTTCGGCACGACAAAGCAGGCCGTCCGCACCATCCGCCAGGGCGCTCGACTGGTCGTGTATGCCAACGACGGCCTGATGATGCAACACGCGATGGAAAGCGCGTTCAGCGAGCTGCGCAAGGGGTAAGTTTCTTTTCACTACAACTTAAAGTGAGCGGCATGGCGCTAGCCACCGTTTGTGAACCAGCACCCCTAACCCAAAAACGGCGGCTAGCGCCGACCCGCTCACTTTTTTGCTTTCCCAGCTAAAACCACAGCGCAAGTCGTTGCACCTCAGGGAAATAACCACTTTCGCGGATTCCTCTGACTATCATTCGCGATAACGGCGTCCCGGTTCTGCGCGTTTTACTCATCAAAACATGTTGATGTTTCCGATAATCCCTTTTATCATGGCAGCTTACAGAGACGCTGGTTGATATCACTTTTTCTCAGAACGACCTGCCTCCAGGGAGCTTACTCTATGTTGACCATCGAGAGTGGCAAACAGCATCGTTTTTGTGACGGAATTTCCCGGCGGAATTTCCTGCAGATCGGTTCGCTGGCAATGGGAGGGCTGTCGTTACCACAAATTCTGCGGGCGCAGGATCTCTCCGGCAAACCGAACTCTCATAAATCAGTTATCATGATTTTTCTGTCGGGCGGCCCGCCGCACCAGGATTGGTTTGATCTCAAACCGGAAGCACCATCTGAAATTCGTGGGCCGCGCGAGCCCATCGCCACCAACGTTCCCGGCATTGAGGTTTGCGAATTGATGCCGCGGCTGTCCCGGATGGCCGACAAGTTTGCGTTTATTCGTTCGATGGTCGGTTCCGAAGGGCGTCATGCTTCGTTCCAGTGTATGACGGGCAGAAGGTCCAGTCGGCAACCACAGGGAGGCTGGCCTTCTTTGGGGGCGACCTTGTCGAAATTGCAGGGGGGGACTGATCCAGCGGTGCCTCCCTTCATCGGGTTGTCGCCGAAGATGCGGAACGCCCCTTGGGCAGACGTGGGACAGCCTGGTTTTCTGGGAGTCGCGCATTCCGCCTTCAAGCCGAGCGCGGAAGGCAAAGCCGACATGATCCTCAACAGTGTCAACGCGGAGCGCCTGGACGATCGCAAATCGCTGTTGGCCTCGCTCGATAATATGCGCCGCCAGGCAGAAGTGATCGAAGACATGCAGGGGATCGATGCTTATACGAAACAGGCGTTTGGCATTCTGACCTCGAGCAAACTGGCTCAGGCACTGGACCTGTCCCAGGAAGATCCGAAGTTACGCGATCGTTATGGGCGCGGCTCGACCAAGCCAGCCGGTTACGGCGACGCGGGACCGTTATTGAACGACTATTTTCTCATGGCCCGACGTCTGGTGGAAGTGGGTGTGCGTTGCGTCACGCTGGCCTACGGTCGTTGGGACTGGCATGGTAAGCCGCACGGCACGATCTTCGAGCATGAAGAAGAACATTTCCCGATGCTCGACCAGGGATTGACCGCGCTGATGGAGGACTTACAAAACCGGGGGATGGACAAAGACGTTTCCGTAGTCGTGTGGGGAGAGTTCGGCCGTACGCCGCGGATCAGCCCCAAGGTCGGTCGGGATCATTGGCCGAAGGTGTCTTGCGCCATGCTGGCCGGAGGCGGCATGCGCACCGGTCAGGTGATTGGTTCCACAAACCGTTTCGCTGAACATGCCGAAGATCGCCCGGTCGGCTTCAACGAAGTGTTTGCCACGCTATATCACAACTTGGGGATCGACGTGAACACCACAACGGTAACCGATCTTTCAGGACGTCCCACGTATCTGGTCGACCCGACCCAGCCGATGCGAGAACTGATTTAAAATGGTTCCGCAGCACAGGGACGATTTCATTTTATTAAAATGTCCAGACAGTCAATCAACTTTTTAAAACTACTGTTAATTTTCTTTACCGGCATGCTGGCAGCGGCGACGTGGCACCTCTATCTCAGTGCGCAAAATCTGCATCTCGGACTCACAAATCTTGCCTGGGCGTTTGGACTCGGTTTCAGCGCCGGCTTACCGATCGCTGCCCTTGGTGCCTTTTTTAAGTATCTTCTGGAGGGAATTTTCGCCGGGCTTGCGGTTTGCTATTTGCTTGCGTTGGGTTATATCGTAATCTGGGTGGGAATTCCCATCGTATGGATTTATTAAAAACCCGAATTTTTTTCCGTGAAGCAAATGAGAACAGGGATTAGATGATAACCCAACCGCTAAAGAATACCGCAGCCGTGTTTGCCATTCTCGCCGGCCTGATCTCGCTCCCACTCACATGGATGACCATAAGCGGAGTACAGCTCAATGGTCAGCTTGTCAATGGCGATCTCGGAAATCCCATTTCCTTCCCCTTTCCCATCGGTAACATTAACGTGACCGGATTCAATGGCCATATCACTCTCTTTATCAAGACCCCTATCTGGCTCGTCATAAGTATCGCCATTGTTGCGAATGTCTTACAGCTCATGCACAAATCGGTGCAGTTTGCAGTACCGCATTTTGCTCAATGGCTTACCGCGCTGTTCGGATTTACATGGATCAGTATGGCCATCTGCGTGGTACTGTTTTCGGACAAGGCCGGTCTTGGCATTGGTTCGCTGCTGGGATTATTCTGTGCAGCAGTCGCTTTGATATGTCTGGTGATTCCGACATCGACTCAACAGGACTTGCAACTGGAATCATAGATGCAATAAAAGGTGTCAGACACCTTTAAAGGAACATGGATACGGACATGCATGAAACAGAGTTGAAACGGAGACTGGAACTCAAAGCGGCAATGCGGGTTTACCTGCTGGCACTCATCATTGGCCTGGGAGTAGGCACGTTAGGGTCGGCCTTTCATTATACCGTGCAGACGACATCAGAAATCTTTAATGTGATCGCAAAACAATTCTCCGATCACAAGACACTGGCAGTCAGCATCGCAGCAGTGCTTGGTGCCCTGATGGTGGGAATCTCTGCGTTCCTCGTCCGTCGCTATGCCCCGGAAGCAGCAGGAAGCGGTATTCAGGAAATCGAAGGCATCATGTCAGGCTTAAGGCCGCTGCGCTGGCGACAATTGCTTCCCATTAAATTTTTCGGTGGTGTGCTGTCGATGGGAGCAGGGCTGGTTCTCGGACGCGAAGGACCAACAATTCACCTGGGCGGCTGCGTCGGTCAGATCGTCGGCGAAAAAGCGAACTCAAACGAAGAGACGATGAATACGCTCCTGGCCGCGGGTGCAACCGCCGGGTTGAGTGTGGCCTTCAGTGCGCCCCTGGGTGCGATCCTGTTTATGATCGAAGAGATGCGGCGGCGGTTTAAATATAACTTCGTTTCCCTGCACGCGGTGATCCTGGCCAGCATTACTGCGAACACGGTCAACGATCAGGTGTTTGGCACACTGCCGCAGTTACCGGTTCAGCTGCAGACCTGGCTACCCAAGTTTCCCCCGCCGGAAAACCTGCTGACTTCGCTCCCCTTTCATCTCCTGCTCGGTGCGTTGATCGGCGCATTAGGAGCCGGCTTCAACACGGTGCTACTCAAGTGCCTGCGGATTTCTGACAGACTGAACCCTCGGACGATGCAAATCATTGCCTGTTCGGTCGGCGCCGTTGCCGGCGCGCTGATGGTGGTTGCCCCCGAATACGTGGGTGGCGGTGAAGCCCTGGTGAAGGAAATTTTCGACAAATCTCCCGTGCTCGGATTTCTACTGGCACTGCTGATCGTACGGGCGATTTTGACGTTCTTAAGTTATTCGATGGGCGTTCCCGGGGGTATCTTTGCTCCCATGCTGGCGCTGGGCGCTTTGATTGGAACCATTTTCGGAAATATCGCGCAAGAATTGGCACCGCACGCGCACATCTATCCCGGCAGTTGTGCGATTGCCGCGATGGGCGCTCTGTTCGCCGCAACCGTCCGCGCCCCGCTGACGGGCATCGTGCTGGTCGCCGAGATGACTGCCAGCTTCAACCTGCTACCGGCCATGATCATCACCTGCATGACCGCCAGTGTCGTCGCCCAGTCACTGGGCAGCAAACCGGTCTACGATATGCTGCTGGAACGAACGCTCGAAGGAGACGGGATTCGTGAAGAATGACTTTGCTTTTTAGCGAATCAGTGATCACTCACATCTCGGGTTAACAGCTCGTTGAGAGCAGATCAGGAATCCTCAAGCACTTTTCAAGGTTTTCCTGAATCTTTACGTGCCTGCTGCGCTTATTCTGAGCTAGAAGCAGATCTCTAAGAATTTGTATCTTTGCAATTGCTTTTGATGAACAGATTTGTGGTACACTACAGATTCACATTAATGTCAGTCTATTGAAGGAATTTGACTTCGCAAAATATCCAGGGACAGATCATGAATCAAATCGAGAAAGCTCGCTGGCACATTGGTCGGTGGTTTTGGCGCGCGGGATTCATCGTGCTTCTCGTATGCCTGGTGATGTTTGTCGTATCCGTTGTGCAAAATGGACGTACGATTGAAAAGCTGTCTTCTGTCGAAACTCTCAATATTACAACCGAACCCGGCATGTTACTGAACTCACTACCCGTTGACTGGCAAGCCTGGCTTTATAACACCCTCGGGGAAGATCGCCTCAAACCGTTTGAAATCGTAACCGAGGTCGATTGCCTGAATGGTACTTTCAGCGACAAAGAGATTCCCCTTTTGAGTGAATTGAAGGATCTGAGAGAACTCCATCTTTGGTGTACTCCATTGAACGACAGGCAATTGAAACACCTTACAGGACTGGTTCATTTAGAAGCACTCAGTATCTGGGGGCCTGAGATTACAAATGCAGGATTAGTCCATTTGAAACCACTTAGAAATCTGGAAAATCTCACATTAGACAGCCCTCAAATCACAGATGCCGGTTTAATTCATTTGAAGGAACTCAGGAATTTGAAGTCCCTCAATCTGAGCCCGACTGCAATGAATGATGCTGGATTGGTTCACTTGAAAAGGCTCGTCAATTTAGAAGAGCTCTCTCTCGAGGGTGCCCAGGTAACTGATGCGGGACTGGCACATCTGAAAGGATTGACCAAACTCAACACACTACTCCTCACACACACCAATATATCTGACACCGGACTGGTTCATCTGTCAGGATTAAGCAGTTTGAAGGTTCTCTGGTTAGAGAGAACCCAGATCAGCGATGCCGGGTTGATTCATTTCCGTAATCTGACAAAATTAGAATCACTTGATCTGACTGAAACCCATGTTAAGGACAAAGGGTTGAAGTATCTGGCGGGACTCGTAAATCTTCGTAGACTTGAATTGGATAAGACTCAGTTAAATGACAACGGATTAGTTCATTTAAAAGACCTGAGGAATTTGCAATCACTTTTCTTGACGAATACCCAGGTCAGTGATGCTGGCTTGATCCATTTGAAAGATCTGACAAAGCTGAAGTGGCTTTCCCTGGATAAAAACCGGATTGAAGGAAGTGGCTTGATTCATCTGAAAGGGCTGACAAGCCTAGACTGGCTCGATCTGACCTTTACGCAGGTCGATAATGTTGGGCTGTCTCATCTGAAGAATCTTGAAAAGTTGGAGGTACTCAAGTTTTTTGGTACACGAGTGACAGATGCAGGCCTGGTTCACCTGAAAGCGCTTAAAAAATTGAGTTTGGTTGAAGTGCCAAAACCAACAGTGACTGAAGCTGCGATAACTCAACTTCAGTCGTCATTACCTGATTGTACGATTAGATAGATCAAATAAGACATGCGGCACGGTTCTCATTTAAATCCGCCGAACCGGTTTGAAACGACATACTCCGAACCGGATCTGGAGCAGCTGGAGTGGGATGACGAATATCTCTCTCAGCCGCGACGAATTAAATACATCGACGATCAGGCGAAGTCAATCGTGACTGAAAACGATTCGCCCGACCTTAATTTTCGCTATAGCGTCAATCCGTATCGAGGCTGCGCGCATGGCTGCAGTTATTGTTACGCCCGGCCCTTTCATGAATATCTGGGGTTCAACGCGGGGCTCGACTTTGAAACGAAAATCATGGTCAAGCACGAAGCACCCAGATTATTGCGGGACTTTCTGAGCCAGGGTGACTGGAAGCCGGAATTAATCGCGTTCTCCGGAATCACCGATTGCTACCAACCGGCCGAGCGCGAATTCCAGTTAACGCGGCAATGTCTGGCGGTCGCATCCGAGGCCAATCAGCCGGTGGGAATCGTCACAAAAAATGCACTGGTGGTCCGCGATCTGGATCTGCTGGCATCAATGGCGCAGCGCGATCTGATCCATGTGAGTGTCTCGATCACCACGCTCGATACACAACTCGCTCGCGAGATGGAACCACGGACCAGCATTCCAGCGGCCCGACTGCGGGCGATTCGCGAACTAGCGGCTGCAGGAGTGCCAACGAAGGTGATGGTCTCGCCGATCATCGCCGGGTTGAACGATCATGAAATCCCCGAAATCCTGCAGGCAGCAAAAGAGGCCGGCGCACTGTCGGCGAGTTATATTCTATTGCGTCTGCCGTTGACAGTGGAGCCGGTCTTCCTCGAGTGGCTGGAACGAACACAGCCCACACGCAAGGAACGTGTGCTGAGCCGCATTCGACAGACGCGGGAGGGGAAGCTCAACAGTTCAGAATTCGGCACCCGCATCCGCGGCACCGGTGAGATCGCCGAACAGATCCGCAGTCTGTTCAAAGTCTTCACCCGCAAACACGGGTTAGGCCAACCGCTGCCGCCACTGGACTTCACGCAGTTCAAACCGCCAACGACCGGCAAGGGACAGCAGTGGTTGTTTTGAGGGAGTTCGTTTTTCAGAGCCGAGGTATGAAACATGGCACAACCGGAACCAAATCAAAAGCGTGTGAGTCGATTCCGCTGGGTGTGGCGGGGAGGCGGGTTGACAGTGGTTCTGTGGCTGGTTGTGTATTCGACTTTGGTATTCATGAACGACCGAGCTTTGCAGAAGCTGGAAGCGATTGATGAATCGATACAATACAGAACCAGTCCGGGTATGCTTCTGAAACTGCTCCCATTGAGGTGGCGTTACCATCTGTCAGAAACGGTGGGGTATCAACGGCTTCGTCCCTTTGAAATTGTGACAGAAATCAATGCGAATTCCAGCAGAATTACTGATAACAATCTTGATCTGTTGTCTGCATTTAAAGATCTGGAGGTACTCGATCTTGCTGAAACAAGAATCAGTGACGCCGGACTGGTTCATCTCCAGGGACTTGCGAATCTGGAGGAGATTAATCTATCTGAAACGGCGACCACAGATGCGGGATTGATCTACCTTCAAAAATTGAAGCAACTGGAGAGACTCTATCTGGTAGGAACCGGGATCAGCGACAAAGGTTTGGCACAGCTCAAACAAGTTGATTCATTGGAATTCCTGGGACTCGCTAATACTCAAGTGAGTGATGCGGGTCTGGTTCACTTGCAGGAACTTACGAAACTGGGATATCTCGATCTCACAGACACAAAAATCACGGATACCGGCCTATTCCACCTGCGAGGATTAACAAATATCATTACGCTCTTTTTGGAGAAGACCCCGATTTCAAATAACGGTCTGATTCATCTGAAAGAGATGAAAAATCTTTTCTGGCTCAATTTAGATGATACTCAGGTCGGTGATGCTGGCTTGGTACATTTACCAGGTCTGAAGGGTTTGGGGCAACTCTATCTCGATAACACTCAGATTACTGATGCCGGTCTGGTGCATCTGCAGGGACTTTCACAACTCGAATGGCTTAATATTGAGAACACACAGGTCACTGATGCCGGATTGAAGCACCTGAAAGGTCTCTCAAAGCTACAATACTTGCAGTATGATGGAACACAGATCACGGAAGCAGGTATTGATCAGCTCCGCGAGTCGCTACCGGGATTATCTGAATAGCTGGCCGAAACTGAATTGGAATTTTTCGCTGACTGTTTCCTGCTGGAGCGTAACTTATGACTCAACCCGAACTGAATCAGAAACGCGTGAGCCGTTTTCACTGGCTGTGGCGGTCGATCCTGGGCATGATTTTGCTGGGCCTGGTTCTGTTTATTGTTTCAGCGGCGCAGCACGCGCAGGCGATTCAACAATTGCAGGCGAATCATTCAATCTCTGTGTCAACTGAGCCTGGTATGTTGCTGGATGTTTTGCCCTGGTCCTGGCAGCGCTGGCTTACGGACAAGCTGGGGAAAGAAAGACTGCTTCCCTTGCAGGTCGTGACCGCAATCCGCATACAGTCTGTCCCTTTCTACGTGGAAAATGGTGACCTCTCTGCTGTCACCGACATCAGTAAAATCAACTTCGCCAGCATTGGAGAGTTCAAACATCTGAGAGAACTCGACCTCAGTAATAACCGAGTGACAGATGCCGAATTATTTCATCTGAAAGGTCTCGCAAACCTGGAAATACTGGAACTTTCCTCTACACAGGTGAGCGATGCCGGGCTCGTTCATTTGAAAGACCTGACAAAACTGCAAGCATTGATGCTTACCGACACCCAGGTCAGTGACGCGGGACTGTCTCATCTACAAGGCCTGTCCCATTTATATCTACTAGATCTTTCCGGCACGCAAGTTACTAATCATGGCTTGAAGTATCTGAAAAGGTTGAAGAAGTTAGGCTGGCTACATCTCGCCGGTACCCGGGTGGGGGATACCGGTTTGAGCCATCTGAAAGAACTCGTTCAGTTGACGGACATTGATTTTTCCGAAACTGCGGTCAGCGATGCCGGTCTGATTCACTTAAAAGACCTCGCCAGTCTCCAGAGTCTGGATCTGAGCGAAACCCGGGTGAGTGATGAAGGATTAATTCATTTACAGTTTCACACCCAGCTCGAAGATCTTTTTTTGAACAATATGAGTGTGAGTGATACCGGGCTGGCTCAACTGAAAAATTTGGTGAATCTGACGGTACTGAGTCTCAACAACACAAGCATTACTGATTCCGGACTGAACCACTTGCAGGGATTGAGCAATTTGATCGTACTTGAAATCGAGAATACGCGCACGAGCGACGCCGGATTACTCCCTCTGCAAAGCCTTAAGAAATTGAGTACGATTAACAGAAATGGAACACAAATCACACCAGCCGGCTTTGCTCGACTTCAGAAATATTTACCCGACCTGACTGATGAAATAACGTTTTTTTGATGCCTGGTTCTGGCTGTGCTGGAACGGGAGTATGCCCCTGATTGTAAATGCAGACGTATATCTCTGTCGGGTCAAAATTGCGAAACGACAGAGACACCAGTTTATAGGGAGCGAGAAAATGGAACAGCCAGAGTCGATCCAAAAACCACCCAGTCGATTCCGCTGGGTCTGGCGCTTGCTTGGAGTAGCGATCCTGATCTGCCTGATAGTGTTTAGCGTATCTGGAGTACAGAATGGTCGGGCGATTCAACAACTGGAATCAAGTAAGTCTTTTATGCTAACGACTGAACCGGGTTGGTTGATGAGCAAGATGCCATATTCCTGGCAGACCTGGATTCAGTACAGCGCAGGAGATGAAATTCGTGCTGCTTTCCTTAATGTGATAAAGGTAAATTGTATTCAATATGGGGATGACGATGAGCTTACCGAAGCAGATCTCGCCAGCATTGGTCAATTGAAAAGTCTGAAAATCCTGGATCTCAGTAATTCCCTGATCACGAATGCAGGTTTGTCACATATCCAAGGACTCCATAACTTGGAAGAACTTGTACTCGAACGAACATCCATCAGCGATGCCGGTCTGTTTCACCTGAGAAATCTGAAGAAGCTTAAGACACTTTACCTTTTGGAATCTGAGATTGGAAATACCGGCCTGAGTCATCTGAAAAACCTGACAGAACTGACAACTCTTAACTTAAGTGAAACAGCGGTCAGTGATGCTGGTCTGGCCCACTTGAAAGGGCTTGTGAATCTGAAGGTCCTTTCTCTGGATATAACTCACGTAAGTGATCGTGGACTGGTTTATTTAAAAGGACTCCCGAAACTGGAGAGCCTCGATCTCTTTGGGACCCAAGTGAGTGATGCAGGGCTGGTTCATTTGATCGGACACCAGAATCTGCTGCTTCTCACTCTTGCAGATACTCAAATCAGTGATCAGGGGCTGGTTCATTTGGGAAAACTGAAAAATCTGTATGATTTGGATATTCGATATACAAAGATCAGCGACGCTGGTCTGAGCCATCTACGGGAACTCAAGAACCTGACAAATTTAATGTGGGATAGTACAAACATTACTGATGCCGGTTATGCCCGACTCCAGGAGTCTTTACCCAAACTGTCTGACACATGGCAACCCCATCCCTCTTATCCTATATTTTAAGGGATCGGCTCAATTCGGAGAATAACCAATGCCTCAACCCGAACCGAATCAGAAACGTGTTCGTCGTCCATTATCTGCTGGCACCAATTGCGGAGCGATCATTGATTAATGTGAGTGTCTCCATCACAGAGCTTTATGTGCAGCTGAAACACAGGTTGGACCAACCACTGCCGCCGTTAGACTATGCACAGTTCAAACCGCCGACGACCGGCAAGGGGCAACAGTGGTTGTTTTGAGAAAAATCGTTATTCGTTTTGCACTTATGATGCAAACCAGAGCCGCATTAGCGCGGTCACGGCATGGGGACGTTCCATAGGAGACATATGGCCGCACTCCTCAATAACAGTGAGCCTGGCTTTTGGAATCTGTTCAGCGATAAAGGGAAGTTCGCCGGGTGGAAACAGGTCATCCTGTCGGCCATCCACCACCAGTGTCGGACAGGAAATTTTTGATAACAGAGCCTCGGTTGGATAATCATCAATCATCGCCTGCACTTGATTCAGATAACTGTCAGAGGAAAACCCTTTGAGCATCTTTTGTAGTGGCTCAACCAGTTCCTGGTCCTCCATTCGGTCCCGAAAGATGATGTTTTGCAAATTGGCATCCAGTGATTCGCTGAGCAGGTTCTTTTTGATATTGGCCTTAAAAATTTCGAGGAGCCCGATATGTTCAGGATTGTTTCGGGAGAGCGTATTGAGCAGCATTAATTTCGAGACGCGTTCGGGAGCTGTCGCCGCAATCACCTGCGCCAACCAGCCTCCATACGAGTGTCCCGCCAGATAAAACTGTTCGGGTGCTTGCTCCAAAAATGCATTCACCAATTCGGACCGGCTCAGGGCCTGATCCATAACAGTCACATGAACATTCAGCTGATCTTCCAAATGCTGCACCTGATGCTGCCAGTTGACCTCGGTACTTCCCAGGCCGGGCAGGAGAATCAGAGTTTCTTTCATCAGTTTTCCTTTTCTTATGCTACTACGGAACCGGCCCCCAGATTTTCACCAGTAATTCGAACATCTTTGGATCGTGCGTTTGCAGTTCGGCGCGGACGAAGGGGTAGAAATCGTTGACGCCGAAGTAGGCTTCGGTTGATTCAGCAAAATATTCTTTGTGATTGTTTAAGCCGTAGTGCCGTACTTTTTTGCCGGTATGCACCAGCACACTCTCGTAGATGCCTTTCTCTTTCGCTTCATTGAATGTCGCGACAATATCGGCCTGATCGAAACTTAACACCTGATCGTGAAAGGCGTGTGCCAGTTCGTGCAGCACAACATACGGATGCTGCGCCCACATGTTGCGGGCCATGAGTTGTCCGGCGACCGGGATGTGTACGTGCTTCGCCAGACGGGGATCGTGACCGTTGGCCACCAACCAGCCTTTGCTGGGGTGATACTGCATCCGGTCCAGTTTCGCGTGTTTCAAATCAATCCAGATCCGCACCTCCTGTAACTGTGCGACACGTTCTTTCGGCACAATGTACTTGACCCGTTGCAGATGATTCGCCAGAGCCGCCAATGCACTTTTGCCCGCTTCGGCATGCTCGGGCGCGAGGAGCTGCGGATCGACGTCTACCGTCCAGCCCTCGATTTTCTGTTCGACCGGATCATAAAACTGCGGCGTGTCTTCTGCCTGCAGCCGGCCGCAAAGTGACAGAGTCACGCAAAATAGAGTCAATAACCCAAGCCGTGCGTGCGACCATTTTAAGTTCGGGTGGTGATATAACATATTGATCCTCTATCACTTAAGAGCAGGTGTCATCTAACGCTTCGATTGTAACGGTTCAAACGACCCAGGGGAACGATGAAAACTCATAAGGCGTATTCTATAAAAGGAGTCCCAGAGATTTCCCCTCTGGTATTTGTAAAATGAACGGTTAGAATTAAAGGACACATTCACTTCTTATCAATTCCCGATCAGCTCGATGACTCATGAATACGAAATCACAATCAGCTTGGAAACGTTGGCTGCCGTGGCTGGTCCCCTTACCACGCGGGATGTTTGATAAACCACAAACCGGGAAACAAATGCTCGTTTATTATCTCTGGCGGGTGTCCGCATTTTATGTACTCCTGCTGATTCTGTTGATGCTTGCACAACGCTGGCTCATCTATCAACCCACGCGGGTCACCTCTTTATCCGTCGATCTGACCAATTCCCCCTTCGGTGTGATACATGAGATTTCCACCAAAACGGAAGACGGTCTCGATCTGAAAGGCTGGCATTTTCTGGCAGGGCAAGTCGCCTGTCATGATCGAGCAGGCTGTGACGCGGAACTGGCGAAAGGACGTCCGGTCGTGATCCTGCTCCACGGTAATGGCGGAAACCGTCTGCACCGCGTCGAGACTTGTCGTCTGTTGGCCAGTCTCAATCTGCATGTGTTTGCCTTCGACTATCGCGGCTATGCGGAAAATCCGGGGAGCCCCAGTCAGGCCGGTTTACTCAACGACGCCCGCGCTTTCTGGAAGTACGCCGTCCGCGATCGCAAGGTCGATCCATCCCGAATTATTCTGATGGGAGAATCGCTGGGAGGCGGCGTCGCAACGTTACTCGCCAGCGAACTCTGCCAACAGAAGACGCCCCCCGCGGGGCTGATGCTGCGTTCCACATTCAGCTCGATGGCCGATGCCGCCTCGTTTCATTATCCCTGGGTGCCCGTTTCCTGGTTGCTCTGGGATCAGTATCCGAGCCAGTCTGTGATTTCCAATGTGGTCTGTCCGGTGCTCGTCATTCATGGCACGAAAGACCAGATCGTTCCTCATTCACTGGGGAAAAAACTGTTCGACGCTGCCTCCCCGGCCTCCACGACCGGCATCCCCAAACAGATGGTCTCGATCGAGCAGGGCAGCCATAACGGTTTAATCTACGAGGCGCGAGGCACACTCACCACGGCTTACGCGCAATTCTCACAACAAATATTCGCACCGACGTCCGCTGAATAATCTCGGTATTCAACGCACGCTTTGCTGCAGTTAACAATTGTGCGAGTTTGATTTTTTCGCCGTTTTTACGGAATCAATGGGTGAAAGAACAGCAGCCGCTCAGTTAAACTGAAAGGGTCACGCGTCGATTCAAGAACGCTGATTAGACTCAAACATTCCCCGCGCCACTGAAACCAGATCCATAGAGACCCACACGCCATGAATAATTTACCACATCACACCGACGGCTCCCGCCTCACACAGTTTTTTATTAAACCTGCCCTGGTTCTATTGTTGCTGGCAACGACCGGCGGACTGATGCCGGCAGCTGTTTCCGCAGGAGAACTTCGTGCCGGTGCCGCGAAGGTGGATATTTCCAATCGCAATGTACCAGTGAATGATCCGCTGTACGTGAAAGCGCTGGTGATTACGGACGGCCAACAGACGGGTGTCATCGTAGGCGTTGATGCGGTGGCCATCGGTGAAATCGGTTCCATCACCAACGAGTACCTGAGCAACGTTCGTTCGCAGATTGAAAAAATGCTGAACATCAAACCCAAAAACATCATGATCAACGCCAGCCACTGCCACGGAACTGTCTGCAAGGACGTCGAACAGCGGACGATTCAGGCGATCAAAGCCGCGGCCAAAAACCTGGTCCCTGTGAAAGTCGGAGTGGGCGTCGGACACGAAGACCGCGTGCAGGAAAATCGTCGTCTGTTTCTAAAGAATGGCAAAGAAGCCGACGTCCGCCATGCTTATGCACTCCCCCCCGATGAAGCAGTCGCCAAAATCGGTCCGATAGATCCCGAGATCGGCATTCTGAAACTGGAAAAAGAGAATGGCGAGACACTCGCCGTCGTCTACAACTTCGCCATGCATCCGATTCAAGGGGCTCCCAGCAAAGGCAGCACCGCCGACGTGAGCGGTTTCGCTTCACAGGTCATTGAAGACAATCTAAGCGACGGTGCCATCGCCGTGTTTGTACAAGGCTGTGGCGGCGATATTAACCCGGTGCAGTATAAAGACGTCAACAATCCCCGCGACGCCGAGACGCTGGGCAACCTGCTCGGGCTCAGCACGCTGAAAGCGATCAAAAATATTAAATGCACCGACGCAGGTTCCTTAAAGGTGATGAACGAAACGCTGACGCTCCCCCGTTCCAATAATGCAACCCGCATCGCCGCTTTGGAAAAAGAGCAGGAGCAGCTGGTCAAAGCGCTACAGGGAACGAGCCTGAACCTGAAAACATTCTTGCCGTTGATTGTGAAGTACAAACTCTATGAGAAATACCCATCGTATTACTCGCACCGTTATCTGCTCGATGAAAAACTGGGACGTGACGACCTCAAAAAACTCGACGAGGAGAACCGGGCCAACATGGAACGCTACATTAACAACGTCTACAAGATGGAGCAGATGACGCGCAACAATGCCAATCTCAGACTGCTCAACAAACATCAGACCCGCAACCAGGCGGCGGGCAAAACGCTCGACGTCGAAGTATTTGGCATCAAAGTCGGCGATTTCCGCATGATCACGTTCCCTGCAGAACTGACGGTCAACATCGGCCTGAACATCAAGAAGAAATCGCCATTCGAAAACACGTTCGTCGCTGGCTACACCAACGGCTACAACTACTACGCCCCCACGGCAGAGCAACTCAAAAACGTGGGCGGCGCCCAGGAAGACAGCGACTGCATGCTGGCCCCTGAATGGCAGGCGATTTTTGAAAGTAAAGCGCAGGAAATGATCAAAGCGCTGAAGTAGTGCTGGTTCAAACAGGAACCCTTTTTCATGTCAGGGCAACTTCTGAGCGGTACGGCGCTAGCCGCCGTTTTTGTGTTAGGGTTCCTGTATCAAAAACGGTGGCTAGCGCCATTCCGCTCACTTTAATACTGTCACCTTAGAAATATTTCGCACGGTTTCGCTGTTAGCATCCTGCTCGCTGCGCTCGGAGAAGTGATGAATCATCTTATCTCGTTCCTCGGTCTGAAACATTCCTCGAATATGAATTTTCATGCAAACAGATAGACAATGAATGCCCGATCTGGTTTCTATCCACCGGGTGGAAGGCCATATTTTTTTCTCGGGAGCGTTCGGGGATGTCGTTACGAAAGCATTTCGTGGTAATAGGATTGATCGTCATCAATGGTGCTATGCCAGTATCAGCGAGCGAGAACGAATTAGATCATCAATCACAGAACTCGATCTCAGAGCGTGAATTCCGCACGGAGTACGCGAGCGCGGTAAAAAATTTCAAAGCCGCTTACCAGAACATCGAATGCCGGGCGGAGTGCCAATTCCAGTTCGATGACCCCAATGATCTGTCCCGCAAAAAAAGGTATGACTATTCCGCACATCTGTTGATGAAAGACGGCGCGGCCGTTGCCGTACAGGATTATGGGGAAGAGACTCCGCGTGGCGGGACAGATACAAATCAAGTCGCATGTGCCACGCCGCACTACGCCTTTGACCTCCATAAAACCAGACAGACGAATCCATATCAGGTAAATTATATCACCCGCACTCCAGACCGCGTTGAACGCATGCGACTGATTCTGGGCGATGATGTCGATGTTTATCTGTGTGCCGGCAGTTTCATGTACCACAATCCCTTTGAAGCGATTCTAGAGAAACCGTCATTCACCGTTGTGAAGCTGGAAAGCGTTCCTGCAAATACGCAAGAGTCAGGTGACCTGGTCGCGCTGGACTTTCAACTGACCAACGACCCCTGGTCTATTTCCAGTGGACATGTTGTATTTGCCCCTGAGCTGAACTGGGCCTTGCTGGAATATCATTACCGCTGTGATTACTCGCCCACGAATCACTCAATTTATACCGGCAAGAACACCTTTCGTTCGATACAGAAAGGAACGATTCCGTTTCCCGAGAAATGCAAACTCAAGGTGATACACTACCATGCCGACATGCAGCCGATCAGTGAAAATCATACCGCGAATCTAACGGACTTCTCCCTCGGAACTGTGGACGATTCTGTGTTTCTGTTATCACATTACGGACTACCAGACACACCATTGACGGCCTCCCCATCTTCCATACAAACACCGATCCAGTGGTTCTTGATCGGTAATGGCATCCTGCTGTTCCTGCTTCTGATGGGTATTGTCATAAAACGTACTCGTACAGCACAACGCCAGAAGGTTCAATCATGAAAATACCATCCAGCAAACTGAAGGTTGCCCTCTCTGTCTACTTTGGTGGTGTTTTCATTGTGGCAGTAATTTTCTTCACCACCTCTCTCTTTGGCGCGCCGCAGATTGTGGCTCCACAATGTGAATTCAAAAACATCCCCGCGCACGAGACATCAAAGCAGAAAGTGACTATCCATAATCCGACCGGCCAACCGATCCAATTCATCGGAGCGATGGTCCCCTGCACGCTTTACGGATGTGCTTCCACCGAAGGGCTACCGATTACCATTCCTAGTGGTCAGAGCGGCAGTTTTTCTGTGTTATTCAAAGCAACGGCAGCCGGTCAGTTCAAAACGGAAATTGAACTGTATACAGACAATCCCGAACAAACGGTCGTTCATTTACAGGTGCGCGGCAATGTAAAACAGAGCGCAGAATCAGGTAAGTGAATCGTTTGCACACAACACACAGTCACAGGGTGGTACCAGATACAATCCGGTATTCTCGCTCGTCCTCAGACTGTCACAAATCACCTATTGAACAATAAAATACTAAATTTATTATCACGCAGGTATTTTTGTTGACTATTAATCTTTCGACCACTATCGTCAATACCCTCTACATTTCAAAGTGATCATCCTTATTCAATCCAGTGATCACACTTAACCTTTCCCATTTTAGTTGATTTTGTGAGGTGCAACATGTTGATTGTATTGACTCAGGACCAGGCTGTAATTGATTGGGTAAACGATCCACGTTCCAATAGTGCTGCATGGGGGACAGTTGAAATACTGAACCAGGGGGGTAACCCGGCAGCGACTGTCGCGATGCGCGCATTACTTCGCCAGATACGCGTAGGAGAGGTACTCTGTATTACTGGACACGGTAATGATTCAGAAGTTGGCGATGCGAATCTAAATGGACCGGCGAGTTGGTCCTGGAATGTTTCACAGCTAGCTGACCTGCTCATTGCCAATTTACCGGCAGGCTATACAGGACCAATTCTCATGGAAGTCTGCGCGGATTCCATGACCAGCTTTGCTGCTGCACTCTGTGTTGAGCTGGAACGCCGCGGAGAATTGATCGGGTTGACCATTTATGGTTATACGAGAGCTGTTAGTATCACACACTCATTCCCTTCACCTGACGGACTTGACCACAATGTGGAACTGACAGCTCACGTTGTAAGCGGCGGAAATGCCGTTTCTCTCGCTTTAAAAGCAGGAGGCACTCCACCACCCACGCCGCCCGCCAAAAAATGGCCTGCGAGGACGTTGAAATCTCCTTCCAGCAATGCGGCAAAATATAATCAACCGGCAGAAAAATATTATGTTTTCAATGAGACTGGAAATGTGATGTTATCTTCAACAGAGCCTGTGACTTCCCAAATCAACCCGTCTGCGCAGGAGTTATTTGAAGAGGTGGCGGTGTTTTTCGCAGCCATGACAAAAGCCATTACCAGTTTACCAAAACCTGGTGCCACGCCACCTTACAAATTTTCTGATTATTATTCAATCTATGATTATGAGGCTCTGGATGCATTAGTAAACCGCTCTGGACTATTCGTTAATGTTCACAAAGAAGATTTGCATTTTCATAAAGATACAATCTCAGCCACATTTAATATCGAATTTATTGAAGCTGTCCTCGGCGTTGTGTTGACTGACGGAGTAGGCGCTGCAGCCTTAATGGCATCCTTAAATGCTATGGGGAAGCAGGCCTCAGTTTCCTACAGCCGTACTTCGAAACATCACAAGATTGGCAACCTGCTTTTCGTGTGTGAGTATCTATTTGGAATGCCTCTAGTCAATGTATTGTATTTCTATCTTGACGAAGATCAGGTGAAAACCGTGGTTGATGTTTCGCCTTGTGTAAAAGTCCAGAAAGGGTCATTTGACTTACAGCTGCATAAAGATACTTTTTTATTCGTTGTACCGAATTGGATTCGCAAATACGCAGGCGACCTGGCATCCATTGCCGATGATTCAGAATACCAGTTGCTGGTCAATGAGCTTCAGGCATATATTTCCAACACCCCTCTAATCCTGTCCGTACAGGATGCAACAGGACCTGTCACAGAATTAAAAGATGGAAGCGCTTACACGTTGAACGGCATAAATCTGGGAAAAACTCCTGGCAGTATCTCTATTGCTGGTACGGACCAGACACTGGCAACAGGCAGCACAAACTGGACTGAGATTTCAATTTCATTTACTGCCAAGAAACCTACCAGTGGAACAGGGGGCCCCATTGTTATAAAAACGGGCGGCAAACCCCCACAGGTTGCTGAAAGTCATACAGATTATACTTTCAGTTAAGAATGAATTTCAGTTGGGCCCGATTTTTCACGGGCTCAACTTTTTTTGTTCCAAAGAGCTGATACGTCTACCTTACTTCTTCTTGATCGTCAGCCACAGGTAGGGGAGTTCGAGATCGGGTTTGGGTCTTGCGGTGTTGCGTTTGGGACTGATGCCTTTAATGACGGCCGTTGCGGTATGCTGTTTTGATTTGTCTTTCACGCTGGTTCCCTGAATGACTAACGGACCTTGAAAGACGAAGCCTTTCTTGGCTTCCAGCTTCAGTTTGACCGACTTGCCTCCTTTGTCTTTCACTTTGGAAACTACGGGCTCGCAGGTCACCCCTTCCGGAAGACCGGCGATGCTGACTTCGATGTCGTCGTTGAAGCGGGGGCTCTGTCTGTCGATCGTGACGTCGATCTCCAATGGCTTGTCGCCGGCAGTCAGCGTGTATTGCTCATTGGCTGCCTGCAGGGAGAAATCAGCTTCCGTTGGCAGAATCGACAGCAGATACACATAGCGAAAGCCGCCATGCTGGAAACGGTCAGTCATTTGCAGTCGATATTCGCCATCGGCGGGAATCGTATAATCCAGGCGCGCGTCGAAATCATTGCGTTTCGGGTCGTCGATCTCTTTCAGCAGTTTTCCTTTCGCGTCGAAGAGTTTCATGTGGGTATCCAACGGATAACCCAACATATGGGAATCGACTTTGAACGAAAGTTTCTCGCCCTTTTTCGCGGTGAAACGATAGACGTCAATCTCTTCCGGCTCTGCGATCTTACCAGTAACGGTCGTTGGCAGCGTCAACTGTTGTCCTGCCTCTTCCTGTGTTGCTTTCGTCTCCAACACGACCGGGGTGGTACTCATGGGAATCGTCAAAACATTCCCCAATTGTGGAGCACTGAGCAGGGCACTTTCGTTTGATTCCATCACAGACGGCATTAACGTTTTCAGATTCTCGGGCAGATTCCAGCCGTCCAGTGCGACCGGTTTGGCTGTAGAGGGATGCCAGGCCAGCGGCAGACTGTGATCGATAAACGGTCCCGTCGTCAGGGTGAGTCGATAAATGTAAGACGCAGCGCCGGCAAAGCGAATCGTGCTGTTGGGGTCGGCAGGAAAGGCGAACGTGCGAATGTAATAGGTACCGTCAGCGGGAGCGGTGAATACAATCCGTGGATCGTACCAGAGTGTATCATCGATCTGCGAGAGCACGGTGCCGCGGTGATTGAGTATCTGCAACACCGGATCCATGGGCGAACCCAATTGTTCGTTGGCGGTCTGTGAAGCAATCAGGGTCTGACCTTTTTTGAGGGAAACCTGATAGGTGTCGACATCACCACTTTTGGCAAGCACACCATTAATGGTTGCACTGGGCAACTCGACCTTCTGGGCCTCTGATAGTTTTTCGTTGGGCTCGGCTTCAGCCTGTTCGGCCAGTGTGCCGACCAGGAACGGACGAATTCCCGAGGCGCCTTCAGCGTTATGAAATCGCAGCCAGTAGAGACCGGGTTTGGCACTGGGATCGATTTGTATCGAAAACTGCTTCTCTTTGCCTTTGGCGGGTTTCGCAGGGATCTCGACTTTCAAGCCGGGAGCCGACGTCCAGACCGAAACCGGCTGAGTTCCCAGAGTCTTGTCGACACTGACGTCTACCTTCTGGCCGACTTGTCCCCCCGCAGGACTGAGATACTTCACGCTGGGCGGTGCCGCACTGGATGATACAGAGAGACTGAAGGCAACTGAGAATGCGAGAACAGCGGGCAGAATCTGAGCGGTGGAAAACATCGGCAAAATCATTCTCAGTCGGAGTGTAGTCAGTCTAAGCAAACAGTTCCGGAATTGGTGTTGGATCGCTGACAAGGTGCGAAGGACGACCTTCCGGCGTATACAGGACTTTGTCGGGGTCGATACCCATTTTGGTGTAAATGGTCGAGACAAAGTTTTCAGGGGAGAGCACACGTTCGACCGCAGAGTAACCGGCTTTGTCGGTTGCTCCCAGAGCCAAACCGCCGGGAGTTCCACCGCCGGCCATCAAGACAGACATCGCATTCGACCAGTGATCGCGACCACCGCCCGGATTGATTTTCGGAGTTCGCCCGAATTCACCCAGTGCGAGCACCATCGTCGTATCTAACAGGCCGCGCTCGTCCAAGTCTTCGATCAGCGTCGCAATGGTATTCTCAAATGCGGGCATTCTGCCATTAAACGTTTTGAACAGGCTGCCGTGATTGTCCCAGCCTCCTTCATATAATGTGATGAAGGGCACACCGGCTTCCGTCAGACGACGGGCGAGTAGAGCACGTTGTCCGAATGAATTGCGGCCATACTTGTCTCGCAGCTCGTCCGACTCGCGGTCGATTTCAAATGCTTTTTGCGCTTCCGTTGACGCCACCAGACTGTAGCCTTGCTCGTAGTATTCATCCAGGTTCATCACTGGATCGCCGGCGACTTTATCCTTGATGCGTTTCAGCTGATCGACCTGCGCCCTTAAATCACGTCGGGTCTGATAGCGTGCGTCGCTCAAGCCGCTGGGGAGAGCCAGGTCACGTACGCGGAAGTTAGATGAGTTGGGATTGTCGGACATGACAAAGGGTGCATACTTGGCTCCCAGGAAGTTCGGTCCGCCGGAACGCGACATGCGTGGCATCGAAAAGTAAGCCGGCAGATTGTTGGTCGTTGGTTTCTGATGTGCGACAACCGAGCCCATGCTGGGATGGAAGCTGACGAACGCACCACAGCCCACCGGAATCCGTGGCGGGGCACCGGTCATCATGTAATGGTTGCCGGCACCATGGTTGCCCTGGTTATGACGAATGGAACGGATGACCGAATATTTGTCAAAGATCGAAGCCAGTCGCGTCATATGTTGTGAAAACTGCACGCCGGGTACGTTAGTCGAGATCGGGTTGAATTCGCCACGAATTTCGACCGGTGCTTCAGGTTTGGGGTCGAAGGTTTCATAGTGCGATGGCCCGCCATCCATCCAGATCAGGATCACACTTTTAGCAGTCGCTTTCGGATTGGGCGATGCGGTACCTTTCGCTTCAGCGCGCAATCGTAACAGATCGACCATGCCCAGACCGGTCATGGCACCCAGGCCCAGTTGCAGGCAATTCCTTCGGGTGATTCCATTGCATTTTTTTGAAACGTTCATCATTTCTGATCCTGTGATTTTGTTTTAAACAACTGTTGTCTTGAAGGTAGGGGGCCTTAGTTCTTGAAAAGGTATTCCGGTGTATTGAGCAGAGCCCACATCAGGTCTTCGATGACCTGTTGTCGATTCGCTCCTTCCTCTTCGAACAGGGAGCGTCCCAGTCGTTTTTCTTCAATGGTCGGATAACGTGAATATGCTGTCAGATAAATTTCTTCGACTATTTGATCGGGCGTCATTTTGCTTTTCGCCCATTTTGCACTATTTCCATTTTTCGATTGAATGCGGGAATACATGTCGCGCGAGTTCATCATATGCAACACCTGCACGACTGTGGTATCTGTAGTCCGTTCGCAAGGTGGATCCTGATTCGGATCGGGACGACCAAATGAATCGAGGAAGACCGAGCTCACGCGGTGGGTCCAGAGTTGTTTCGCAGTGGAACCTGCGGGCATTGCCGAGAATGTTTCCGGGACGCCGATCAATTCGCTCACACTGTCCACGAGCACCTCGGCACGCAGACGTTGACGATAATGTCGTGAGTAATTTCGCGTGTCACCCACATTGGTTTCATTGGGCAGAGCACTCAAGCTGTAAACGTGCGAAGTCACAATCGTCTTGATAAATTGTTTCATATCGAATTTCTGATCGCGGAACTGTTTTCCCAGTGCCTTGATCAGCGGTGCATTCGTGGGGGGATTACTTTCCCGAAAATCGTCAATCGGTTCGACGATGCCGCGTCCCATCAGATCGGCCCAGATGCGGTTCGCGCTGACTTCGGCGAAGAAATGATTCTGAGGCGAGATAATCCAATCCGCCAGAATATCGCGAGGATCCTGATTCGGTTTGATTTCGGGTACTTCACCAAACAGAGGTCGCGGCTCCAGCACTTCGTTTGTCAACGGGTGTTTCACACTACCGGAATTTGCGGTAAAGACCATTTCTTCCGAGCCTGAAATCGGTGCCGAGATTCCACGGCCTTTGCGACCAATTTTGGCGAAGTAAGCAGCAAAACTGTAGAAATCATCCTGGCCCCAGACTTCGGAGGGATGATGATGACACTGGGCACAGCTCAAGCGAATTCCCAGGAAGAGTTGGCTGACGATTGTGGTAAGTTCTTCGGGTTTTCGACGATCGCGGAACATGGTGACCGCACCGTTGTGCCACGTCCCGCCTTTGGCAGTCAGTAATTCACGCGTGAACTGATCGAGGGGCTTGTTCTGGTGAAATGATTGCCGAATCCAGGCATCATAATTCAGCACAGTCTTGATACCCACATGATACGGATTGGGGCGCAAGAGATCGGCCCACTTATTGGCCCAGTGATCACCGTACTCCGGTTGTTCGAGCAGATAGTCCACCAGACGCTCGCGTTTATTTGGAGAAGGATCCTGCAGAAACGCGCGGGCTTCTTCCGCCGTCGGCGTACGGCCAATAACGTCAATGGAAACGCGACGCAAGTAAGTTGCATCATCGACCGGCTCTGAAGGTTTCAGGCCATATTTTTTGAGTTTGTCCCAGACCAGTCCATCAATAAAATTGTTGCGAGGCAACTTCGTATAATAGTCGTCGGGAACCGAATATTTAGAAGGAATCGTCACGCTGAACGAAGCAAAATTTCCCATATAGCGGGCCATGATCGAGGCCTCGCCCATCAGAGAACCCGCGGTCACCAGACCTTGTTCGTTAACGGAAACATAAACGCTTTCGCTCGACATGAATTCGGCCAGATCAGTAACGTCGCGGGTGGAACCATCGCTGTAATGCGCGGTCACCACCATTTGCTGTTTTGTTTTGGGCCGCATGATTCGCTCGGTCGGATATGCCGAGATTTTCACCAGCTTCGGTGTATCAGCGACAGCACGTGTAGCACCTTCGGCAATCCACTGTTCCATGAGCCGATAGTAATCGCTGTTTTCCGGCAGCTTTTTGCCCCCGCCATGTGGAACTTTACCGGCCCCTTTGAGTAGCACCAGACTTTGGTCCGGCGCGAGTGGAGACGCGCGTCGTCCGCGTGATTCTTTCGTCAGTGCGGCGTAATCGAATTCGGGATCGAAGGCAAACATCGATAACTGGAAGCCGCCCTGACCACGTTGCTTCCCGTGACAGGAACCGCCGTTACAGTGAAAGCGGGAAAACATCGGATGGATATCGCGTTCGAAATCAATCAAAGGCTGTTTGTCAAAGTCTTTGACTTCAACGGGAACTTTGACACTCTGCGCACCATCGGAAACGGTCACTGTCGCCGAGCCATTGGAAAGCGGATGAATCACTCCGGCCTGATCGACCTGAATCACCGAAGGTTGATCCGACTGAAATTTCACATCGCGGGTCAGATCAATGGTTTGTTTCTTTTGCGTCCCGGAAATCAGCAGTTGTTGCCGAGATCGGTTTCCTGTTAACTGCACTTTTGCAGGATACACGCTCAAGGATGATTTCGGAGGTGCCTCGGCTGCTTGCGCAGGGAGAGCGGAAAGCAGAATCAGACAACCAAGATACTGATAGACTAGAGATTTCATCTCGATGTTCTATCCCAAAATCAATAGGAAGGATACGCGTGAGGCTTGGTGGTTGTTGTGCTACGAGGAAATTGGGAAGGCGGTAAAGGCAGACACTTAAATACAAAAGCAACCCTGATAGCACTGACTTCTTAAGTCTTCTCGGTGACTGCTTATATATATTGTCCCTTATATTCCCTATTCGTCAACTTTGATTTAACAACTTTATTTATGAAACACGCCTTAGGATACCTTTCCTGAGTGGCAAAAACTACCCTTTATTACAGAAAAAGCACCGCATGTTCAGTATTCCTGTGCCTCAAAACGGCGGTCAGAGCGTTTTCTGCAGTCTTTCCAGCTCTGATTTGACGTATCCGACCTTGTCTCTAATCGCATAATTCGCATTCCAGGCTTGTGGAAACAGAATCGCCTGGCCGCCATGTTCGCGAAATCGATCCACGTTTTTATGCTGATCATCAATCAACACGACATCCGGTTTCGCTAGTAGATACTTCTGTGTTCCAATCATAAAGTCCATAAACAGAGGCTCGTTAAAGTGCTGCCTGAGCCATTCTACCTTAGCCGAAGCACAGGCTGCACTGCGGCTGGGAGAGGTACTGATGGTAAAGGGAGCCGTCTGTTTGATAAGCGAATGCAACTCATTCAACCAGGGATACGGGGGAAACTCTTTCCAGAAGCGGCCGCCAATGGAATCGACGGGTTTCCAGAATTCATCTTTGGTCATCCCCAGCACGCCGGCGTAATCAGACTCTCCCTCAGGCCAGTTCTCGGCCAGATGCGCCTGACCGTGCAACTCCAGAATCGCGCCCATAAAATCAGAGATGACGCCATCCATGTCCAGTAAGATATGTCGCACAGCCATGCTGTTTTTTCGCTCCAGGAAGACACTTTGAAGATAAAACGGTATGATTACCTGTTGAGCATATAATAAAATGAATTCATCGGCCAGAGTGGCAACACCCGAATTTGACGTTGGACCAATACACTATGACAGACTGGATTCCACTGGGAGCAATTTCCGAAATTGACCCCGGTGCGCGTAAATCATATTCGATCAAAGGCATCGACATTGCCGTGTTTCATGTCACTGACGCAGAACAACCGGGCGCGTTTTATGCGATTCAGGATTCCTGTCCGCATCAGGGTGCTTCGCTAATTGAAGGCGAGGGCTGTGGAACGGAAGTCGCCTGTCCGTTGCACGACTGGACCTTCGATGTCGCGACAGGAGAATGCCACGACTTTCCGGAATTTCCTTTGACCCGCTATGAGCTCAAACAGGAATCGGGCGTACTCTTAATCAACGCTTCTGCGTTTGAATCAGAGGGGACTCCGCAAAATCTGTTTCTGGTCCGTTATGGCGTCATGGGCTGGGTCGATCATTTCGCGGGTGAAGCGGACGCTGCTTATGCGCATCGTGAACGCGTCATTTTAGAAACCAGTCGCGGCGAAGAAGTTGGCGAGATTCTTTCGTCCGTTGATTTGCTGGAACAAACGGGGACCGCCGCCGGTACGATTCTGCGTGAATTCACCCTGACAGACCAGGAGACACTTTCTCGCCAGGAAGATGTCACCACCCGTGTTTTTCAGGATTGTCAAACCCTGATTCAAGAGCGGGGGATGCCGACGGAAATCATTGACTGCGAACAATTATTTGATCAGCAAACGGTCGTGCTGTATTATCTGGGAAGCAGGATGCCCGCCTTAGAAATTCTTGCGCAGGAACTAAACGCCAATTACGCCTGGCGAATTGTATTTCATCCCGTCGACGAAACACCCGCGCCATCGGGCTGTTCCAGCGGCGGATGTGGATGCGATCAAAAATGATCGCCGGTTCCTGACTTTGACCTCACCTTAATAATCCTCCACCCCTACCTACGGAATTCATCATGAGCAACTCGATCAACCGTCGTTCGTTTCTGGGAACTTCTCTGGCCGCCACAGGTTTGGGAGCTGCCGCGGCTTCCTCGCTCTCAGCGGCGGAAAAGCAAGCAGGCACTGAGTCTACTACCTCTGCGAAACCAAAGCCGATCCAGAACGAGAAAATTCTGCACGCACGCAAAGTGGCCCTGGATATTCTGAAACCGACGCCGAAGCAACTGGAGCACGGTTTGCAGCTCCATGCTGATTCACTGGTCTTTGATTCTTACGGCTTTGCGCCACGGGCCGCCATTGACGGCGACAAACTGGCAGCTGCCATCAACGCGAATGCCTCCACAGCAGAACTGCAGGACCTCAGGGAAGACATGGGGATGACGCGCTGCGTAACCGACCCCGCGGAACAACGCGAGTTCAAAGAAGCCTTCGATGCGTCAGGCGTGACCTGTATCTTTCAGAACGCCGGCGAAGAAGGGCAGGACCCGCTGCGACTGATCAAACGGCTGGCGCGGTTCACGTTTACCACGGACATGCTTGCCGATTTTGTACCCAAAGCGGTGACTCCCGATGACATCGTGCAGGCGAAAAAAGAGGGTCGCCACTGTTTATACCTGACCGGTAACGGCGTTCCTCTCACTCAACAGTGGGAAACTACAACCGATGAAATGAAATACATGCGGATCTTCTTCCAACTGGGAATTCGAATGATGCATATGACGTACAACCGCCGCAACATGCTGGGCGATGGTTGTGCTGAACCGGCGAACGCCGGACTAAGTGACTTTGGCCGGACGGTCGTTGGCGAAATGAACCGATTGGGAATTATTCCGGACGTCGCACATTCCGGCTGGCAAACCAGTCTGGAAACGGCGCTGGTTTCCGAAAAACCGGTCGTCGCCAGTCACACCACCTGTGCCAGCCTGCATCATCACATTCGTAGCAAGCCGGATAATGTCATCAAAGCCATTGTCGATACGGGCGGCTTGATCGGCATCTGCTGTATTCCCCGTTACCTGGGAGGCAGCGGCGATATCAATCGGCTGCTGGATCATATCGACTACGTTGTAAAAAAATACGGAATCGATCATATCGCCATTGGCACGGACGTCGCTTATTCCTCGCGGAATGGCGCGCTTGAGAGTAAAAAAGTACCCAAAGCACCACGTTCGCGAACTCCCTGGCGCAGTTTGTGGCCACCTGACAGCTTCCGTACAACCCCAGAAATGAGCACCAGCGTTTCCTGGACCAACTGGCCTTTGTTTACCGTGGGTCTGGTTCAACGCGGCTACTCTGACGCGGACATTCAGAAAATTATCGGCGGCAATATGCTGCGAGTCTGTCAGGAATCGATCTCCTGAATTCAATAGAACATCTTCTCCCTCTAAGCGAGTTTTAAATAATGAGAGTGTTAATGACTGGGGCCGCCGGTTATGTCGGACGATATTTCGCACAGCACTGGCAAACCGAGGACGAGCTGATTCTGGGCGACATTCATCCCAATCACGATGACTCGCGTTTTATCACATTGGATATCACCGACCCGGCACAAACCCGGTCGGCGATGCAGGGCGTGGACGCTGTGATTCATCTGGCGAAACAGGCCGATGAAGGTCCGATGGAAGGGGATGACTTAAACTGCAAACGCTTCGACGTGAATGTGAAGGGAACGTTCAATCTACTCGAAGCGGCCCACGACGCCGGCGTGAAACGGTTCATCTTTACCAGCACGGTGATGACGGTTCTGGGGTATCAAGCGCCAACGTGGGTCGAATCTGATGCCCCACCACTGCCGGTCGGCTCGTATGCCCTCACAAAACAACTGTGTGAAGTCATGTGTGCGCATTATGCACGTGCGTTGGGGATGTCGATCGTCTGCCTGCGGATTCCCAAACCGATTGACCTCGCACATCCGCTCTGGAAAACTCAACCGCTCAGGCCACAATGGGTCCCCTTCCCCGATCTGATGCAGGCTTATCAGAAAGCACTGACAGCCGAGATCAAAGGCTGCGAAGTCATCACGATCGTCGGCGAAAGCTCCAAACGCCGCTGGGATCTCAGCAAAGCGGAGAGGTTACTGGGTTATCAGCCAACAGTGCTGCCCGAAGAACTGGGATTCGAAATGGGCAGTGAGGACCAACCCATTCCCGCTGAATCCAACTATGCCTGAGAATTCGTTCGCTTATTGCTCAACCCGGCAATAAGGGAGCGATTTTTCAAGTTTGGCAATTCCCTCTTCAGTGATTTCTGTTCCGTCGATATAAAGCGTGCCCAGATTTTTCAGCTTTTTGAGCGAAGGAATACATTTATCAGTCACATTGGTATTCCGCAGGTTCATATCCACCATATTCTCAAGAACCTTGAGTTCCATAATTCCGGCATTGCCAACTTCGGTATCGTTCAACTCGAGCCATTCCATGTCTTTCATCTTGACCAGATATTTCATCCCGTCATCTGTGACATTCGTATTGCGTAACCAGAGGCGTTGCAAGCGAGTGAGCCCTTTGATTTGCTTGAGTCCATCGTCAGAAATATGAGTGTCTCGCAGCAGAAGCACGCGCAGTTTTTTCAAGCCTTTGATATGCGCCAAACCTTCATCTGAAATCTGAGTTTCAGACAGACCCAATGTTTCCAGGCTTTTCAATCCGGAAAGATGCGCCAGACCATCATCGGTGATTTCCATCCCGGTCAGATACAGCTCTTTCAGGTTATCCAGACCTTTGAGGTGTTTTAAACCAGCGTCGGTTACCTTGGTACGAGACAGATTCAAAATTTCCAGATTGGTCAACTTTTTGAATTCCGCCAGCCCCTCATCTGAGACCGGAATTCCATGCAGAGAGATCTCACGCAAGCTCTTCAATGGCTTGATGTGAACCATACCCTCATCGGTTACTTTGGAGCCGGACAGGTCCAGCTTCCGAAGTTTTGACAAACGTCCGAGGTAGACCAATCCTGCATCGACCAGCTTCGAACCCGAAAAGGAGACTTGAGAGATGTTGCCATTGTAGTCCATTTTCAAATTCGCACTGATCTCTTTCAGTGACTTGATATCCGTTTCCAGCGTTGATTCCTGGGGAACTTCTTCCTCTGAACCTGTGGCAGCTTTACTCATGTTTGATAGCCCATTTGGAATGAAATGTCTGACTCTGAAAAAGGGCGACTGATACGGAGCACGGCCTGACCTTCGCTGTCTCTCCTGGAAAGAGTATACGAACACTATCCGCAAGTACACATTGCCCTGATTTTATATCTACCGGCAATTATAATATACACATTAATCGCGAAATTCGCATGTGAACGAACGCTTTTTTAGCCGGGAAAACCGAACTGTCAGACATCAGAGGCTATTTTTGAGCCGGTTCGGACCAATTCAGGTTCCGCAGGATAAAGGCAAAGGTCTCTTTCCCATTAATCGTGTGCGGCCCATTGAAATATTCGATTTCTGTCTGATCACCGATTCCCATCTGCACATAAAACCGCCTGACTTTCGCGTATTCAGCTGCCACCCATTCATCGGGTGCCACACCATCATTATGCCCGCGTTCGACCATGAAGGGCCGAGGCGCCATCAGATAAGACAGCTCAGCATAATTGGCGACATGTCCCATGTTCCATTCGAAGATTTCGTATTCACCATGAAATACGTAACTAAAGCGGTGGGCACTGTCTGCATTTTTGCGAACCCATTCGTTAAAGTCCCCCGAACAAATCGAAAACACATACTGCTTCACAAACGGGGGCACGCGTACGGCCGTTTTACCACCATAGGAAAGCCCGTAAAACCCGATCCGTTTCCCATCGACAAAGGGAAGCGAATCGAGCCAGGCCAGAGTCCGTTCATGCTGGGGGATGATGTAACTGTATAACGAACGCTGCATGGGATTGGACTTTCGCTGCAATGTGCGAAAGCGATCAAAGCCTCGATACGGATTCTGCGGGACATAGACAATGAGTCCCTTTTTCACCAGTTCTGCACTAAAGTTTTTGTAAGCGGCAAAAGTTCTACCATCTGCATTAATGGTGTCCATCGGCGTTCCTTCCAGACCATGCTGGCAGACAATCACCGGTCGCTGTTCTCCCGGTTTCAGATCGTTGGGAATCAGCAAAATGCCGCCGGCAACAATCTCGGGCAGCACGTCCAACATGACTTCATAGCCCTGATATTGTGCGTGCTGAATTACTTTTCGTGTTTTGACATTCAAAGGAACCGCTTTGGCCGGTTGAGGAAGTCGGCCGATCAATTCGTCATACACCTTCGCACGTAACCCATCGGAAACCTTTTCCCACGCTTCGATCGACTGATATTTACTCGGCTGCCATTCCTCATCCCGATAGCGGGCCGATCGATTCAACACTTCCTGAGTAAATTCATTCATTTCTTGAAACTGCTGTTCCTGTCGCGTTGCAGGATCAACAACCACGCCATTGGCGACCGGCGTTAACACGACAGGCGGAAGCCGCTTTTTATTTATTTTGACTCTTAAGCCAAATAGAAACTGCTGGCGCGCTTGATCCGAGCCGGCGGGTTCCGCGCCATCCCCTTTGATTACCAGTGAGAGATTCTCTTTCAGTCCCAGTTTCTCGAATACCGGCACCACCCTGGCATATTCTGCGCGGACTGATTCGGGTGATGCGATGTTGATCACTCCGGGTGCCGCTGAGGCCCTGATCCCCGGTTTTGCCTTGGGTGGCCCCTCAACAACGGGCACCGAGCAAGCCTCGATGACGCAAGACCGTGGTGCGATCATGCCGGCGATTTCCGCATCGCCAAACTCGGTGAGCTGGCTCCAGACATTGCGATAAATGGGTTCCTGCCAGACGTTTTCCCGTTGCTGGAAATAGCCGGCCACCCATGTGGCTTTGATACGGTAATCGGCGGCACCACTAAATAATGCCAGCAATGCGCCTTCACCCACCCCAACCACGCCGATCGGTAAAATACGACGCTCTTTTTTATCCAGACGCTCAAACTGATCAACGGCCGCCATCACCTTTTGTACTTCGTAACCGATCACGTGGCGTCCCATCTCGAACGCCATGCGATAGATAAATTCACGGTGCGGCTGGTTGGTATAAAACACCTTCGGATGCCCGGAGAAATCGGACTCGCGGCTCATTAACGTAGGAATCACAACCTGAACTCCCGAAGCGGCCAGTTTCAACGGAATCTGTGCTGACTTCGGAACGCCCGGCTTCAAACCAATAAACATTTCCGGGGTCCAGTCGGCATCGGGCAATGCTACCACGCGTGCCTTGATGTCACTCGTCGGTTGTAATAAGAGTCCTGCCGCGGTCATGCCGTCCAGCACCTGCCAGCGTACGACGTGCACTTTGAATTGCGGGCACTCGGCAATGACGGATGTGTTTTCTGTCGTCGTCAGTAATTCAAATCCGGGGCCGGCAACGCGAGGGTCGACCGCACCAATAAATGTTTTGAATCGCGCCCGATTCTCCTTGATACTTTCAATAAACGCAGCGTGGCTGTCGAAATCGTAGTCCCATTTCTCGGGACGCAGTTCCGGCGACTTCGCTAATGCCTGTAATGCATAACCGTCGATGCCCGCCACCATATGTTCGTCGAGAGGAATCGTCAGTTTCAGCGGCGCCGTCCCCGGTAGCTGTTCCGGGAACTCTAAAGCTTGCGCCAAAACTAAGGAAGGGAAACTAACGAACAAAGCGATGACAAACAGGGGAAACGGGTATCGCATCAGATGTTCCTGTTGGTGAGGTTCAAAAGTAGGGATCGGCTATGACGATGAACTCAGACACGACAGACGACAGCGGCTATTCGACTTTTTTACCGAACAGCAGAATTTCGTCAAAATTACCAGTATCATCAAACGAGCCAATTCCCACGCGCCCTGTGAGAAATGTTTTGTCAGTCGCCGTCATGATCGGCTCTTGCATGTCATCAAAATAAATTTTGATCGAACCGGTTTTTGTATCACGGACAACACGCGCGTGATGCCATTCGTCATCCCAGTCCGTCCCCGGTGTGGTTTTGGTCGAAATCTTGGTACGCGGCTTATTATTGACAATGAAGATCTGGTTGGCATGATCGTCCGTCTTTTTACCGAGATGCACATAGTAAAAATGAGCGTTGTCCTGATAACCAAAAAACAGACATAAATCCCGATGCCCGTAATCGGGAATCGTCGATTGCAGCTTGACATCAAAAATGAAATCGCTCACGGAAATGTTTTTCAATAATGCACGATTATAAGGCGAGCGAACCGGCGGCTCATACTTGCTGCGCTTCTTCGTCAGGCTGAAGGCTTTGTTGTCGCCCTGCTTGATAATTTTCCAGGCGGTATTGTCTGTAAGCTCCCAATGTTTGGAATTCCCTGCCTGGAAATTCTCGTGAAACAACAAAGGCAGTCCCTGCATACTTTGTGGTATCTGGTCTTTTTGGAATGTTTTTAACGGCGCAGGATCTTTGGCTTCGAGAGTGCCGATTTCTGCAAAAGCAAACAGCATCAAACCTGTCATCAGGCTGGCTGAGATGAATGAACGCAACATGGGATCGCTCCTGTTCCAATGAAAACCCGCCACCACGGAATACCCGCACATCTTCAGACGCACGGAAATCCCTGGATCGAGGTAGAAAATTCTGAACTTGTTTCAGAATCTATCAGACAGGATTTCGGCCTGATTTTCAAGCATCAGGCTTCTCAGGCGGCGGACCGGGGCGTCTCAGGGGCCCTTGACCCGGTCTCCGATCGCGATTCAGTCGCTCGCCGGGGCCGCGATTTCCAGGCCCGCGAAATCGTTTATTGGGGCGGTCGTTAGTTTCATTCGCACGTTCTTTGGCGCGGTCTTTGAGACGTTCATTAAAGCTACGCCCGCCAAAGCCTTCCGGGAAGAGCAATTTCAGATCAAGTCCCCGAAATAAGTGCTGAAAAATCAGACTCTTGACTTCCTCGGACTGCTGGTTGATCTTTTTCTTGACTTCCGGCGGTAGATGTTTGGTCAAGTACCAATACTTCAATTTTTCCTGCATTTCCTCTGGCGGAAGCTTCATCAAATAGTCTTTGAATTTCGTCTCCAAGGTCTCAAAATAGTGATGCAATTCTTCATCGGGAGGATTGATCTGAGACAGTTCCTGTCTCACGGAACTAAATAACTGATCCATCAGACCTTTTGCTAAAAAGATCGGTATCTGCATACGGCGCAGATCGTTGCGAAAGGCCTCGGCTCTGGGCCCCCGTTTTTCGCCCAGCCTGGGGATGAAATATTGATTGTCGTCCAATACTTTTTGAATTTGGTCGACCACTTCCGGACGCGGCCAGTCCGCACCGTCAACATCATCCTGTTGTTTTTTTACCTGGAGCGCTGTCTGTAAGACAACCAGCGATTGATCCAGGTCAGACATCTGATTTTTGGGCCGAGGATAATTCACCGGACCAGGCAAGCTTTTCTCTATGATTCCAATCACTTCTTTAAACAGTTCTGGCGAGGTTCGTGAAAGCCGCAGAAATTTCCACCGGGGCTCCATGAAATTGACTTCAAGAATTCTGGAAACCTCAAAATAATTTCGATTGCCACGATGACGTCCTGCCCCTTGATGAGCCGATCGGAATTTGCGAATCAGCTCGATGCGTTCTTCCGGCGTCGCATTCCTCAGATCTTCTTGCTCCCAGGGAGAGAGTGTCTTCACCCAGTTACAATAAGAACGCATCACCCGATTCAGCTCCGGCTGGTTGTGTGTCGCGCGATGAATCTCCCGGTAACGTTGCTTTTCGGCGTCTGACAGCTTCTGGAACTTTTCGTAATTACGTTTTAATTGTGCGCGCTCGGCGGGCGTCATCGCTTCAATTTTCTTTCGATTAGCCGCTTCTTGGTTTTCATCTGCACCACTGGCGCCCAGCAGCACCATCACACAGACAACCGTTCCCATTCCGACTCCCACCGCGCGTAACAGCAGCGGCCACAAAGCCGGTGACTGGCTTGAGGATGCGCCTGCGCTCCGGGAACGCCGTTGAACGTCTTTATTGCTGCGCGGTTTCATTGAAGGTTCCTGATTGCTGCAATTCTTCCAGAAATTCCAGGCTTTGGACTTCCGAATACGTATCCAGGTTCTCGATTAACGATAACTCTCTGAGCAAAGGCTCTGACTCGTCCGGCACCCACTGGTTGGTGATGGCAAAGCCGATATAAATTGAACAGGCCAGACCCACCATCCAGCCACCAGCAATCGCCGTTCTCTTAAGTAGTTGCTGTGATTTTTTACTTAACGAAAAGCCGGATCGGTTCTGCTCTTCCGCGGCCTGTGCTTCCAGTTGAACGGTTTTAATTGTGGAAAGTGTTTTATCGGTGAATTCGCTGGAGGCTTTGCTGATCGGCAGCTTGTCCAATAATTCCCAGGTCCGTTCCAGGGCATCGATGTGCGCACGCGTTTCCTCATCTGTTGAGAGAGATTGCTCAACCTCGATCGCTTCCTGGTCCGTCACCTCGCCATCAAGGTACGCAACCAGCTTTTCGAGTTCCTGTTCTTTGATCTCTTTTTTCATGTTAGGATTCTACCACGAATTCCTGTTTTTGTTTTAACCGTTAATATGCTTTTCCAACTGCACGCGTAAGTTTTCTCGCGCCCGGGATAACAATGATTTCACAGCCGCTTCAGACAGTTTCATTGCGGTCCCGATATCCGCATAACTCATGCCTTCAAACTTGTGTAACAGAACCGCCATCTGCTGACGCTCGTTTAATGTTTCCAAAGCCTGTCGCACGACCGCCTGGGTCTCTTTCAAACCGGCCTGACGGGTGGGCATCATTCCTGATTTTTCCATCAGCAACTGCTCTTCCGGCCTGATACCCAACGGGCCAGAATCCTGGGGATTGAGTGACACCTCGCGGCGACGGCCTTTATTGCGACGCGTATTGCTGGCCAGATTATTGGCAATCCGAAACAGCCAGGTGGAAAACTTGGCCTTCGGCTCATAGTTGGCACGCGAGCGATAAATCCGCAAAAAGACTTCCTGTGCTAAATCCTCCGCTGCTTCCTGATTCCTCAGCAAATGGCAAAATATTCCGACTATCCGGTCCTGGTAGTTCGCCACCAATTCAGTGAACGCACCTTCATCTCCATCCTTGGCGCGCAGCATCAATTGCACGTCAGGATCGCGTAAATAAGGTGAACTCAAGATTTCGGTAGTAACCACAACTGACTTCTGGCTCCCAGTTTCTGGGGTAAGTGACCCGCTTATACTAAACACGCAGCATAACAAAAAGTTTCTGTTCGAGTTTGTCAGAAACCCGCTTTTTGTCTGTTTTCATGCAGGTTCGTACCCGTTATCGTCGCTAAACTTACATGTTAACACAAGTTGTCTTTACCAGAAAAGTGGGTTCCACAACCGCAATCACCGCCTGTAAATGCTTTTAGCAGGTAGTCCGCAGGTTTGTCTCTGTTATGATAGAAGTTGTCAGCAGATTGCCCGGTTTGCTGTGTTTTCTACTTCCCACCGATATGAGGGCCCTCTGAGGAAGTTCTATGACGCTGAATACACTGCCTTTGAGTTATTGCACCAACGTGCATCCCGGTTTGACGGTATCGGAAATTCTACAAAAACTCGATGAGTTTACACTCCCGATTCAACAACAGCTGGACGCACCGCTGGCGGCAGGACTCTGGCTGGCGGAACCCGTGATTCAAGAAATTCTCTCCACGCCGGAAGGGCATCTGCGGTTTGCCGAAGAAATCCAGAAACGCGATCTGACCTGCTACACATTGAATGCGTTTCCGTTCGGAAATTTTCACAGCGAACGCGTGAAAGAAAATGTCTATCTGCCAGACTGGTCCACACTCGAACGCCTGGAGTATACCAAAGGCTGCGCCCGCGTGCTGGCGGCCCTGTTACCGGAAGGAACGGAAGGCAGCATTTCCACGGTTCCGCTAGGCTTCAAACAATTCGAGCACGCCGCCGATTTCAGCAATGCCTGCATTGATCAACTGATTCAACTGGCGACGTTTCTGAAACAATTAAAAGAAGAGACCGGCCGCACGATTCGCCTGGCGATCGAGCCAGAGCCGTTCTGTGTGATTGAATTCACTCACGAGTTGATTGTGTTTTTTGAACGGCTCTATGAACGCGCTGCGAAAAAACAACTGTTGGGAACCGTCAGAGAATATCTGGGAGCCTGTTACGATGTCTGTCATCAGGCCGTCGAGTTCGAAGACATTCCTGGCTCGATTCGCCAAATCACGCATGCGGAAATTCGCATCAATAAAATTCATATCTCCAATGCCATTGAACTGGATCAACCCTGGGAGAATGAAGCGGGCCGGACTTTGCTCGCCAACTACGCCGAGCCCCGCTATCTGCATCAGACCATCGGCAGTCTGGAAACGGGCGATCTCTATCGGATTGTTGATTTAACCCGCGAGTTCCTGCTGGACCCCGATCCGCGTTTGAAAGAGACGGAAAAACTCCGAGTTCACTTCCATGTGCCCGTGGACGCCAAATCGCTGGGGCCGCTCGGAACCACACACAAAGAATTAAAACAAGCTTTGGCAACCGTAAAAGAACTCGACTACGCGCCGCACCTGGAAGTTGAAACCTACACCTGGGAAGTCTTGCCCGGCGATCAGAAGCCGACGCTGGTCGAAGGATTGACGCGCGAACTGCAGGCGGCCCGGACACTCCTGAATACGCTTTAAGTATCTGATGAAGTAACCGACCATGCGAGAATTATTACTCGAACTGGAACAGGCTGTTCAACAGCAAAAGCCCGTCTGTTATACCTGCCTTGTCGAAACCCGCGGCTCCACACCCCAAAAACCGGGAGCCGCCATGCTCATCTTTCGCGATGGCTCGCAGGCGGGCACACTGGGCGGCGGTTGTGTGGAAGCCGAAGTCAAACGCCGCGCTCTGAGAATGTTTGATGCCGACGCGCCGGAAATCATGACCTTCCAACTCGACAGCGATTACGGCTGGGATGACGGCCTGATCTGTGGCGGCCGGATGAAAGTACTCGTCGATCCCATCAAAAGTGAAGCCGATTTAGAGTATTACAAAAACATGATGAAACTGCTGGAAGGTGATCAGGGCTGTACCGAAGCGGTCGTGATCAACCCGGAGACTGCTGCCGGCGGAAGCGAGACCGACCGCTATCTGATTGATGCGAACTCAAAAATCGTTGCCTGGCGAGGTCAGCCCGAACCACCGTCGCAATTGTGGGACGGGCTCAAGCCAATCAAGAATCGGCCGCGGCCCTATGTAAATGCAGGCATCGCGTATCTGACCTTTCTGCAAACCTGTCAGCTCGTAATTGTCGGCTGCGGTCACATCGGACAGAAAGTCGCCGCGCTCGCCAGTGACGTCGGCTTCGAAATCATTGCCGTCGATGACCGCCAGGAGTACTGCAATCCCGAACGCTTTCCCGACGCGAAACAACTGATTGTGGGAAGCTTCGATACCGTGCTGTCAGATCTGACCGTCAACAAAGACACCTTCATCATCATCGTGACACGGGGACACAATCATGATGAAGAGGCACTCGGGCATCTGGCACAAACAGAAGCCCGTTACATCGGCATGATCGGCAGCAAACGCAAAGTGAAACTGATCTTCGAAGATCTGCTGCGCACAGGCACGCCGCGCGAGGCGCTAGCGAAAGTGCATGCCCCACTTGGATTCGACATCGGCTCGCAAACCGTTCCGGAAATTGCCTTGAGCATCGTCGCGGAACTGGTCGCCTATCGGAACCTGGATTCCATTCCCGCCGGATATCAACGGCCCAGTCTGGTGGAAGAAATTAAAACGCCGGGTCAGTCCGGCTGACTCAAGCCAGCCGACATCCACATCGTTTATTCGTCCCAGTCGTCGGGATCTTCGTATTCCTGCTCTTCAGCCGAGCGGACTTCATCAGTTTTTGCATCGCCCCGGCGGAAGACGGCCACGACATCTTCAATGGGAACCACGAACAGTACATTGTCCGGTTCGAAATCAACGGGAATGGCTTCGCTGGGATTGAACAGCACCTTATCGTACTTCTTGATCGGAAAGTCATCATCGCGCTCGATTTGCACGCTGATTTCGACAACGCGGCCCGTGATGTTCGGAATTTCCGCCTTATCGGGAAGAACAATCCCCCCCTTCGTAGTCTGCCGACTTTCGTCTTTACGAATGAGAATTCGCATTCCCAGAGGTTCAACCCAGTCAGACACCCAAATCTCCCAATCTAAAACTTTGATACTCAAAAACGACAGCATACACACCGGCGATCAAAATAACGCATCCGGTGTGCTAAGTACAATCATAGTCCATATACCCCCCAAAAAGAACCCCGAAATTCTTAACCTGGGGCCCATTATCGAAGTGGCGGGTCCGATCATTCGTTTTTTTCACTTTACGCAACATTCCTCAAGGTGCGATCTCAGGAGTTCCCCTCAGCCTGAATTTGCTACGATTTCCTGTCGATCCTCAGACTATTCTTCATGGGTGCTTAATCTTCCAGAGTTGATTCAGTAGAATGATCATCTATAAAGTGAATTAAGCGCTTTTTAAAATTTAGCGGATCACAGGCGGGTCCCCCTATTCATTATTCAGGAGAGAACCATGGACAAGCAATCAATGATTGACAAGCTGAATCAGGATCTGGCGAACGAATTGGCCGCCATCATTCAATATACAACGTACGCCGCCAAAGCCACCGGCCCTTATCGGCCACAACTGACACAGTTCTTCCTCGCCGAAGTACCCGATGAGCAGATGCACGCCCAATATCTGGCGAATAAAATCGTAGCACTTGGCGGCGAGCCAACCACCGTTCCCTCGAAAGTCACTGCAGCACACTCAAACCGGGAAATGCTGGAAGCAGTTCTGGCAGCCGAGCAGGATGCCACCGCCGGTTACACCACCCGCGCCAAAGAAGCGGAAGAGTTCGGTGACAAAGGCATGGCTGTCCAGCTGGAAGACATGGTCCGCGATGAAAGCGGCCACGCCGAAGAAGTCGAACGCATCCTCCGCGACTGGCCGTTATAAGCAAGACGCAACGTTCGCATTTGTTTTCTGATGCGTAACCAATTCGTAGGGGGGGACCCATGTGTCCCCCCGCTTTTGAGAAGTCGAATAGAATCAAGCGCCGTCGATCAGCTTGAGCCCTGTTAGAACGGCACCGTCGGGCAAGCCGAGCGGTGGCACACGCTGACTTCACCCAGGTAGAGCAGCCGCTGAAAAAGGAACGAGCCGGACTGCCCATCCAGACAAAACCAGCTCATTTTTTCGTGTCATTTCGTGTTTTTCGTGGTAGCCCAAAAACACAACCGGGTGGGCACTGTTGGCTTGCCAACAGTGAATGCGAAAACGCCTTCCAACCCCAACTAGTTCGTCAACGTCCCAAAAAAGAACGGCATCAACTGATACCCTTTTGGCAGCAACAGATTACTCGAGCTGGCGGTGACCTCGTCGTAATTGCTTGCCTGATCGGGGCGGACTTTCGAACCACAGATCCCGAACGGCACGTAGCCGTGACTATGCGTCTTCGTTCTCAAAAACGTCGGATGATCGGGACAAACCAGAATGCGATACTCGCCTTGTGATTTCAAATAGTCATGCACGGGGCCAACGATGTGCTCGTCGATGTTCTCCAGGGCTTTGATTTTTTCTTCGACTTCCCCTTCATGCGAAGCTTCGTCGGTCGCTTCCACATGCACGACGACGAAGTCGGACTGCTTGAGCGTTTCAATCGCGGCACGTCCTTTGGCGGCATAATCGGTGTCGGTGTAGCCGGTAGCGCCTTCGACTTCAATCACATCCCAGCCAAGTAAGCGTCCCAGGCCACGCAACAAGTCGACCGCCGTGATCACCGCACCCGTTTTACCAAACTGATCCAGAAACGGCGTGAGCGCCGGACGGCTGCCCTGTCCCCACAACCAGATCTGCGTCGCCGGCGGTTGACCATCAGCGCGTTTCTGATTTTTTTCTGACTTCGCAAACAGTTTCTTACTGCGCTCCATCAGGTCGAGCAGCAATTCACTCCCTTTGCCCGAAGGGAGATCGTGCTCAATCGATTGATCGGTGAGATCGTGCGGAGGTGTCGTGGAGGTTCCCGTACCAAAGGGCTGATCGTCGGCGTCTTGGGCCCGGTAGATCAACAGATTCCGATAGCTGACCCCCTGATGGAATTCCCACTGCGGATCGGCGGAGGTCGCTTCCTGCAAAATGCCGATTAATTCTTCGCCCACCTCATTGGGCAACTGCGACGCGGTAAAGCTGGCCATGTTGCCGTCGGTGATCGTCACAAAATTACAACGAATGGCCCAGTCGTGCGGCCCCAGTTCGATCCCCTGTGCGGCGGCTTCCAGCGGGGCACGCCCCGTGTGATACACCAACGGGTCGTAGCCAAACAGACTCATCGTTCCCACATCACTGCCAGACGGCATCGACGCGGGCACGGTATCGGTGCGGCCGAGGATTCCCTCGGAAACAACGGCGTCCATGTGGGGCACGCGCGCGGCCTGCAGCGGGGTTTTGCCCCCTAACGTTTCTTGCGGTTCATCCGCACAACCATCTGGAATCACGAGCACATATTTCATCTTGGGGACACTAACTCTCTGGCAGGATCATAAATTCGAAGATAAAAGAACCATTTTGTCCTCAATATCCTGAATTGACCAGTTTCCTGCAAGGAACCCGCGTCATGAAATTGCGACACAACCCGTTTCCGGCTGCACATACCATGAAAAGCGTGAAAAAGTCGTCGGTTATTTTGGTTCCGGGTCGGCTTCCACAAAATCTTTCGGTAGCGGCATCTCCGCCGTGATCACCTTCCAGGACTCACCCATTTCCCGAAACCGATTAAAGTTTTTCGGCTGATAGGAGAACTCCAGTTCGGGCGTCTTCATTTTCGCCGAGCCTTTTTCAAAGTATGAATGCATGGCGGCATCCAAGGCCCCCGTCATCAACAAAGTCCGTTCACAGGGATAGGGTTCTTCCTTGTGGACAAACAGATGTTGAATCGCATGCGCAAAGGCGCGGAACAGATTGCGGTTCCCCCACGGGCCGGGGAAGAAGGTCGTCGCTTTCGGCTGCGGTTCCCCTTTGACCTGACAGGCGAAATTCCAGCGTACGCCGTTGGAACCGATCTTGAGCATCGTCGCCCGGAAGCCGTCTTTGTATTCCAGCAGAATGCCGTGCGGCTCTGATTTACCTTCCTTGCCAATCGGATCAAAGAGCCCCCGTTTCGCATTCCCCAGTTCGGCCTGCATGGCGGCTTCCGCCAGCTTCATCGACCAGCGCCCCTCTTTACCCGCTTTGATCAGGTCGTCCCCTTTCAAAAACTGGACGGACGAAATGCCGGTCTCCCCCCCTTTGCGAAATTCGACCATCGACTGCAGCACTTCGAGCCCGTGAATGTCATACTTCTCGATCGGCCCGCCATGAATGGAGACGGCGTCTTCCAGTTCCGTCCCCTCGGGAATCTCCAGCGGAATCGTGCGCTGTGCTAAAGGCACCGAACTGCCGACCATCATCGGGAACTCATACTTCCGCGACGTATCATACATCTCCCGCGCCCAGTCCCAGCGATAGGAATAGTGCTTGTCGCTGAACAGAGGCACGAAGCGGTCCGACTGTTTCATGACCTTCACGATTTCATCAAAGAACCGTTTGCGGGGATACTTGGTCTGCCCGAATTTCGTATCGGGATAATCGCCGTGCTCGCCAATCGACAGGACGGCATCGACGGCCAGTTCATCGCCGCCTACGCAGAGCGCTTCGCGGATTGTTTTATAAATAGGAATGTCATACTTTTGGGCAACGCCCCGCGAGAGATCGCGGTCGGTAAACTGATCGCCATAAAACGAGAGCACATCACACTGCGGCTGCTGAATCTTGCCATTAAACAGATACGGACCCAGGAAGGGATGCAGAATATGATACGCGTGCGAACAATAAAAAAACTGCGTATAGATGGCCGCCACTTTAGGCCGTTTCGTTTCCGCGGCACCGAGATCCGATTGCAGCCAGTTCAAACCAGCAGACCCAGCCATCGCGGCGGCTCCCAGTTTCAAAACATCACGGCGGGACAGAGAATCAGACAAACGCTGCGGAAGGAAAGCATCAGACATGAGGGGCAGACTCCTATGGTGGGACAATTCAAGGCGAGACTCTGCCCTCTATCGTATCAAAACTTTGACATGTCTCCACCCGTTTTTGGGGGAGGTGCGGGATTTTCTGGTGGAATTCTGAGTGGGAGAAAATGTATATCGCATCCGAACAACTGGTCATTCTAGAATGTCAATAAACCATTGGCTTACTCTATTGTGCCGGATCAGCGCCTAAATCAGACCTGACGCCTGTGATTCATTACTTGAATCAGCCTTGCATTTAAAATGAAATATTTCTGAAGTCGATCCTGCTCAGTCTGGAAAGTAACTTTGATGGCTAAGTTTTATATTACCTATGACATAGAAAATGTTAGTATTGTCCGGATCGTTAATTTCCTGGTCTCTTACAAAGTTATGTCACTTGCAGAAGCTGTTACGTCATTAGTTCCAAAATACAACAGCGGAGAAACCGTTGTCATTGAGATTCAAGACGAAGAGCTGGCTGCGAGATTTAGAGACGATCTAGATTCTGATCGATGGAATTATCGATACGAATAGGGAAATGAAACCGGAAGATATACGCAGATTGCCAAAAAGACATATACAGAGTTTTAATAATAAAAACCGATCAGGTCTTTATTTTCACTCGCTGCTGCATCGACCCATTTGAAGAAGTCATTTTGGGCCAATAAAATCCCTTGATCAGGGTGTTCCAACTCTTCTGTCTCTACGCTTAGTTTCTTACATTCATCGCGAGTAAGATATCCAATGTAGGGGAAATCATCTCCCAAAGAGATCGTGGGAATTGGGGCACCACGATTTACGAGTGGTAAAACGTACTTTACTTTTTCCAGAAAATCATAATGAACTGATGCGAATCTGTCTGTATCCATCGTTTCGCCGCCGACAAATTGACAGAGATATTCCAATCCATATCCTACCATATGCCGATCCTCTTCACTGATCGGGGCCCCAGATACCAGATGCTCTAAGCCTGTTTTTACATTAAAATCTTCTTCTTCCCATTCATCCTCATCATGTTCATCTAAAAAATGTTCTTTCAGTTCATTGAATAAATCAGAATCTTTGGAATTAACAACACGGCTGATTTGATTCTGATCGACAAGATAAACGACCAGGCTGTAACTCATAAAAAAACCCTTTGTGATAAAGTCAGACGCCCTGCTCAAGCCCGAGTGTTTCTCTTATAACCAGAGCAGCCGCTAACTTTTCAGGTAACGTTGGAAATTCGAGACCTTTCTTCAGAGCGATCAGGCATAAAACCGTCTGAAATTTCGCGACACAGAATTTGAAATGTCCTTTTTTGATGTAGGGATCAACCGATTCAAAGTAGAGAGTCAGAGACTCCTCCATCGCATGTTCAAACTCTTCTTGATCATGCGTTTCAATGGCATCCCAGATTTTTAACAACAGCTTCGGCCTCTTCAGCCGGCATTTTTTGATGACCGCTCTCACGTCGTCTGCTTCACAAATCGGTTCGGGAGCCAGGCTGGATGCCACTAATTTGAAAACAAGCAGCACCTCTTTTTCTTCTGTATCGGTATCTTCAATTTCGTAATCTGATGTGAGCCAGGAACAAAGCTTCGCCACATTTTGCCATTGCTCTAAGAGAGCCATGAACAGCATGCCATAAAGGAACGGTTCGAACCATGATAATTCTCTGTTTTTCTCAGACTCACTCAACCCTGGATAGAGTTCACCTTCCTGCCACCAATTGCCAAAAAAATAATCCCGTGTTGCATCGACTCCCTGTTGCATATATCGTTCGGGAGTAACGGCTCTAGGAAATTCCAAGTGCTTGCAACACAAGATCTCAACCAGTCTGTTGATTTTACTAATGAGTAATGCGGTAGATGTTTTGCGATATTCGTACTCTTTAATTCTGTTAATACTGCTCCTTGTGGCTTTTTCTATAGGTTCTTGAGGAATAAAGTCGAATAAACAATAACGTTTACCAACTGGTTTTGTTGATTCGAGAAACGCCTCGATTTTCTGATCCACTTCTTTCATCAGGCGTGCATAACGTTCCTCAAAACGTTGTAAAAATCCGTCCGAATCCAGTTCCAGACATCCACATTCAGGAATGGGTTCTGCACGCAGCGACGCCAGCATTACCCGGGCATCTGCCCAGAAGTCATCCATCGTTTGAATCAACTCGAGATCTGTATCTGGTCCTACGGGATTTGCAGCTGGACCTACTCGTTGATAAAAATCAGGTGTGATCACAGGTGTCAGCATTCGCATATCTGTGGTCGCGATTGTGATGGTTGAATCCACGTTATAACGTACGAATTCAAATCCTGCTGTACCTACCCATTTATAGATCAGGGCTTCAATTCGTTCCTGCGGATGGTAGTAGGCAGAGCAATAATAATCGGGAGTGTTTGTTACCCGAGGTCTGACGGGAGCTGTTTTAAATAATCCTATTGGAACAAACGCTTCGTTTTCGAGCCATTCTTGAATATCAGGTACAAAGTCTGCAAACCCCCAGCGAATACGTCTCGTCTCAGTTAAGGACCTCGTGGGAGGATATATTTTGGCCAGGGACTCTTTTAAAGAAATGATTTCACTAAATTCATTAAATAATTGAACCGTGCTTTTATTCATGTTTTCTAACTCTAATGCTTAGTTTTTTTGAATATCTACCTTGGACCGATATCCGAATTCAGTCCGCAGGTTTATCTGTAATCTACCGACTCAAACTGTACTTGCATACCCTTTGATATGAAGTCGATGTTAAGACCCACATTTTTCAATACAGGATTTACTGAGAGTGATCAATTTGCAGGCATTGCGCACTTTTGCAATTTCTAACACCAATATGTCATAATGCGTCCCAGACAAACCTGCTTTTAATTAACCTAGAAAGACGCGCTTTATGACGACTGCGATTAAACTGATCGACGCCACGCTGCATCGGACGGAAACTCAAACGCGGATGCCGTTTCGGTTTGGGATTGCGGTGATGACGGCGGCGCCGCATGTGTTCTTGCGGTGTCGGTTTGACATTGATGGCACGGTTGTTACCGGCATCGCGGCGGACGGGCTGCTGCCGAAGTGGTTTGATAAGTCGCCTGAGAAAGAGGCCGCGCAGGAGATCGACGAGATGCTGCTCGTCATTCGGCGGGCCGTCGGGTTTGCGCGGGAGGTCTCGGCTGCGTCGGCGTTTGAATTCTGGCAACAGGTGTATCAGGCCCAGGTGAAATGGGCCGCGGAAGAGGGGTTTCCGTCGCTGCTCGCGCAGTTTGGCGTCAGTATGGTCGAGCGGACGTTGCTCGATGCACTGGCGCGAGCCGAGGGTTGTTCGCTGGCAACGCTGCTGCGGGAGAACCGCGTCGGCCTCGATCTGGCGGCGATTCACCCCGAACTGGCAGGACACACGCCGGACGAATTTCTGCCCGCGCGGCCTTTATCCAAGATCATCGCTCGGCATACGGTGGGACTCTCCGATCCGCTGACGGCGGCCGACCTGACGCCCGAAAACCGCATCGACGATGGGCTGCCGCAAACGCTGGAAGACTGCATTCGCTGTTACGGACTGTATCACTTCAAGCTGAAAGCACAGGGGGACGTCGAACGGGATCTGGAACGGCTGCGGGCCGTCGCCCGCGTCATCACCCAACATTGCGGCACCCGGTTTGGTTTCACGCTGGACGGCAACGAGCAGTATCGCGAGTTCCCCCGCTTCGTCGAACTCTGGGACCGCATTCAGGCTGACCCGTTGTTGAAAGAATTCTTTAAACAACTGATCTTCATCGAACAACCCCTGTATCGCGATGTGGCCCTCGATCCTGCGATCGCAAACATTGCCGACTGGAAAAACGGTCCCCCCGTGATCATTGATGAATCCGACGCCACGCTCGGTGCGCTGGCCCAGGCACTCAAACTGGGTTACGCGGGCACGAGCCACAAAAACTGCAAAGGCATCATGAAAGCGGCCGCCCATCGCTGTCTGATCAACTATCGTAATGCGACGGAAAAGACGAGCCGCTATCAGATGAGCGGCGAAGATCTGGTGAATATCGGCCCCGTCGCCTTACTGCAAGACCTGGCGGCGCAGGCGGCACTCGGCAACACCTCGGTCGAACGCAACGGCCACCACTACTTCAACGGCCTGACCCCGTTCCCGCAGGAGATCAGCCAATTGATGCTGCAGCAGCACGGCGACTTGTACACAACGATGGACGATGGCTTCGCCCGCGTCAACATCACCGGCGGCGAACTGGATCTGACGACTATCAACGCGGCCCCGTTTGGAGTCGGCGTGGAGATCCCGATGGACGGAATTCAGGAACTCTCGCTCTGAAGGACCGGACTCATTTCAAAGTGAGCGGGTCGGCGCTAGCCGCCGTTTGTGTGTTGGGAATGCTGGTTCAAAAACGGTGGCTAGCGCCATTCCGCTCACAAAACCAGTATGCAGAAACCGTTCGAAATTGTTCTGTTATTTCGAGACCAATTTGTAGGGGCGGGACCCATGTGTCCGCCCGCCTGGTGATGTGCGATCCCATTTCAGACTTCAAATGGAACCGGAAAAAAACATCGAACCATGCCACACAAACCACGTCGATACTGCGGGTCGATACATGGGTCGACCCCTACCACAAAGTGAGCGGGTCGGCGCTAGCCGCCGTTTGTGTGTTGGGAATGCTGGTTCAAAAACGGTGGCTAGCGGCATTCCGCTCACAAAACCAGTATGCAGAAACCGTTCGAAATTGTTCTGTTATTTCGAGACCAATTTGTAGGGGCGGACCCATGTGTCCGCCCGCCTGGTGATGTGCGATCCGATTTCAGACTTCAAATGGAACCGGAAAAAAACATCGAACCATGCCACACAAACCACGTCGATACTGCGGGTCGACACATGGGTCGACCCCTACCACAAAGTGAGCGGCACGGCGCCTGGCGCCGTTTGTGTGTTGGGGTCGCTGGTTCAAAAACGGTGGCTCGCGCCGACCCGCTCACAAAACCAGTATGCAGAAACCATTCGAAACCTGATCGGGCTGGTGATACAACGATCACTCGTTTTTCCTTACGCCACCTGACTATTTTCCGGGAATCGCCGCTCGCAGGCTCGTATGTTATATGGCTCGCCTTAGAATAGAAGCTGTCGCCTCGGGGATCGTTTTCGTGGCGACAGATAAAAACTAACTTCTGAATGATGCAGCAACGATGGACGTAGCAACCTTACAATATCTGCTGGGGATGGTGGGCACGGTCGCTTTTGCGGTAACCGGGGTGCTGGCGGTGACGCCGCGGGGCATTGATTTGTTCGGCGCGTGCGTGCTGGGTTTGATCACGGCCATCGGGGGCGGCACGATTCGCGACTTGATCCTGGGAGTCCCCGTCTTCTGGGCGGCTGACCTTAACTATATCTGGGTCGCGCTGGCGGCCAGTTTTGTGGCCTTTCTCACCGAGCGCCTGCTGACACGCAAGGAGATCTATCGCACGATGCTGTACCTCGACGCGCTGGGTCTTTCCATGTTTGCGATCCAGGCAGCGCAAAAAGTGATGTGGATCGAGTTCGGCATGCCCCTCGCGCCGATCCTGATGGGCGTGCTGACGGCAATCGGCGGCGGCCTGTTGCGCGACGTCCTCGCCGGTCAACCAACACTGTTGATGCGCCGCGAACTCTATGCCATCCCGGTCACCTGCGGCTGCGTGCTGTATGTCGTCGGCCTGAGCTGGCTCCCCGCGTATCCTGTCGAATTCGGAATTACCTGTTCGCTCTTCATTTTAGTCCTGCGCAGCGCCGCGATCTACTGGGACCTGCATGTGCCCCTCTGGTTAACGACTCAGTCGAGGGAAAAAGATCAGGACGAAGAAAACTAAAAAGAATCTTGTGTTTTTGGGCGTTGTCGTTGTGTGCGGAATAGTGCTCAGGGTAGGGATTCATTAGGTATTGAAGCTGCACTGTCGGGCCAGCCGACAGTGGCACACGAGAGCTTGATTTCGAATTGGGAACGTAATTCAAGTAGTCGATTTTTCTACCGCGGAATTCACGAGTGAATTCTCGGGCATCGTTCTTGTGAGCGGGTCGGCGCTAGCCGCCGGTTTTGAGTTGGAGCGTTGGTTCAAAACCGGTGGCTAGCGCCATTCCGCTCAGGGTAGGAGGGTGCAATCTTCTTTGCCTGAGGAAATTTACTTCGCTTTTTGAAACTGCCATTCGTCCTCGGGGGCGAGGAGTTGGCGGCAGGGTTTGCCCTGGAGCCATTGGCGGGCGTCCTGATTTTGTTTCAGGTAGGTGTCCCAGAAGGCGGTGGTGACGGCGAGAATGATCGGATGGTGCTGAGGATTGCGGGGAGGCATTCCCAGGCGCTGTCTGCCGTCGGAAAATGCGGAGTGTTGTGCGTCGAACAGAACGAGTTCGTATTTATCGATGGTGTCCGGTAGCCCCTGATAAACTTTGCGACGGTCTTCCACCGAGGTGTCGTTGATGGGAGACGTGTCTTTGGTGCCGGTCAACAGTAGCCAGGGAAGGGAGACCTGACCGAACGACTGTTCGGGATTGGCCCTGCCTTGCACGCTGGGGCTGAACATGATGGCGGCTTTGATGCGAGGATCGGTGTATCGCTTGCCGATGAGTCGCCATGACTGGCCGCTGACTCCCTGTGTCGTGACGGCACCGAAGGAGTGCCCCGACATGCCGATGCGTTTCAGATCAAACCGTTGATGGAAACGAGGTTTCGTGTCGGCATTCCATTCAGTGAGCTGATCCAGAACGGCTGGCACATCCTGATAACGGTCGAGACTGTTTTGCAGCGATGCGGCTCCTTTTAATGCTTTGAGGCGTTTCCCCAGTGCCACGTCTTTCCAGATCGTTTCATCACTGCCGTGATGCTGAAGATAGACGACAGCATAACCGTGGGACGCCCAGTGTTTGCCCAGATATTGAGAGCCGGTGCGTGCTCCTCCCAGTCCATGACTGAATAAGACAACAGGCGCTGGCTGTTTTTGTGCTGGCAGATAAATCCGCAGAGGAATGTCGCGCTGGCGGCTTGAGTCCTGAATCGTGATGTCAATTGGTTCCGGCAGGCGGCTTTTCTGTTTTTCCAGCGGGTTATACTTGTCTGCCTGTGCGGAACTGATTCCTGAAATCAGAACAGAGACGCTCAATACCAGACAGAGGGGCAGCGTTTTCATATTGAGTCCTTTTCAGTGAGCCGCACGGGTTTAGAATGGAAACGATGATCATGTGAGCGCGGACCTTTTGTGATTGAGGATAATGATTGAACACGTTATTTCGAATTTGGTTTCGGTGAAACTGAATGATTGGATGTGTTTACTGTATCAAAAAATGGAATTCGTCGATCTCTCTGTCTTTTACTAACACGAATTTCACGAACGGTTTATCGGTTGTTGTTCTTGTGAGCGGAATGGTGCTAGCCACCGGTTTTGAAACAACGCCCCAACTCAATACCGGCGGCTAGCGCCGACCCGCTCATGGTGGAAATGTTGATATGAATTGATGTGAAATTCTGGTCGAGCGCTATTTTATTTGTCTGCTTGCCGAGTCCAGAGCCATTTTCCGTCGGGGTGCAATTTGTCGACCGGATGACTGAGCGTGTGCTGATTACCGTTGTCGGGAAATTCAATCTTCCACTTGTAGATTTCTTTTTTACGAGATCGCAGCATTGAGTCATAAGACAGTCTGAGACTAGTGAGACTGAGAGAGCGGGGGAGCTCATACGGTTCCCAGGCGGTGACCTTTAAGACTCCCTCCTCAATGCGCCAGACGCCTGCAAACTGACCGTTGGACGTCAGGAAGGTTCGATCCGATTTGAAAATTCGCGAGAGCCCCGGAGGTGTGCCGATCCATTCACCTACCAGTTGTTGTTCAACCACTGACAAGGGACGCTGGTTGTCTTTGGTCAGCAGATACGCACATACAAGCACCAGGATGCCTGCGATCCATGCCCATTGCATTCGTCCTCGTTTTTGGTTGAAGGGTTTCATCGGCGTGCCTCGGATTAGTTCAGTCGCTATGTCGAACTGCTCATCCAATCATCTTACCAGTTTTCATCTCTGAGAGGCAAAGACGATTTTGTAGAATTGGTGTTGGAACCCTGTTGTTGAAGAAACGGCAGCTGGCGTTTTGCCGCTCAGGGTGGGATTGGTTTAGAAATAGTCGAATGGTTATGGGGATGGATGGCTGTCACTGGCGGGCAGGCACATAGACCTGCCCCTACGATGATTTTTGGTATTTTGCTGATTTTGGTTAACGGCGTGGGAGTGTCAAGAGATTGTGATGAACTGGTTTTGCATACGTCAATTGAACAGAAATGAAGTTTTATGAAGTGCATACGAACTTTTATCAAACGGCTGCGAAGCGTTGCGATAAACGGGGGTCGCATGAGCAGAGGTTTTGAAAATCGTGCTGAAACGAGGGAGTTTTGTGGTGCTGATTTTCTTAGCGGTTCTGGCGATTCAGGTGGATCTGTGGTGTTCTCGCACGCGACGCTAAAGACGCATCAGTTTTCAGAATGGCGGGTTGCCGTCAAGTCCATTTTTTTCAGGAGCCAGTTTTGCTGATATCAATAAAAAACGATGCAGAGCCTGAAGTTTGCTCTGCATCGTTGAATTACCATTTTAGTTGTCGCTCAGAAATTATTGCATCTTTTTGCAGATGGCTTCTGCCATTTCCTGAGTTCCGACGGCGGTGGGATCGTTGCGATCGTCTTTCAGATCGTAGGTGACGTCTTTGCCTTCGGCGATGACGTCGGCGACTGCCTGATCCAGTTTAGCAGCAGCGTCGTGTTCGCCGAGGTAGTCCAGCATCATTTTACCAGACAGAATCAAAGCGACCGGATTCACTTTATTCTGTCCTTTGTATTTGGGAGCAGAACCGTGAGTTGCTTCGAAGATAGCCGACTCGGGTCCGATGTTGGAACCGGGAGCCACACCCAGACCACCGACCAGACCGGCACAGAGGTCACTGAGGATGTCGCCATAGAGGTTGGAAGTGACAAGCACGTCGTACAGCTCGGGCTTTTGAACCAGCTGCATGCACATGTTGTCAATCAGACGCTCATTGTATTCAATGCTGCCGCCACAGTCGGGAACGTTGCCTGCCAGTTTCGCATCTGGGGCAACACCTTCAGCGAGGTCTGCCCATTCGAATTTGGCGCCATAGGCTTGTGCGACGGCGCGGGTTTCATCGTACCACAGACCGTCGGTGAACTTCATGATGTTGGCTTTGCAGATCGACGTGACTGCTTTGCGTTTGTTGTCGACCGCGTATTTGAATGCATAGTTGCAGATATCGCGGGTTCCCTGATAGGACATGGGCTTGATGCTGATGCCGGTCTCGTCGAGGGGGGTGTTGATCTTTTTACCGGTCGCGAATTCGTTGATCTTTTCGATCAAAGCCGCGGTATTCTTTTCACCGGCCTGGAATTCGACACCGGCATAGAGGTCTTCAGTATTTTCGCGAACAACGACGAGGTCGACGTTGGATTCGGAGAAGTAAGTCCGCACGCCTTTGTAAGTTTTACAGGGACGAACACAGGCATAGAGGCCGAGTTCCTGTCGCAGAAAGACATTCACACTGCGGAAGCCTTTTCCGATCGGTGTGGTGATCGGAGCTTTCAAAGCCACTTTGTTGGCGCGAATCGATTCCATGACGCGATCGGGTACACCGCCTTCGGCTTCAATGACTTCGATTCCACATTCCTGGACATCCCAGTCGATTTTGACACCTGTCGCATCAACACATTTTCTTGTAGCCTCGGCGATTTCCGGACCAACTCCATCTCCGGGAATTAATGTGACTTTATACATCGTTTCCTCAAATACTTCTGACAAAAGGGGAATGCGACCAGGATCTCAAGTGCATGAACATAATGCGTTTCGCCTGCTGACTCTTGAAACCAAAGGCCATACTGGTGGATACTAATTATGTAGTTCACAGGCAAGCAGTGACCGTATCAAAACAGAATTGGCTTTTCAACTATACGCGATGGCTGTCGCTTACTTTTCGAGTCGATCAGGGAATCCAATGATCCAGCGATTTATGCACAATTACCTCCTCCGCCATGAAAATCGAGCCAATCAGCTCCTGCATTTGATCGGGGTTCCCCTGACTTTTGGCGGATTGATCGGATTTGGGCTGGCGGGAGAGTGGATTTATGCCGGAATCGCATTTGTAGCCGGTTATCTCCTGCAGTTTCTGGGTCATTTCATTGAGCAAAACGACGCTGGCGAACTCATTCTGGTCAAGAAACTACTGGGAAAACCCTACACGGAATTCGGGCCAGACACTCAAAATCGATTGAATTTTGACCAATCGTCAAAAAAGTCAAGATGTAACGATTGAATCGCCGATACCGAATGTAGTGATTTTACCAAACAGGCAGATTGCTGTGCGCATCCAGGTGCATAGTCTAACCCTGACTGTCTCCGAGCATTGGTGAATTCTCCCTGAAAGTACTATCGATTATGAACCCTAAGTGGTTATGAAAATACGCTTTGTAACCATAATCGACGTTCATGTCTTTAAGGATGGATACATGAACCTTCGTCAGAAGTTACACCAATTTTTCTGTGGATGCTTAATTACCAGCCAACTTGTCGGTTGTCATGGACTGGGCACAGATACAGACCTGCATTACCTGGGTGATAAAGAGCTTCAATATTATGAAGATGTTGCCACTAAGATAGAATATCCGGCAGTTTATGAAGAAACCCCGGAAGAGATTACGTTCTCTGGAAAGCCACGGACGCTGGCAGACCGCTCTCAGGATGAAATCTGGGACTTACCGTTGATGGATGCGATCCATCTGGGTCTGGCCAACAGCGAAGTGATTCGTGTTTCCGGAACGCTGGGGACAAACGGAAACTCCTTATTAAATAATCCGGACGGAACGCCTAGTATTTTTGACCCGTCGATTCAGGAAACCAACGTACTGTTGGGTGGATCTCGCGGTGTTGAAGCGGCGCTGTCTGCTTTTGATACTACGTTTACGACGAACATGCTCTGGGGCCGCTCGGAACAGGTCCAGAACAGCCCGTTTTTCGGCGGTATTCCCGGCGGTACTTTGACTCAGGAAACGGGACAGTTTCAATCTGGACTTTCCAAAACGTTTGCCAACGGTGGGCAATTTGCTGTTTCGCATAACTGGAATTACACGGGCAGCAATTCAACCAGTCAGTTATTTCCTTCCAACTATGCCGGCAACACGGGGCTGTCTTATCGTCAGCCATTCCTGGCAGGAGCCGGAGTCGAATACACGCGAATTGCCGGCCCGATCGGTTCTGGTTTTACTGGAATTACCGGTGTGAGCCAGGGGGTTGTGATTGCTCGCATCAACAACGACCTCGTGCTGGCTGACTTTGAGAAAAACGTGCGAAATCTGATTTCGGACATCGAAGAAAGTTATTGGCAGTTGTACCTGGCTTACCGCCTGTACGATACCCAGGTTGTCGCTCGTAATTCTGCATTACGCAGTTGGCGGGAAGCACATGCCAAACTGGAAGCCGGTGGTACTCGTAACTTCAAACCAGCCGACGAAGCCCAGGCGAAAGACCGTCTATTTGAAACACAATCGTTAGTCCAGGCCACACGCAGCGATATATACACGGCAGAAAGCCGATTCCGCCGACTGGTCGGTTTACCGGTGAATGATGGGAAAATCATCCGACCGATTGATGATCCGATTGCAGCCGAGTTTACTCCTGACTGGAGCATGTGCCTGACGGAAGCGCTGGTACACCGTGTCGAACTCCGTAAGCAGAAATGGAATATCAAAAGTCTCGAATTTCAACGTCTGGCAGCAACCAGCCTGACCAAGCCGCGACTGGACCTGGTTTCCAGTTATCAGGTGAATGCGTTCGGCGATAAACTGCTAAGTCAGAGAAATAACGATGGGATTACCGCTCAGGGATTGCATAGCGCTTATGGAACACTGATGCAAAACGATCAGGATAGTTGGACGCTCGGGTTCGAATTCAGCATGCCGTTAGGCTTCCGGTCTGCACATGCTCAGGTCGAAAACCTGGAGTTTCGCTTGTCGAAAGCGCGAGCTGTGTTGCAGGCGCAGGAAATGGATGTCAGCCAGGAACTGGCAATCACATTTCAGGATCTGACCAAGAACTACGCGACAGCACAATCCAACTTCAATCGTTGGCGTGCAGCTCGTAGACGAGTCGAGCTGTTTGATGCAGAAGTTCAAGCGGGTACGACAACTCTTGATACCCTGTTGCGTGCTCAATCCAGTCTGGCTGCAGCCGAGACCGAATACTATCGCTCTCTGGTGGCTTATAATGTCGCGATTAAGAACCTCCACAAATGGAAAGGGACTTTGCTGAAACACAACAACGTCCACTTAATGGAAGGCGAATGGAATCCAGTGGCTTATCAACAGGCCCTCCGACGTGCCTGGGCAAGAACTCATGGTATCGATGCCCACAAACTGCGTAGCAAACCCGAGCCCTTTGTGGCGGAAGGTTACATTGGCGAGGTTGGTGTCATGCCTAGAAATGGGGACGCATCGTACTCATCGGAACAGGATGGTCTGACACCGGATATTCTACCTGTACCCGAACCAGAGATGAGTCCGGATTACGCACCACCGGTACCAGCTGCCCCCGCTGAACCAGCAGCGCGGTTGGAGATCTCTACTCCTGAAAGCAGAAATCCATTTGCTGACACAAGCATCGATACAGCTGTCAAAGTCGTGCTTGATGCCAAGGGAGAAGAGCCTGCCTTTGATATCAGACAGGTTTCCGCTCAGCAGGATGAATTACCGATCTCTGAGACAGCGGACAATCTGGAGCTTGAATTCCGACCTGCCAGGAGCTTTGTCGACTAATAATCACGTCATATTCGTCGACTTGAAGGCAGGTGGGATTATTCAGATTGTCGCAATGATACAATCTGCTCAGGTTAAAAAATCGAGCATTGGCTTTTTTTGAAACGTCATTTCAAATTTCCAGTACTTTTTTCCATAAGTACATGCTAGATTTAGACGAATGATGTGAGTGGAATACCGCAGCCGCTTTTTTCACTTGCCTTGCACTTGTATCGATGCCCATCTCCATCGATTGTTGAATACAACAGTTGGCTGGTTTCATTAGAGTTCCGAAACGTTGATTTTTACGAATTCTCTGAGAAACGATCCAACTTGAGGATACGGGTTTGAAAACCCGCCACTGACCAGGCCTGTGGAAAGCATTCAAAAGTTAATTAATGGTGGCTGGACGAATCCATCGTCTCTTGAAACTGATTGCGCTGCTACAGTCGGGACGAGTTTACAATTCTGCACAACTTGCGAGCGAATGCGAAGTCAGCCGCAGGACCGTGTTTCGGGACCTGAGAACTCTCCAGGAATCCGGAATCTACGTTCTGTATGACGAAGAGAAACAGGGCTATACGCTCCCCTGGAGAACCATCGTTCCCTTCAAAGATCTGACCTTTGAAGAAGTACTCGCCTTGCTTGTTTTATGTCAGGATCTCGATAAAGCAATCGTCGGGCTCCCCGTGCATCGTTTCGCTCGGTCGGCGTCAACCAAAGTTCTAAACAGTTTACCCGACTCTTTACGGGAAAATGTGATCGATGCCGCCCAGTCGATTTCGATCTGGTTTCCTCCGTTCAATCCGACCATGCGTAGCGGAATTCATTACAAAAATCTGCTTAAAGCGACCATCGAAAAGAAGAACGTCCGAATTCACTATGCTGGCGGCAAAGAAAAGAAAACGCTTTCTACAATGCTCAGCCCGTATCATATTTTGTATTCGAATCATGAGTGGTTTGTTGTGGGGCGGTCTTCGCTGGATCGCGGAATTAAAGTGTTTCCACTGTTGAAAATTCTGAAATCGGAAATCCTGGAGGAATCATTCAAGAAACCGTCCCGCTTTAACCTGGACCGATATCTGACCCCCTCATGGGATCCAGCCCGTCAATCTCGTAAAACCATCCCTGTCAAAATTCGTTTCAAAAGCAGTGTTGCGGAAACGGTCTCTCAGATGTGTTGGGATCAATCACAGGAAATCAAGAAACTGAAGGGGGGCTCGATTGAATTCCGTGCTGAGGTCGACAGCCTCGAACGGATTTCCGACTGGGCCTTGAGTTTCGGCGATCAAGCTGAAGTCCTTTCCCCCCGCTCATTTCGCGATCTGATCAAGCAAAAAATCTCCAGCATGATGCAAGTTTACACTAACGGGGCGCGTCCTACTTCATGAGTGTATCTCAATAAGTCCCTAAAATACAGCGAACTTTTGAATTCGAAAACGGTCTGTTTTATCAGATAGAACTTGAACTACATCATTCCTGTTTTCATTTAAGATCGCGCATGTATACTGATCCTCGGGTTAACGCCGATTATTCTGTGAAACCTCTTAAAATCCCTGCTGAATCTACTGACCTGCCCCACCATTAGGTTTACTATTTTAGAGTAGCAAAATCGTAGCTGTTAGCTGGAAATCTGCTGATTTTCACTTGAACAGTGTCTCAAACGATGTGTCTGACATCATCCTTTGCGTATGATGTATCCAGCCACGCAGTTTCTTCCCCGGGGATCGATCAAGCATCACACCCCAGGGGAAATCCAAAACCCAGAAAGACAGTTAGCAGTGGAGATTTTTTCCACTGTCAGATAAAGATCATAACGAAGTGAGGAAAGACAATATCATGTCAGATGGAATTCAATTCTCTGAACGGACTTCAGTCGAACAGGTGGAAGAAGGAAACGAGCTGGCTCCGAAATTTGACAAAGACGGTCTGATTCCCGTCGTCACCACCGACTATGCGTCGGGTGAATTGCTGATGCATGCCTACATGAATGAAGAGGCGCTCAAGAAAACGATTGAACTGGGTGAAGCCGTCTACTGGAGCCGTAGCCGTCAGGTACTCTGGCACAAAGGGGCCACCAGCGGCCTCGTCCAGAAAGTGAAAGCCCTGCTGATCGATGATGACCAGGATACAATCTGGCTTCGCGTCGATGTTCTGGGTGGCGGCGCCAGTTGTCACGTCGGTTATCGATCCTGCTTTTACCGTCGCGTTCCTGTCGGAGAGGAAGTGCAGGACAAAGGGCTGGGGCTGGAATTTACTGAAACCGAAAAAGTATTTGACCCGAAAGAGGTCTATGGAGACGCTCCCAACCCCACAAAACTGTAAACGGGATAACCACCACAGGTGAATCATGAACCATTTCAGTCGACGTGATTTTTTAGCTGCCTCATTGGCTGCGAGCGGGAGTGCGTTTTCTCTCGAAGAGTGGGTCTTTGCCAATCGTGAAGAGACCACACAAAACCCGAATCTGCAAATTGCCCCGTTTCGTTTTGATGTGTCGCCACCTAAAGGGCACTCGCTCTGCGGCGGCTGGATCAAACCGGTTGTCGGCTACGATGATTCACTCGAAGCCATCGGTTATGTGCTGTTGGGTGCAGGCAAGCCTATTGTCGTCTGCGCCGTTGACTGGACGGGCCTGTTAAACGACGCCCACATCGCCTGGCGGAAAGCGCTGGCGGACGCTGCTGGCACCAGCATTGACCGCGTCGCCGTGCAATGCGTGCATCAACACAATGCACCGTTTGCCTGCTTAAACGCCGAACAGATCGTACTCGAACAAGGTGACCTGCCGCACATTGTCGAACTCGATTTTTTCAGCGAATGCCTGGACAAAGCCCGCAAAGCGGTTGCGATGGCAATTCCCAAGGCGCAGCCAGTGACTCACGTCGCACACAGCCAAGGGAAAGTCGATAAGGTTGCCTCGAACCGCCGCATCGATCGGGACAAGAACGGAAAAATCGTTCGCATGCGGGGCAGCAGTTGTAAAGACGAACGGCTGCGAAGCCTGACCGAAGGGACTATCGATCCTTTCCTGAAAACGATCGCCTTTTATAACAAAGATAAGAAGCTGGTTTCCTGCCACTATTACGCCACACATCCCATGAGTTATTACGGCGACGGACGCGTCAGCAGCGACTTTACCGGCATTGCCCGTAAACAACGCCAGCAGGAAGAACCGGGTTGCACCCACATTTACTTCACCGGTTGTGCTGGCAACATTTCAGCCGGCAAATACAACGATGGCTCCAAACCGTTGCGAGCGATTCTGGCGCGGCGGATTTATGACGGCATGATTGCTTCTGAAAAACAGTTACAGCCGGAACCGATCGGACATGTCACCTGGAAGACACATGACATTCTCCCACCGGTCAGAGACACGTTTAACGAGCAGGAACTCAAAAAGACGATCTCGAATAAAGCCAACAGTGTCGTGAACCGGAATCGACCTTCCTACATGCTCGCCTGGTTACAACGGTTGCAGAAAAAAGTTCCGATTACCCTCAGCTCGCTGCAGATGAACGACATCAAAACGCTGCATCTGCCGGCCGAGAGTTTTATCGAATATCAAATACGGGCACAGAGTATTCAACCCGATCAGTTTATCGCCACCGCCGCCTATGGTGACGGCGGGCCGTGGTACATACCGGTTGCCGAAGAATACCCGGCCGGCGGATATGAAGTCAGCGTTGCTTTCTGTGATCCGAAGGTCGACGCCGTGATCACGCAGGGTATGAAATCGCTGCTGGACAGTTAACGATCCATTTAAAATTTTCAAAGTCAGTTTAGAGGTTGAGTGAGTATCATGGGTATGACAATCATGCGTCGGGTCAAGTTCAATGCGGGACACCGTCTCTTTCGTCATGAAGGAAAATGCCAGTTTTTTCACGGACACAACTATGTCGCCGACTTCTATGTGACCGGCCCGGAAACCGACGCCGTCGGGCGGATTATTGATTTTGCGCAGTTGAAAGCACTGCTCAAAGGCTGGATCGATGAAAACTGGGACCACGGGTTTCTACTCAACGTCGAAGACGAAAACGGCCTGAATGCAATCCGCATGGTCGAGCCCACCAAATACTTCGTACTGCCTTATAATCCAACCGCGGAAAATATGGCCCGCTATTTACTGGATGAAGTCTGCCCGAGCGTACTCAATGAACTCGGCGTGCAGGCCGTTAAAGTCGTGATCTGGGAAACCGAAGAATCCTGTGCCGAAGCGACCATCGACCAAGATGAAAAACGGGAACATAGTCTGTTTGACGCCTTTCAGACCGACTCGTTTCCCACCGGTTTGAACTGGTAAACATTGTTTATGTATTGCGCATCAAAAAAGGCTTTGAACTATCTGGTCCAAAGCCTTTTTTTTATTTGTTTCGCGTGTCTGCCGCTTAGTCTTCTGCAACGTAAGGCAGCAGGCCGATGAAGCGTGCTCGCAGTACTGCACGACGGACAGCCCGTTGATACAGAGCTGAGGTGCCTGTACGACGACGAGGCAGAATACGTCCTTCACGATCCAGGAGAGAACGCAGGGTTCTCAGATCCTTGTAATCGACATAGACGGGACGTGGGATATTTCCATCCGGACAGAACCGACATTTGAGCTTCTTTTTCAGACGAGCTCGTTTTTTTCGTCGTTTGACGATCTCTTTACGTGATAAACCGACTGACATGGTGTTTTTCCTGTTTCATGCGCCGTAACAAGGGACACCCAGAAACTGGGGCGACGCTGATTTAAAAATGCTGGCTGGGATTGAAGGCAACACCCTTCAACCTCGTAAAAACGATCAGCTTACCAGCTTGATTTCTTCATGCCTGGAATCAGGCCGTCTAATGCCATATCTCGTAATGCGATACGAGAAATCTGGAACTTGCGGTAATTACCACGAGGACGACCGGTCAACTGGCATAAACGACGAAGACGTGTTTTGCTGGAATTACGAGGCAGTTTAGCCAGACCTGCGTAATCGCCTTTTGCAACCAGTTCTTCGCGTAATGCTGCATACTTTGCAACGAGTTTTGCGTTTCGTTTTTGTTTTTCAATCTTTGATTTGGAAGCCATCTATATACCTTCTCCGAAATTCCAAAAATGGGAACGACTGTTATACTGAGAATCGCGTCACGCCGTCAACTTGCCCAGCTATTTTCAAAGCAAAATCGGCTAAAAAAGCGATTTTTGACACGCATACTTGTGAGGCAGCCGCAGCTGCATATACGCACGTTTACTTTTTCTTCTTATCTTTTTGTGGTTGCGGCCGGAAATACTTCATTGATTCGACAACTACGGTTCGCCGGGTCGCGATCCGGACCAACAGCGACAGAAAATAGTTGCCCCAGCCAGAAACAGAATACTGGCGTTTTTTCTCCAGCGATTTGAGGCCCGTTTTGACCACCTGATCGACGGTCTGAAAACGGTGTTTTTTGAGCCAGCCTTCCACGCCGGCGACATCGAAAAATTCGGTCTGAGTCGTTCCGGGGCAGAGTGCTGTCACTGTCACCCCTTTATCACGTGCTTCGGCCCATAGTCCTTCGCTGAAATGCAGCACATAACTTTTACTGGCCGCATAAGCTGACATGTACGCTACTGGCTGGAATGCAGCGACTGAGGCAATATTGATGATGGCCCCGTGTCCCCGCTCCATCATTTCGGGCAGGTAGAAATAAGTCAGTTCGGTCAAAGCCCCCATATTGAGCCGTGCCATCTGCATCACCCGTTCCCGATCGGTCGAGGCGATATCCGAAACCACACTGAAACCAGCATTGTTGATCAATAACTCAACCTGCACGCCACGACGTTTGACTTCGTCATATAATTTCTGGGGCGCATCGTGCTCGGAGAGGTCCAGCACAATCACTTCGGTTTTCGTGCCATGACGGGTCAGTAGTTCCGAAGAGAGCTGTTCGAGTTGCTCCTGACGGCGTGCGGTCAGAACCAGATGCATCCCCCGTGCAGCGAGACGGTGCGCAAATTCCAAGCCAATTCCGGATGAAGCACCCGTAATCAGAGCCCATCGGTCAGAATATTCATCTATCACTGCAAACTCTCCAGAAGTATCCTGTTGGAGACTAAGAATTTCCATTTTGAAAGTGACCGGGAAGATGTGCCGCCCGCGTTTTGTGAGATCGTAATTTAATTTCAGTCTGGTGAAAACCCCGTAACCACTGTTTATAACCTTACTTTCATCGATTTTTCGCCGTTTTTGATATCCATTGATGTCTCAAATTCACCAAACGAGGAAAAAATGTCCCCAATTAAACGGCTCAGCCGTGCTGAAGTCAGAAGTGTAGACCAACGCACGATTGAAGAATTTGGACTGCCTGGAGTTGCATTAATGGAAAATGCCGGTCGGGGCGTGTTTGAGCTGCTTTTGTCCCTGAAAGTAACCGGTCCCGTCAAAATTTGTGCTGGCAAAGGCAATAATGGCGGAGACGGATTTGTGATTGCCCGCCATCTGGACAACGCCGGGATCCCCGTGCAAATTTTTCTGTTAGCCGATCCTGAGCACCTCACGGGAGACGCTGCCATCAATTATCAGGTCGCATCGCGGATGGGAATTCCCATCCAATCCGACCCCGTTTTAAGTGATCCAGATGCCTTACGCACATTTCTGAGCGATGCAGACTGGATTGTTGACGCGTTCCTGGGAACCGGTGTCCAAGGCACGATTCGCCCCCCGTTTACGACCGCCATTCAAATCGTCAACCAAGCTGCTGGAAACAAACTGGCCGTCGATCTCCCATCCGGCCTCGACTGTGATACGGGACTCTCACTCGGCGACTGCATCATTGCCGCACAGACCGCAACATTCGTAGCTGAAAAAAAAGGGTTCGCGATTCCTGAATCGAAACAATTCACGGGCGCCGTCCATGTTGTCGATATTGGTGCCCCCCGGCAAATCATCACCGAACTCCTGCAAAAACAGACATCCTGACAGGATTCTCTTGTCCATAATTGCTTCATCTGAGGAGAACTCAGCGGAAAAATCGCCTGTTTCAGGGAAACGGGGGTTCTCAAAAGTACTTCAATACCTATATATTATATTTCAACTGAATTACCTCTCATGGTTTGTTTCTGCCATTTCCTGTTGATTGAAACAGGGACAAGGTTCGTCTGAATGGACAAAAATTTCTGGTATCTCAAGAACTGTGATTTGTTTGAACGGCTGAGCCAGGATCAAATCGCGCAGGTCGAACGCAACTCATCCGTACGACAATTCGGTCGGGGGAATCTGGTTTACCTCCCGACAGAAAGCAGCGATTCGGTATTTCTGTTGCTCTCCGGGCGGATCAAACTCTATCACATCACCGGTGAAGGTAAGCAGGCTCTTTTAGCTCTGATTGAACCGGGTGAACTATTTGGAGAACTGGCGATTCTGGGTGGAGGAGAACGCGAAGAATACGCCGAGGCCATGCTGAAATCGACGATTCTCCGCATCCCCGGCCCCATCATACAAGAACTGATGCAACAACATGCCACGGTCTCACTGGGTGTCACAAAACTGATGGGACTACGTCGACAGCGAGTGGAACAAAGACTGAAATCACTGCTGTTCCGTTCGAATCGGGACCGGCTGACTCACCTGCTACTTGAGCTAGCAGAAAAATATGGCCGCTTCACACCCGAGGGTGTTTTTATCGATATCAAACTGTCGCATCAGGAATTGGCAAGTATCATTGGCAGCACTCGGGAAACAGTCACAGTACTATTGGGTGAGCTGCAAGACGAACGCTGCATCGACATCCAGAAACGACACATTATTCTTAGAAAAGCCCAGTTACTGGCGAATTCGATCGATTTTAAACTGACCCCCGCCTTGCAATCCAGACCCGACCAATCCGGCGAATACCTGTTAAGGGGAGCAGAAGCCTGACAATATGAGCCATTTACCAGTCATCAAGGACCAGAATTCGCAGGAACTGTAAGCTACCTCACAGATCAAACACCAACAGAAAACGATAATAAAAGAACAGGGACGACTTCCCTAAAACACAAAGGCGTGATTCCTACCGGATGAGTAGGAGGTTTTAACATGAACAAAAACAACCCCATCGAACATCAACCGGATTCTGAAGCGGAATGGAGTGCCTGCGCGCCAGGTGAGCTTGGCCAGTTTGTCTCTGTAATGAAAAAACGAAAACAGATCAGCCATCTGATTACGGGAGCGGAAATTCTTACTGCCTGCCTGGTGGTCGGTTTAATCGGCTTTCTGGGCATCAATCAACTCTCCAGCTCGGAAAATCAACGGGTGCAGCAAGCTCAGACGAAACCCTGTCCGGGAGGCCTGTATTGCAAAGATGTGCTGGCACATGCGAAAGCGTATGTTGCTCATACTTTGGATCAGAATTTGACACAAAAAGTCGATGCACACTTGGCAGATTGCCCGCATTGCCAAAAAAAGATTGATCAACTGAAAGCAAACGCGCACAATAACGCAGCCGATCAGAAAGCCGCTTTTCAAAAACAGGCTGCCTGGGAAGCCTATCTGCTGGCGTTAAATCAATAGTGACTGTCTTGTCATCAAGCTTATCGTATCAGAGTGCGCTCGCTTTTAACTCTGATTCCCTGAAAGGATTGAGGGAAGAATGTCCCAGGAAGAACAACTACCGGAAGTTAACGATACCGCCTCCAACGAGGACGATTTTCTCGCTGCCTTCGCGTCAACAGGCCCGGTTGATGAGAGCCTGGATGAGGATTTTGAACGTGCTCTGGAAGCGTTAGAAGCCGTCGAACGGGACTTGGAACTTCCCGAAATCCCCGCTGAAACGGAGGACACTGCGGAGAGTAAGCCAGCCAGTTCTCAGTCGCAATCGAAGCGGGAAGCCCGCATTCCCCCCCGGCAGATCATTGAAGCAGCACTATTTGTCGGCGGAAATCCGCTCACCACCAAGAAGCTCTGTTCGCTCTTGAATGATGAATATTCGTCGTCTTATGTAGACGATCTGCTGGATGACCTGAATCGTCAATACAACGATGAAGCACGGCCTTATGAAATCCGCATGGAAGAAGGCGGCTATCGACTCATTCTGCGGTACGATTTCGAACGCATCCGCAACCGCGTTTATGGCTTTGGTCCCAAAGAGATTAAACTCTCACAAGACGCGTTAGAAGTACTGGCACTCGTCGCCTACCATCAGCCGATCACAAAAGATGCCATCGTGGAAGCCGGCAAAGACAAAGCCGCCGGCATCCTGCGCCAGCTCTTGCGGCGTGAACTGATCGCCATCGAACGCGAAGAAGACAAAAAAGCGGAAGTCCGATACATCACCACCGCCCGCTTCCTGCAAGTCTTCGGCCTAGGAAATGTCGAAGAACTTCCCTACAGCGAATCGTTGAGTCATAAGTAATCCTGACAAAAGCAGCATTGTTCTCTCGCCAATTGCTATTCTGATTCAACCATATAATTCCGTCGCTTTGTCGTGAAATGAGGTCTTCTCTCAAACGCGATACTGAGCCATCACGACGACATCCTGGTACACATCGTTTAAACACCGTGCATAGCGCTTCACTCCCTCTACCTGATAGCCGTGCTTTCGATAAAGACGCATTGCCGGTTCATTATCAGCAAACACTTCCAACTCCAGACGCTTTAAGCCCTGCTGCCAGGCGTGCGCAATCGCATTCTTCAAAAGTTGATTGCCAATGCCCTGACCTCGATACGCCGATACCACACCCATGCCAAGATGGCCGACGTGCTCCATCGATTGTCGTGCAACAGGCACGATATCAGCCCAACCCACTACCGAACCTTTTGCGACTGCAACATATTGCGCATGATTTTGTTCGACGTTTTTTTTAACAAATTCACGCGCTCGATCCAAGGGAGGCGGCTCCACCGTCAACAGGTATTTCTTCTCGCCTGCCACACTGGATAAAGCTGCGTGAAAACCTGCCACGTCTTTCAATTCGATTTGCCTGATGGAAATGCTCATGCTTTATTTCTGCGTGAATCGAGTTGATTATACATTGATCAGAACTCCCGTCTGAACTATATCGGCTAGAGCAATTCCGTCCTCTCAAAAAGCGCGTTCTGTTGCTTCAAGTTTTCTTCCAGCTCCTGTTTCAGGTCAGCTGATTCACCTGCGCGCCGAGCCAGTTCATCCAGCCATGTCTTCGTCTTGATTTTCACCATCCATACGTCTTGGTCGGTTTTACCTTTGCGACGACGGGTAGTTGTGACACCTTTGGCAACGGCACCTTCTTTGACAGGATAATTCCCGTGATAAACATTCTGCATAAACTCTTTTGTCAGCGAGCCCTTATAGATTACCTCGGCGATATCCAGATGCCCGAAGTGTTGCTCAAAATGGAGAGGCAAAACAAACCCTTGTTCGGGAATCAGAATTTCGAACAGTTTCAGATCTTTTTCTTCGCCATCCCGGTGCAAGCCGGAAAACGTGTGTTCGCCGTAGAATTCACAAAAGGCAACCAGCGATTTTGTGTTTCGGTATTCTTTGTACTTGCGGATACCAGCGAGAATCTGATCTGCATATTTCGACTGAAACATAGAAATGGCGCCGCCAAATAACGGATTTCCCTCGTTGATCGTGCGCTTCCGGGTAGCGCACTGACACCAGCCTTCTTTTTGTGTCCATCTGAACTGCAGATTGGATCCATCATATTTATGAAACGCGATACACGGCTGATCAATGACATCAATATCTGGTCCTTCAATGGACGGATAACGCGCCAATTGCGGACGTTGTCTGCGTGATTTTTGCTTTGACATAGAACTACCCCTGGTAGGTCAATTAGAGAGAATACAAGTCCCGACAATGACACAAAGAGGAGCACAAAGGTTCGATATCAGTATTTTTATCAAACATTGACTAGAAAAATAATAACGGCAATCAGAACGACTGCACCGAGGATTGGCAGATAGACGCGCGGGGAAATGTTTCCTGGAGCATCGTCGGCGACAATCTTGTTGCCGCTGAGGTCAAGAATCCATTCCGAAAGACGACCATGAATCGCATACACCAGTCCCAGCACAATGCCAAATCCCAAGAGTACCTGCAAACGAAGATCCCCGACGCCGCCGATGAACGTCCAGCTGAGTAAAACCAGTAAAAGTACTACCAGCACTCCGGCGGTGATGCGTTTTGAGTTCATATGTCACAATTCGATTTCTTGCTGATCTGTCGAAATGTCAAACTGATTCGTTCACCCGCGTCAGGATCTTTTGGAATCGCGTGCTGCCAGTGATTCTGTATCTCATTTGTCATATAAAGCAGTGCACCACTTTTTAGAAAATACTGAAACTTGACCGCTTTGTCTATCTTGCTCCGATAAGACATCTGCCGTTCTGAACCCAGTGAGACGATGACCACCCCAGTCCCCGGCATGAGTTCAACTGTAGAATCCGAGTGATAGCCCATCGTTGACTGACCGTTGGGGTAATAATTCATTAAACAATTGTTGGGACCAAAGCCCACTGTCTGCTGAATTTTTTCACAGACGGGCTCCAGTTCTGACAGCATTTCTGTTTTAGGATATGTCATCCCGGAGTAATTATAGGCCACACCAAAACTGGCTGTTTTTCTGGCTTTCATCCGCTCATCCCACTCAACACCATCACGCAGGGAACGAAACAGTTCGTCCGGATTATCCAAAAAATTTTCGATGAGGCAGAGCTCTGGTTCGTTCATAACCTTGTTTCGCCAACTAATAAAATTCTCTCCAGTTTCAGTTCCAGCCACTGTTTGCCGCCGCAATGAATGCATTTTGTCACGTTGATTTTTAAGTCAGACTGGATTTCAACCGTTTGGGTTCGCACGACTTGCGTTTGAGGTTCCAGATGACTTCAATGGCCGATGCTCAATCTTTGCGGACTCCGTACTTTACAATCACAACGTGTGCCTGGCTCTCAATTTTTTCAAACGCATTGCACATGACCTCAAGTGACCATGCTTTACCCCGGTTTCCTGACCCTGATCCAATGAGGGGAAACGCGACACTCTGAAACTGATTTTCATTGACGATTTTCATGACATTGATGACCGAGTTGGTCACGGAATACTCGGTTGCAAACCAGAGCAGATTGATCCCGGCTACATGGATGATGGCCTGATATGGTAACCGCCCGGCCGAAGTCAACCGGGCTTCTCCCAGAGGGATCGCGCCACATTGGGCGACTTCCTGAAACGGCTTTATGCCTCCCTGTTTCTTGATGGCGCCCGATACGCCTTGCGGCAACAGTAGCCACCAGGGAATCACATTCCGATTCCAGCTGTTGACAATCACGTCCGTTTTTTGATCTAAAATATTTCCCGTGACAATATCTAATTTCATGACCGCGACCAGGTTTCAAGAATGATACACAGAGGATGTTCGATCGCTCCTCACATCACCTTAGACACGTTCACTCGAACTTTTTGTGTATCTTTCTGAATTAATTCCACGTGCCTGGTCTCGCCAGGGAATCCATTTGCGGGCCATGTCTTTTGAATAGTAACTCCGAATTTGATCCAGAGTTACTTCGTCTTCGAGCTGATTGAGAATGCGGTATACTCGAATCATCTCGTAGGCAATAACCATCAAAGCAAATAGCAACCAGAGGGGAACTGTGCCAATTTCGTATCGAATAGAAAAGCCGGCTAGACAGCCCCCGATCAGAAACGGCCAATTGATCAATGTGGGATAGAGGTCTAATTTTTCCATGTGTGCCTCTGATATCCGCTTAACAAGGTAATTAACCATCTTAAATGGTTTTCCACAAATTCAATCATAACAATCTGCTGCTGAGATCGTCAAAAATCAACGGGGGAACAAGCTGTTTTCTGACCGCTTTCAGTTCATTTCGACTCAACCAGGAAACTTGAAAGGGTTCGCCATCCGACTCGGTTCCTGTTTCAGGCAACGCTTCCCTGACCGCATCATCAATGTCACAGAGATAATGAAACATGATTTCGTGTTCGGGCCTTCCCAGAAATTCAAAGATGGATTCATGAAAATTCAGAAATTCCAACTCATGGCCGGTCACTCCCAGTTCCTCGGAGAGTTCGCGTTTCGCAGCCGCCTCCAGCGTCTCGCCAAATTCCACACCGCCCCCTACAGGAACATAGAAACGAAAATCACGTACCGGATCAAAGCCTTCTGCGAGCAGCACTTGCCCCTTGTTGATCAGTGAGATAATGACTTTGGCGCGGATTTTCATACTCGTGTTTTCTTCCCGGAATGATTAACTTCTGTTTTCTTAGCTGTGATTGAGAAAAACACTCAGTATATCAGAAAGCCTTGAGCTCCGTGAACGGAAATGGAATGCTTGACCGTACGGGTATGTGGCCTGGGGTACTGAAAATGCCACGCTTCATAACCCGTTGTTGATTCTATTTCCAACCGTTCACCGGTCTCAAAGCTTAAAATCATACAACCATTATACCGGGCCACTGCTTCCTTGAGCCGGCAACCTATCAGATAGTCAAGTCTGAGTAAATCAGCGCGCCAGAAACCGGTGCCTGGTTTCGTACCACAAATGACATATGAACTGTTTGAATCGCTGATCCGGAGTTCGTCTTCGAACATAATCAGAGATTGCTCAGAAATCTGGCTTTCGAAGACCATGCCTGTCAGACCGGTTTCACAAAAGGAAACCAAGGAATCTCCTTCAATCGGTAGAATCAAATCGCAGTCGCGTTTTTCAAGTATTTTCATGTTTGATACCGGCTTTATGCAATGCAGCCATCGCGCGGAAGGCCACTTCGCCCCACTGTTTTCGAACAGGTTCCGGCGTCTCTTTCGGAATAGTTCGCCATTCATGTATGAGGAACTGAATCTGCTTAGGTTCTAGCCAGAGTGCAAGTCGTCCTTTTTCTTGTTCTGCGTCGGCATTCGTGAAATTGCCTTTATCACGAAGTCTGTCGCGGGCTTCTGCGAGCAGCTCTTTATAGTTGGACAGAAACGGCTCCGCAAGCGCGGATTCCAATACCGCCTGAAGATTCCATAACACACGCATCTCTGCCTGATCTTCAAGCCCGAACAGCTCCTCTTCAGTAAATCGAGTCAGCAACTCGAACAGAACCAGCGCTTCATCATCGTTTAGTTTGATGTCCATGATTTTTCATTTCTTCTACTTCCCCTCAGGTTGTCGCTCGACAAAACGCTCGTAAAACGACTGCACTGTATTTCGAATTTGCTGATCCAGCAACGGTAACGTCGGCTCGTATATTTCTTGAGGCACACCACCATAAAAAGGTTCTGCTATCGCACCGGCAATACAGGCCATTGTATCTGCATCGCCGCCCAGTGAGATCGCATTCCGGATGGCGGATTCGAAATCGGTTGACTCCAAAAAGGCGATGATGGATTCCGGCACCGAGCCCTGACAGGAAACATCAAACACATAATGCGGCCGGATCTCTTCCAGTGAGCGCTGTAAATCGTAACCGAATGTGGTTTCGATATACTCACGGATTTCAGTCCGGGAACTTCCGTTGCGAGCCAGAAAGACACAGGCTGCCGTTGCCTGAGCACCATAGATCCCCTGCTGATGATTGTGGGTCACCTCTGCCGATTTTTTCGCCAGATACAGGCAGTCTGCCAGAGTTTCAGTTGCATAAGCCACTGGACTGACACGCATTGCAGAGCCGTTTCCCCAACTCTGATAGGGCACGCGTCGGCGCAACTGAGCCCAGGACAGAAACGTGTGTCCGTAACCTGCATCCGGATAGAGTTTGACATAACGATGCAGGGTGTTGACGAGATCGTTCTCTTTTAACAGCCAGTCTGCCACAGCGGTTGTGAGCACCGTATCGTCGGTAAAGGTCGACTCTTCACGAAACAGATAAAAATCTGTCGACTTTGTCGGAAAATGTTCGAAGTATGAACCGATAACATCGCCTGCAATCGCACCCCACATTATCTGGAACTCACAGAAACGAATAGACAAAATTTTTCTTCAACAAGATTCATTTCGATTGAGGTCTACTTTCTTATTAAGCGTCTTGCCGTTTTCACAACAACAATTCTCCAGAGAGCCAGCGTTCCAGATACATCGACAGTGAGGGGGCACAGCAGGTTCGACTGTCTTCTTCGTGGCTCCAGACAAATACATCGGGCCTGCGGATTTCACCTGCCTGAATCGTATAGGCAAACAAATCTCCATTGCCGGCATCGGCGAAGAAGAGCAGGGGGTCGAAGGGCATATACATCGTTGCAAAGTCGGGATTCTCTCGGAAGTATTTGTTTTCCCGGACAATCCGGTCCAATGGCCAGATCAGCCCCAGCCCATATTGTCCTTCTACGCCGTTTGATTCTTGCAGAAGAGTAACCAGATCTTCCGGCAGACGGACACCTAAGTCCGCTTCCACTTTTTGGATTTCATGTCGCTTTGCGCCTGAAAAGAATTGCGCGTCTTTGCAGAACTTTAAAATGTGTTCTTTCCATGACATGCAGAAGTTCCAAAATGAAAGGACCTAAGAATAGACTGCCCGCCATTTCAGAGTATCATTTCTGCAAATGAAGCTCAAGAAATTCTTTCGTCACTGTAATTCACACTCCAAACACTTCTTCCAGCGCCGTCCGCATGACGTTTGGATCGGGATCTACGCCAGTCCAGAGTTGGAAGCCGATGACGCCCTGGTTGACGAGCATTCCCAGGCCGTCCAGTGTGGGGCAGCCGAGCTTCGAGGCTTCGCGGAGCAAGTGGGTTTGTGGCGGATTGGGAATCACGTCGGAGACGATCATGTTCGACTTGAGCGAACTGAAATCGAGCGGGAAGACCGCATCGACATCGGGGTACAAGCCGATGGATGTCGCGTTAATCACGACGTCGACGTCTTCGGCGAGAGTGTAATCTCTGTCCCATTGTGTGAAAGAAACGGGGACGCTGGTTTTTTCACTCAAAAGTTGAACGAGTGCTTCGCCGCGCTCGGCGCTGCGGTTGACGATGGTGATCTCTGCGGCTCCTGCAAGTGCGGTTTCCACACCAATCGCGCGGGCAGCGCCGCCGGCACCAAACATGACGATTTTTTTACCCGCGGGGTCTGTCAGTTCTTTCAACGACTGCACGAAGCCTTTGCCGTCCGTGTTCTCGCCGACCAACTTATCGCCTTTACGGACGATGCAGTTGACTGCCCCCATCATCGCGGCGGCGTCACTGATGCCATCGAGGTGTTGGATCACGGCGACTTTATGGGGGATCGTTAAATTCGCGCCCCGAAAGCCCATTGCCCGTAAACCACCGACTGCCTGCTCCAGATTTTCCGGCGCGACCTCTATTGTCAGATAACGCCATTCCAGGCCACAGTCATTGTAAGCCGCTTCCATCATGCATTGGGTCGGATTCTCTGCGACCGGCTGTCCGAATACACAAGTCAGTTCCTGTTTGAAATTGAGCGGCTGATTCATGAGGTTCCTTCTTTTTGCTGCTTTAGTGACTGCAATAGCCGATTTGATGTTATGCTTCGTGAAAACCAAGTGCCTCAAAGATGCGCTTGCAGGCGAGTGAACGATTCAATGCGTAAAAGTGAATGCCGGGCACACCATCATCGATCAGTTCCTGGCATTGACGGATCGCAAATTCCACACCGATTTCGAACTGTGCCTTGAGGTCGTCCTGAACAGCTTCCAGCTTCTCCGTTAATTCCACCGGGAATTCAGAATTGCACATCGAACTAATCCGCTGGATTCGCCGGAATTCGGTGATCGGCATGATGCCTGGAATGATCGGACAGGTAATTCCCGCTTGAACACAGCGTTCGCGAAAATTGTGAAAATGGGTGTTGCTAAAGAAGAGCTGTGTATAAACGGCATCCGCACCGGCGTCGACTTTGCGTTTGAGATTCGTCAAATCGGTTTCCGCATCAGGAGATTCGGGATGCACTTCCGGGTAGCCGGCGACGCCGATCCCCATCTGAGGAAAATGTTCTCGAATCAAAGCTACCAGTTCGTTTGCATGCTTCAAACCACCATCGGCGGGCACAAAAGTTTCCTGCCCTTTGGGAGGATCGCCGCGCAATGCCATAATGTTGGTGATGCCGGCTTCAGAAGCACTGTGTAGCCATTCGATCAACTGGTCCCGCGTGGAGGCGACACAGGTAAAGTGTGCGGTCGCCGTGGTATGTAGCTGGTTCTGGATTGTTTCGCATAACTCGATGGTCCGTTTGCTGGTTGACCCTCCCGCACCATAAGTACAGGAAACAAAAGCCGGCTGATAGCGGATCAGCTCTTCCAGTGTCCGAAACAGCTCTGCATCGCCGCTTTCGTTTTTGGGAGGGAAAATCTCCACAGAAAGGTCAAATGTCCCGGATCGATATAATTCACTAATTCGCATTCTATTTTCTTGTCTGAAGAGGGTTTAAAACCACGTGCTTTGCTCTAGAATCATCCTGAGAGAAGCTTGCACAGTGTATAAATTATCGCTTTTGCAGGTCAACAAAACTGGGTTTTCTATTGCCACCTCGGTTCGATTTGCCTATCTTGCAGTCAGCACAGACACCGTTTATCTGGCTATTCAAGCAGCTTATCGAATCGTCGGACTGCTAGACTTGGGATATAGTAATAGATGGTGTCTCAGATCGTCAGAGTTAAACGCCTTCGTTTTGAAGAAACAAATCAGTCAGAACAGGCATTTAAATAGAAACGCGTTCTGATTTTTCCTGATCTCTTACACTGGTTTTGATCAGTGTTCATTTTGTTTGCTCAAGTAAAGCAACTATAATGCCATCATTCAAGCCCGTTTCAGCTTGAACACGAATCAAAAACTCCCCTTTTCTAATTGAATCAAAAAGGATTGAGAATGTCGACCGAAACCAACTCACTGCCGTATAAAGTCAAGGACTACAGCGACGAGGAATTCCAGAAGCTCGCTGCCTGGGGTCGCAAGGAAATTGAACTGGCAGAAACAGAAATGCCCGGTTTGATGGCTTTGCGGGAAAAGTACGGCAAAGAGCAGCCACTCAAAGGGGCTCGGATCGCCGGCTGTCTGCATATGACCATTCAGACCGCAGTGCTGATCGAAACATTAACCGCTCTGGGAGCCGAAGTTCGCTGGTCGAGCTGTAACATCTTTTCCACACAGGACCATGCAGCGGCTGCGATTGCAGCGACCGGCGTGCCTGTCTTTGCCTGGAAAGGCATGAATGAAGAAGAGTTCGACTGGTGTATCGAGCAGACGCTCTACTGGCCGAACGGCGAAGCATTGAACATGATTCTGGACGATGGCGGCGACCTGACTGTCATGGTTCACGAAAAGTACCCCGAACTGCTCAAAGGTATTAAAGGTCTGACCGAAGAAACGACCACCGGCGTGCATCGTCTGCATCAGATGCACGAACAGGGAAAACTGGGTGTGCCAGCCATCAATGTCAATGACTCTGTCACCAAGAGTAAATTCGACAACCTGTATGGCTGCCGGGAATCACTGGCAGACGGCATCAAACGTGCCACCGATATTATGATCGCCGGTAAAGTGGTCGTTGTCTGTGGATACGGTGATGTTGGTAAAGGCTGTGCCGACGCCATGAAAGGCTTGGGAGCACGCGTGCTGGTTACGGAAATCGATCCGATCTGTGCACTGCAGGCTGCGATGGAAGGCTTCGAAGTCACCACGATGGAAGAGGCTGCCAGCCGCGGCGATATCTTCGTGACTGCTACCGGCTGCTGCGATGTGATCTGTGGCGAACATCTGGATAACATGAAAAATGAAGCGATCATCTGCAACATCGGTCACTTCGATTCCGAAATTCAGATCGCTTACCTGAAGAATCGCAAAGACATCGAGCAAATCGAAATCAAACCTCAGGTCGACAAATTTGTTTATCCTGATGGCAAGGCGTTGATCGTGCTCGCGGAAGGCCGCCTGGTCAATCTGGGTTGTGCGACTGGCCACCCTTCGTTTGTGATGTCGAACAGTTTCACCAACCAGGTGATCGGACAGATCGAACTCTGGAACGAAACCGACAAATACGAAATCGGCGTCTACATGCTTCCGAAACAGCTGGACGAAGAAGTCGCCCGTCTGCACTTGGACAAACTGGGCGTCAAACTTTCGAAACTGTCAAATGACCAGGCAGAATACCTGGGCATTCCTGTCGAAGGACCTTACAAGCCGGAATACTATCGCTACTAAGAGCGATGAGCCTCCGACATTAGATTTTGAAGCCTCTGAATCACTCAGGTTGTGGTTCGGAGGTTTCTTTTTGGTAGTAATCCAAACTGTGATTGTCAGTTGAGGAACGAGTTTTTATAATCCGAAAGCAGTTTTTCATGTGAAAACTGATCCTGCAACCCCTTTCATCAAAAACAGAGAAAGCTCCTTTCATGACACAGTCTTCTTCCCGCCGTGAATTTCTGAAACAAACGACGACCTTTTCTGCCGGGCTCGCGTTGACCGGTTGGGCCGGTTCCGCTTTCGCGGCGAGTTCGCTCAACAATCCCTTATTCGAAATTTCCCTGGCAGAATGGTCTCTGCACCGCGCACTCAGAGGCGGAAAGCTGGACAACCTTGACTTTGCTAGAGTCACTAAAGAAGAGTTTGGTATCAATGCCGTTGAGTATGTGAATCAATTCTTCAAAGACAAAGCCCGGGACAAAAAATACCTGGCCGAGATGAATAAGCGGGCCGCTGATGTTGGCGTGAAAAACCTGCTGATCATGATCGACGGGGAAGGGGCACTCGGTGATCCCGATCCCAAAAAGCGGACACAAGCCATTAAGAACCATCACCAGTGGGTGGAAGCGGCCAAAACACTGGGTTGTCATTCCATTCGCGTGAACGCCCGCAGCAATGGCAGTTATAAAGAGCAGCAAAAACTGGCAGCCGACGGTTTACGTCGTCTGACTAACTTTGCCGCGAAGTATGGCATTAACGTGCTCGTAGAAAATCATGGTGGCCTGTCTTCCAACGGAGCTTGGCTGGCTGGTGTGATGAAGATGGTCAACCTGCCCGGCTGTGGCACATTACCCGACTTCGGCAATTTTGTACTCGACCGTAAAACCGGTGAAGAATATGACCGCTATAAAGGGGTCAAAGAACTGATGCCTTATGCCAAAGCCGTCAGTGCCAAAACACACGAGTTCGATAAAGATGGAAACGAGATCAAGACAGACTATGTGAAGATGATGAAGATCGTGCTCGATGCGGGCTACCATGGCTACGTGGGCATCGAATACGAAGGCAGCAAGCTCGACGAATATGCGGGTATCAAAGCCAGCAAGAAACTGCTGCTTAAAGTTCGGGAAGAACTGACACCAGAGGAAGCAGTCGCTCCTCAGGCTGTCGAATGTTATGAACCAGGTCGCAGACGCATCTTCCGCCGCCGTCGTCTTTTCAGAAGATAAACAGTCTCTCTCTTTCAGAGCAATAAAAAAACGCCTCATCGTGACTGCTGCGATGAGGCGTTTTCTGTTTTTACAGATCGACTATGAGGCACGATGCGCCTTCGAGACGTCCCGATCAGAGAGAATTTCTCTGGCGACATCGGTCACAAAGTTATCAGCGCCAAGCCATTTCTCTTTTTTCGGAGCAGGGGCTCCTACATTCATTCCAACCCCCGGCTTCCAGAGCGCGGGTATGGTATGCTTCATGGCTGACATGTAAGTTGTAAAGACCGGATACTTGGTATCAGGATTGTCGTGCTGATAATTGTCCATCTTTTCGACCAGTTTGTTGTGAGCAATTTTGGGATGTCGATGGTGAGGACCATGCACGAAGATATCGAAGTTAATGTAAGTACAAATCCGGGTAATCAGGTTGGAACCGATCACAGTTCGTGTGCCCAGCAAAGGATCATAGCTTTGCATACCCAAGTGTTCTGTGAATTTGCGGAAGGTTTGAATCACACTGGCAACCCAGTGGGGAATAATCCAGGCTACAATGAATGGTTTCCAGAGCGAGAACCAGGCAATGGTGCCCAGAATCAATGCCCAGACAACCGCCATGGCGGCATATTCCATTCGCATGGCTTTCATGATTTCCGGTTTTTTCACCGGGGTGTTTTTACTGAAACACAAGCGAGCGTACACAAACGGAGAAGTAAAAAATCCAAATGGCAATTCCAGCCAGCAGAAAATGCGGCGGAATGTCAGTGATGTTTTAGGGTCGGAATAAGGCCACAATTCCCAATCGCCAGGCTTGTTCAAGTAAGCATGGTGACGGATATGGGCTTCCCGATATGCGGTATAGGACACAAACAGCATGGTACCGATGGCGCGTCCCATCCAGATACTGACCCAGGGTTTTCCACAAATTCCCTGGTGGGATGTTTCGTGAAAACAGCTCGACCAGCAGAACATGCTGTAAGCAGCGATCAGCGTCAAACCAACCTGGTAATACCAGATACTGGAAGGCCATTGGAAAGCCAATGCTAGAATGGCAGCCGATCCAAATAGAGAGTGTAAAAAACGGGGGGTTGTCGACTTTGTTTCGAGATCGCAGATCTCTTTGGCGGTGTAATGAGTAACCGACATGGCACGTACCTCCTGGTTGTGCTCAAACTTTTAAAACGGTTCGTTAAAATACGTATCGGAAAAGCGGGCCTATGCTTCATCAGGGGAAATGTCACATTTTGGCCAGTTCGGATTGAGTTCTGGCAGTTTTTTTTGCCTCACTCAAACTTCCCGATACTTTTAGAATAAGTCGGTAAAAGACTAATGTAGAATTGAATTGTCAGGCAGCGTAGAGAATCTACAGAGCAAATGCACAAACATCCTGTCGCACCGGTTTTAACGATTATGCCGCCAGCCGTTCAGAGGCAGTCCGTTTAGATACGAAGGAGTAATCCCACCAACCGGGATTAGTTCGAGGCAGGCAGATAGAGCGAGGATTCGGGAAACAACTTCTTGGTCATCAGAACCGTCTTTGATTTGCCACCATGCCAGATATCCCATTTGGGGTCGGCATATTTAGTAAAGAACTGATCCATGCGCTGCTTGAGTTCTTTTCGTTTGCTGTTGAATTCAGAATCTCCGATCAGATTCTTTCGTTCTCCGGGATCTTGGGTCAATTGGTAGAGTTCGTTCGGCGTTTCCCGGAACCGTTCTATGTATTTCCAGTCTTTGGTCCGGATGGCGCGCACATTTTCAAACTCATAGAACACGACTTCAGACCAGGGAATCTGTTCGCCTTTGAGTACCGGCGCAAAATTACGGCCGGGAGTTGCTGGTTTTTCTGGAATTTGATCCTGCAAGCCCAGATAGTGGAGCAGGGTCGGGTACACATCATAGTTGGCCACCATCATATCCTGCCGAGCACCAGAGACGATTTTTCCGGGTTGAGAGAAGATCAGCGGGATTGTCATCGTCCAGTCGAACGCCGTCAGAGGTCGCGTATGATCGCCCATCCCCCAATAGCCACTATGTCCGCCGGCTAGACCCTGATCCGCGGTGAAAATTACCAGCGTGTTCTCGCGAAGCCCCAGATCTTTCAATGTCTGCATGATCTCTCCGACGCCATCATCGACGGCGGAAACTTCTGCCGCATATTTGCGAATGATGCCGAGGTCACCAATCCAGTCCCCATAATTGAAATTCCAGGGCTGTGGCTTCTCTCGAGGAAATGAGGGGAACGTCATCTTTTCATAGTCTGCTTTGAACCGGTTTTTGATCGGCTCCTTCATGGCGGAACCTAAGCCGTAGGGGCCGTTGTATGCCAAAAACAGAAAGAACGGTTTATCCTGATTTTGTTTGATGAATTTGATGCCGTGCTGCGTCCATAAATCCGTGAGATAAGTTGGCTCTTCACGAATTTTTTCGTGCTCGATTACTTTCTGATTGTAAAAACCCGCACTGCCGCCATGTGGTTTTGTTATCCAATAGGAAAAGCCTTCCTGTGGATAGAGATTATCACCCAGATGCCATTTTCCCGACAGCCCGCAAACATAACCGGCATCATGCAGGACCTGTGGAATCGACTGGAACTCTTCCAGCGTATTAAACGAATCAGGGCCGGTTTGAATCCGTGGTCTGAGATAACAGTGCACTCCATGCTGGCAGGGCATGAGGCCGGTGAGAAATGTAGCACGAGTTGGCGAGCAGACAGCGTTGTTCGCAAACGCGCGCGTGAACAACGTTCCTTCTTTTGCCAGCTGGTCAATATGCGGGGTCTTAATATCCTTGTTACCATAACAACCCAGCGTCCATTCACCATGATTGTCAGTCATGATAATTACAACGTTAGGCTGCTTTTGCTCTGCAGCCGGCAAAATTCCAACGGTCAAAACACTCAGGAACAGGATCAGGCTACTGTTAAGAAATACTGAAATTACCCGACGCATGAGTATCGCCCCTTCCGGAAGTCAAACCTGGATTACTAACGACTGTTAATTAAATCATGCGGCATCGTCGGATTATTTTCAAGCGGTTCCTTTGATAGAGTCGTAGATTTATTACCGATTCAACGGAATTCTGAGAATTCCACATTCTGTCATCATGTCCAGTCGAGATTGAGTGGCGACGCAAATGGGGTTAGAAGGGAACAGAAATGAAGCAACGTGATACGGCTTAATAATGAGGTGGCTTTTCTTGATAAGGATCCCGACCTTCGTCTTCTTCTTCCAGGGCGCCCAGACGGGAATCGAGTGATTTCAGTGACTTATTCAAAGCATCAACGGTTGTGTTCTGCTGGATAATGGCCTGATTTAACTGTTCGACTTCATGTTGAAGATGCATCAACACGGATTCGACCTGAGTTAAACGAGACGATAGTTCTTCCAGACTGGATGGAATCTCATTCATTCGAGAGCATGCCTTTCGCGGACGGTACTGTTATTATTCTGCTGAAGAGTTATGATGACGCTAAAATTTTATTTAGTCGCGTTCTACATTGAAACAATCTGAGGTGAGATTCACTATGATTCAACGATTTCGGTTTTGTCTGCAGACACTCTTATTCTCGATTGCGTTTTCTTTACTCCTGTTCGCCGAAGTACAGGCCGCGGAAAATAAGTTTCAGGTCAGCTTTGCGGATTCGATTCATCAGCAACCCTATTCAGGCCGCGTTTATCTGATCTTTACCCGGATGGATCGGGAGCCGCGACTGGGACCCTCCTGGTTTCAACCAGAATTATTCGTTGCGCAAGACGTGAAAGACTGGCAGCCGGGAAAAACAATTGAGTTCGCTCCCGATACGAAAGGGCTACTTTCATTCCCCACCCCGTTGTCAGAGATGAATCTGGCAGGATATCGCGCACAAGCCGTGGTTCGCTTTAATGAGACTGCTCCCCAAATCGGCTCTGCTCCCGGAAATGGCTTTAGTCAGGTCATTACGATCCCAGCAGGCGGCTTTTCAAAGCCACCGTTGTTGACGGTCAATAAACTGGTACCAGAAAAACCGGTCAAAGAGAGCCGCTGGAACAAGCTCTTCAAAATTCGTTCTCCCCTGTTATCGAAATTTCATGGTAGCGATACGTTTTTTGAAGCCACCGTGCTGCTGCCACAAAGTTATTATGAGCAGCCCGATCGAAAATATCCGGTAATTTATACGATTCCCGGCTTCGGCGGAGATCATTTGCGCGGGCGGAGCTTGACTCCCGTCCCCGAACAAAATGAAGGAGGCGTGGAATTCATTCGGGTCTTATTGAATCCGAATTGCCGTTACGGACATCATGTCTTTGCCGACTCGGCCAATAATGGCCCTGTTGGAAAAGCATTCACGACGGAGTTTCTGCCAGCACTCGAAAAAACCTTTCGCGCCATTCCCGATCAACGTGCCCGGTTTTTAACGGGGCATTCATCGGGAGGTTGGTCTTCACTCTGGTTACTGGTGACCTATCCCGATACGTTTGGGGGTACCTGGAGTACGGCCCCCGATCCCGTCGATTTTCGGGACTTCCAACAGATCAATCTCTATGATCCCACAAGCAACATGTATCGCGATGCCGCGAATCAGCCCAGGCCGCTTGCCCGTATGGGACAGCAGCCGGTCTTATGGTATGAGTCCTTTGCCAAAATGGAACACGTTCTAGGACCCGGCGGTCAGTTGCGAAGCTTTGAAGCTGTCTTCAGCCCGCGCGGTAAAGACGGAACGCCCCTGAAACTGTATGATCGGGAAACGGGGACGATCGATCCTCAAGTAGCCGAAACCTGGAAAGCCTATGATATCAGACTGATTCTGGAATCGAACTGGGAGAGCCTCGCGCCCAAACTGGCGGGAAAAATTCATGTCTTTATGGGCGATCAGGATACATTTTATCTGGAAGGGGCAACGGTGTTGCTCAAACAGTCTCTGGATCGCTTGAATGGGGACATCGCTGCAGATACGGTGGTCGAGATCTTTCCGGGAAAAAATCATTCATCGTTGATGACCAGAGATTTAGTCATGCGGATGCGAAAAGAAATGGTGCAAACGTTTCTCGCACATCAGGATGAGATCAAATAAAACGAAGATCACTTTGTTGTCGATTAACTGCCAATGTAACGGGCATAGATCGTTTTCGCGGTCGAGGGATCATCGGTGCCTTTGATGATGGCGCGACCATCACGAAACAGGCTGATTTCATATTCGGGATCTTTCAGATTCAGCCTGAGCAGATACGCGTTGAAGTCTACCGTTCCCGATTTCTGGAGTTTTTTCGCCAGCTCTTCAAACACAATCTGCCCCTTATCAGCCGGAGAAACCTGAACCGCATTTCTGCCGCACAGTCGCGTGGTGCGCGAACCTTGTTCTCCCTTCAGCCAGATGCGCTCTCCTTGATGACAGGCTTTGCAGCCCGCTTTGTCACGGAGATCGGCCACGCTCATCTGCCGGAATGATCCCTCCCAGACATCGACGACAGTCAGTACCGGTTTGATCTGTTCTTCAAGTCCAGCAAGCAGTTTGATCGCGTCGACGGCTTCTAATGACGCGATCACATTCACCGTCGGCCCCAGGATGCCCGCGGTATCACAGGTTTCAGTGCTGCCCGGTTCCGGCGCGGAATCGATCAAACAGCGCAGGCAGGCGGATTTGCCGGGCAAGATCGTCATCGTCTGCCCGGTACTGCCGATGCAGCCGCAGTAGATCCAGGGGATACCCAGTTCCAATGAGACATCATTGATCAGATAACGGACTTCGAAGTTATCTGTGCCATCCAGAATTAGATCGACGTCCTTTGCCAGTGCTAAGATATTGGTATGATCAATATCTTCCACGATCGGCTCGATTTTGACTTCGCTGTTGATTTTTTTCAGTTTTTCAGCAGCAGCAATCGCTTTGGGAAGTTTGGCAGCCACATCGGTTTCATCAAACAGGACCTGTCTCTGCAGGTTGCTCAATTCGACAAAATCGCGATCGACAATTTTCAATTGACCAACGCCCGCTCGCACCAGCGTTTCTGCCAAGACGGTTCCCAAAGCGCCACAGCCGCACAATAAGACGCGACCCTGCATCAAGCGGGCCTGGCCTGCCTCCCCCAATTCTGAAAAGAGGACCTGCCGACTGTAACGTTCCATTTCCGGTTTCATACTGATGATCGCCTGATTGCTGATTTAGAAAGAAGATCTCTCTTTATTTTAGCAATCAACAACCAGGATAACAGGGCGCCGTCCACAGAACCGGTGCACTCTCATCGACCAGAGGGTTCCGTTTCGCTGACGGGCTTCAAAAGAGCCCCGCTGCGGGAAGCAACGGGGCTCGGCTCTGTTTCAGTTCGTATTCACTGTGAGATCAGTCGACACTGATTTCCTGTAGCAGCGAGACAAATTGTGGCTTGATCAAGCGACGAGAATGTTCGTTCCAGCCTTCTGCTGCCACTTTCAAGGTGATCCTGGGTTTAATCCAGGTGGCAACCTGTTTGTTCTTCACAAAAGGTTTCTTCTGCCTCAGTTCTGGCAAACGTGACTCCCATTCTTTTCGAATATCTTCCGGAAGGTCGCTACCGATAATGTATCCCGCATACACCAGCTTCTTGTTATAGGAAGAGGCAATGAGAACCGAATCGATCTTCCCGTTTGGCAATGCCGAATATCCGAGCAGCAGACAGTCGTACTCCTGCAGGGGCACCTTCGCGGTTTCTTCCGGTTCCTTTTCTGGTTCAGGCTCGGGTAGCGCTCCACCGGCTGCTCCAGCTGCCGCTGCTGCCTTTTCGGCCATTTTATCTGGCGTCTCTTCGCTTCCGCCTGCAAAGTCATCTAACGCTTCTTCCAGATTATCAGCACCGTCTCCTTCCGCATTTTTAGCCTGATCAACAATCGTCGCGACCAGATTGATATCGGCCGATTTTCGGAATCCCCAGTCTTTGAACAGAGAATTGAATTCAAATCCACCCACAATGGCAAATGCGCTGATGAATAAGGTCAGTCCCCAGACAGCCATGTCTAATTTCCATGCTCCTGCCGGAAAACGGCGAATTGTCGGGCCCCAAATTTTGAGGGGGGTCAGGAAAATACTCAAGATGCCGAACTCGACTGATTTCGAGACTGCATGCAAATAGACAATCATATGCGCAATCATAAACATCAGAAATCCAACGGTGGCTTGTGTGATGGTCCACAAACATAACTCGGCTGCGCTGGAGCAATAATATCGCGCACCAATACTCAAGCCGATGGCGGCAATAGTTCCGACTCCCAGGATCCAACCCCATTCTGGAATGATTTCCCAGACGGTTTGTGGCTGTGGTTTGATTTCTACTTCATCCTGAAGTTCGACCTGGCCCACACATTTTCCCAGAGCCGGATAGTAACCGCACTTCGGACACCAGGAGGAAAGGCCCCAAGGCTCATAAGTACCGCATTCAGAACAGGTCGGTTTTGCCTGCGAATTGTGGATATCTTGGAGAAGTTGGTCGTTATTCTGATTAATTTCTGGCATAGCTCGGTTACTTTTTGAAGTAGACAGAGATGTAGATCGATACAATTTTATGTGTCTCTCCGAGTACCTTAGCTTACAAAATGCAACACCAACCCACTTCGAGTGTAATAAATGTCAACATCCAAGTAGAAAACCCCACACCAGCACCAGCATAATCAACACATCCCACACAATCAGTCCTGTAATTTGATGTTGAGACATTGGCACAAAAAAAGACCGACGCACTGTATAGTGCGTCGGTCTGTGAATGATTTATTGAACTGACTCTAAGATCAATCAGTTTACTTTCAGTAACTCAATATCGAAGATGAGAACTTCGTTCGGTCCGATATCAGGACCTGAACCGCGTGTTCCGTATGCCAAATCGCTGGGGATAAACAGCTGCCATTTATCTCCCTCTTTCATCAACTGCAGGGCTTCTGTCCAACCACTGATGACTCCATTAACAGGAAACGTTGCTGGTTGATTTCGTTTATAAGAACTATCAAATTCTTTTCCATTCGTCAAAGTGCCACGATAATGCGTGGTCACTCTGTCATTCAGACCAGGAGTTTTTCCTGTTCCCTTTTTGATGACTTTATACTGCAGGCCACTTTTGGTGGTCTTAACGCCTTCCTTCTTGGCATTCGCAGCCAGGAACTGTTTTCCTTTCGCAATATTTTCCGCTTGCGCTTTCTTCATTTTTGCTTCCTGCTGCTGGCGTAATTCCTGCTGGAAAGCAATCAATGTGGCGCGGATTTCCTCTTCGGTCATTTGCGGTTTCTGCTTGGTCATGGCATCCATAATGCCTTTGACCAGAACCTGTGGATCAAGTTCCAGCTGATCTCGCATCAAATTTTGCCCCAGATTGTAGCCAATCCCGTAACTGACTTTCTGCTTCTGGTCTTTGAAAGCGGATTTACCGGAACCTGCTTTTTCGTTCTGTGCGTTCGCCAATTGTGAAAATCCAAACAACGCAATACATAAACAGGCAGAGAGATGCCATTTCGACATAGGAACAACCTTTCGGTGAAGTATAAGAATAATGTTGAAAAGGGGGTAACCATACGGGACGGCGAGATCCGGGCAGCCGCTGTCGACATCCGGATTAGCAGGTGATGTATTGCATGGTGTCCTCTTTCACAGAGGAGCTTCGACTTAAATCAAGTTAATGATTATACGTAAGTCTCCCGCAAAGTGTCTACAATAAACGGCAATTCGCCTGTAAAACAGCGTATTCTGCCACTGAGGGTCCGGTTGCAACCTCTGTCCAGCTTAACGGACTACGTTTTGAAAACGCGTCACCGCTTCATTGATATTATCTCTGCTGTTGAAAGCACTTAGGCGGAAATAGCCTTCGCCAGCAGCACCAAATCCACTGCCGGGAGTACCGACCAGGTGGGCCTTTTGCAACAATTCGTCAAAGAAGTCCCAACTGGACGCATCTCCGGGTGTTTTGAGCCAGACATAAGGGGCATTGACGCCACCATAAACCGAAATCCCGACCGATTCCAGTCCTTCTCTCAGCAGTCGGGCATTTTCCAGATAGAACGCGATCAATGTCTGAATCTGCTGTTTACCCTGCTCTGAATAAGCGGCTTCCGCCCCTTTCTGGATGATGTAAGACACGCCGTTAAACTTAGTACAATGACGTCGATTCCAGAGAGGATGGATGTCTACCGTTTCGCCGCTCGCCGTCTTTCCTTTTAATTCTTTGGGTACGACGGTAAATGCACAGCGGGTTCCTGTGAAGCCCGCATTCTTACTAAAGCTGCGAAATTCAATCGCGACTTCTTTTGCTCCCTCGATCTCATAAATCGAATGGGGAATTTCGGGATCTGTAATGAAAGCTTCATAGGCAGCATCGAAGAAAATGATCGAGCCGTTCGCTTTGGCATAATCGACCCACTGCTTGAGAGTCTCTTTTGTCGCGACCGTTCCCGTGGGATTATTGGGATAACAGAGATAAATTAAGTCGACCGGTGATTCAGGCAGAGCGGGAACAAAGTTGTTTTCGGCAGTCACAGGCAGATATGTCAAACCAGCATATCGTCCACTTTCATCCGCTTCGCCTGTGCGTCCAGTCATTACGTTGGTGTCGACATAAACCGGATAAACAGGGTCGGTGACTGCGACTTTATTATCCGCACCAAAAATATCGAGGATGTTTCCGGTATCACACTTTGAACCGTCGGAGACAAATATTTCGTCTGCAGAAATATCAACGCCCCGCGATTGAAAATCATTTTGCGCAATCGCATCTCTCAGGAAAGCGTATCCCTGTTCGGGCCCGTACCCGTGGAACGTGTCAGGATTTCCCATCTCATCGACGGCTGCATGCATGGCTTCCCGGATCGCAGCCGGCAGAGGCTCGGTCACGTCACCAATTCCCAGTTTGATCACAGCTGCACTCGGGTTCTCTTCGCAAAACTTGTTGACACGCCGTCCAATTTCCGGAAAAAGATAACCCGCTTTGAGCTTCAGGTAGTGATCATTAATCAAAGCCATTTCACGCCTCAAATCATAAATAAACAAAACTTGTGTTGGTGAATCATCGAGAGAGATTTTTTCAAAACCAGAAACGCCGTTGTATTTTGAATTCAGCAGAATTGCAACCGACGCACACAGGAGAGACGGTTTTTCACAGAAAAGGTTCTATTCTTGCCGATCGTCATTCAGTCGTTTTCTATGTTGTCAAACGGGCGCGGCATGGCATTGAACCAGAACTGCTGTGCGAGAGACTCGATTTGGGTTAAGCCTTTGTACTCACTGATTTTGCGCTTACCTGTCAGCCGATGAGCTGCGCTTTCGAACAGCAGTCTGACTTGTGGTGGTTGTGAGCCGTGACCCGAATTCTGCTCCGGAATTTTGCTGATCGCGATTGCCACTCCCAATTGAAAACGGGCCTGTGGATAGACAGGCGCGCCGAGTTCTGCCAGTGACCAGCGATCAACGCGTACACGACACCAGGGACTGAATGGACGAGGCGGATCAACAAACGGTTGCAGTGCAGGGGGGAGCTGCGATTTCGCTTCTTCGTCAACCAGTAATGTCACGCGATCATGCGAACTCGCGTACAATCCCCAGGCAGGCCAATGATCAAAATATCCGATTGGTTCTAACAACGGAGACAGCATTACAAACCAGACAATGGCCATGATGCCCTTTTCCCTTCCGATGCTGTGTTTGAATGACAGGTTGAAATCGGCCTGACTGAGGACAGCTTCTCCCGAATTCCTAAGGCTCAGCAAACCACTAAACAGAATCAGATCCTGGAAGATGAAATAAATATTCCAGACGAGAACACCACCATGGTGATTCAATCCCCAGGGACCGACGGCAAGAATGAGACAGACATGCATCGATACTGCAATCCAGAGAGCCCATTGGCGGGTACGGGGAATCAACAACCCCACCGCAATCAGTAATTCGGCAATCGGAAATGAACCAGCGATCAAGGTCAAGGTACGTTCGGTCCAGTATTCGGTAGATACTCCGATTCCGGTAAACAGTCCTTTTACTAGCTGGGGCCCCAGCGTCTGTATAAAGCTGGCATCGCATTTGGAAAGCGCGGAATAGAAATAAATGCTGATCACAAACAACCGAAACAGCCGAACAGCGCGCGGCGGTTTCAGACAGGTCAACAACAAAAATCCTATGGCAAACTGATACGCCCAGGGTTGGAGGCGATGCTGGTCAAACACGATCGAAATCAGGAACGCGAAAAAAAACAAGCCACCGCAAACTTGTTGAGCTGATTGCCAGCACTCCTGATCCTGTCTCCGCAAAAACCATGAGGCAGAGACCATTCCCAGCAGACAAAGACTGGAGATGACCATCGAGATCAACGTGAACCAGTCGATCCAGGTAGGCAGATTAAGTATATAGGAGAATAAAGGAACCTGAGGAAATAACGTTTGTGGTACCCAGAGCTGCCACGTAATTAAGAACAGCCCCAGACTGAAACATGTCAAAGTGACTTTAAGTAATCGCAGTTGTAAGAAAATCTTCTCATATGACATGGATTGGATCACCGTTTTTGCGTTCATTATAACGCTCAGCGATCACTTTCACCGCTCTCTGACAAATCTACGGAGAAAAAAACTGGTGAATCAATGACTTAATTGAGTGATGTAAAAACAGTTCCGGAATACTCTTGATCCTCAGAAACGAGTATTACCTCGGTGCCTGGTTCGTTCGAACCGCGCCGTATCAACGCCATCGCAACAGCAGGATATTTTCCATACGATCTGGCAGAAGAAGAAATCGTACCCACATCCTGAGATTCGTTGGCGTCTTTCACGACTACTTTGGTTCCCGCTGGAGGGACCCAGGCCTGGTCGAGTCCAATGGCCCGCAACTCTCGATTCACATGACCCAGTGAATCAATTCGAGCAATTGGTTCCTGACCCAGATAACAGCCTTTTTTGAATGAGATCGCGCGATCGGTTCGACTTGCTTCCTGCGCCAGATTCTCTTCTGTTAAATCAATTCCATACATGGGAAAGAGATATTCAATGCGTAATGCCTGGAAAGTATCCTGACCTGCTGGAGTTGCTCCTGCTTGAGTCAGGTTTGACCACAATTCAGAAATGTTGACATACGGCAGACAGCAGAGAAAACCGGGCTGCCCCAACCAGTCGACCCGTCGCACTGTGAGTTGTGAATCTGATTCTGCCACCCGCAGTTGCTGATTGACTTCCAATGAACTTACATTGATTCCCAGTTGACTGAATATCGCCGTTGACTGAGGGCCACTCAGATACAAGTTGCCGAATTCCGGTGTGCGTATTTTAAAGTGCGCGTCTTCGAGAATGATATAGCGATCCAAATGATCGATAATGGTTTTGCTTTCTCCGGGCGCTGTATCAATCCAGATCGATTCTTCGTGATTGAAAGCAAAGATATGACCTAGAATGCGGCTTTGGACATTCGTAATAAAAGCTTCACAACCCTGATCAGGTTGCAGGCTTTTGATATCGTTCGTACAAAAGTTGTGCAGAAACTTCTGCCGATCTTTACCTCTTAACTCCAGTTGATCTCGGTGACTCAGATCAAAAAGTACGGCGCCCTCTTGCGCGCTATGATACTCTTTCTCAGGAGTCCCAAAGTGGGAAACAAGTGGATAAAGCTGATCGAGATCTTTGAAAACGGCACCCTGCGATTTCTGGAGTTCCTGAAATTGACGTAATGACATTCGAATTCCACGCTGAAAGTTTGAGAAGGGATCGAAATAATAATGCTTGATAAGAATAACGCTCTAAAGAATTCCTCATGGGATTTCTTCAGTGGAGATAGAATCCGGCTGTAGTAATAAATACGTGGACAGATAGGGAAATAAGAAAATGAATCTTATTCCACAAGGAGAGAGGCTCTATAAAAAAGAGATGGGGTTGCGAAATTCATTCTAGGAGTCGGTATGAGTTTTTCAAGAAAAAACTTCGACCCTTTTGACTGGATTCGAAGACTACTCGATTTTTTCAATCTTGAGGTTATCAACGTTCAGTACTCCGACACCACCATTGAGCCCCAACTGTACGACCGCTTCTCGCGTCTGTGGTGGAATCGAGATTGTTTTTCGCTGCTGATGCCACTGACGACTTCCAATCCAGGGACCGATATAAGCCTGTCCAATATTTCGCCGAATCCTGTCATAAAAATGGATGATCATTCCGGGCTTTTGGAACGTTTCAGCTCCCTGGGTTGTATTCAGGTAACTGACCTGAAGACTGATGTCGAGCGCATGGACTTTGGATCCATCAATGGCCATTCCCTGCAAGATTTGTGACAACCTTCCGGGAGTATCATTTTCAAATTTCAGATACGAAGTGCCCTCGGGAGCATCAACGTTGACCCAGTCGACTCGGCGTTGGTAGTGCCAGTTATCAACTTTCCTGTCTTTGTTCGCATCGATTTCGAAACCACCATTGATGATTTCCGGACGAAGGGGGTTCGGTTTGACTTCGCGCTTTTCTTCGGAGCGACCAGTCATAGGAACGAACAAAGTTGGAATGAGCCGTTTATGCTTCAGCTGGCCTTGTTCTTTTTGAAACAGATGAAAGACCTGTTGATATCGCTCTCCCAGAGGAATTAATAGCATGCCACCCTCTTTCAGCTGGTCAATCAATGGTTGAGGCACTTTTTCTGGTGAGCAGGTCACGATAATCTTGTCAAAAGGTGCTTCTTCCGGCCAGCCAAGATATCCATCGCCGATTCGCGTATGAACGTTATCATACTTCAGCTTCTTCAACCGCACTGCCGCTTTCTTACCGAGTCCTTCCACAATTTCGATGGTATAGACGTCTTTCACCAGGCCAGAAAGTACCGCAGCCTGATAACCACTGCCTGTGCCGATTTCGAGTACTTTGTCCTCAGGTTGAGGGTCAATTGTCTCAGTCATATAAGCGACGACATAGGGAGGAGAAATGGTCTGCTTATAACCAATTGGCAAAGCCAGATCCTGATAAGCCAGATTTTTCATATTGGAACTGACAAATTCATGGCGAGGAACCTGCTTCATGGAAGAGAGTACGCGGGGATTTTTAATGCCCTCACCCTCGATATAACGTGTCACCATTTCGTGGCGCAAGCCACGAAAGTAAGCACTGCTCTGTGCAAAGACTGGCTCTGGCGAATTCCATAACGCGAAGCTGGCGAATATGTTGATTGCTAAGAAGTAGGTGATTGGCTTCATCAGAGAACCTCTCTGCAGATATTGCTGTGATTTTTCACGACTTAAACTAGAATTACCGTAAATTATAACACTAATGGAGGACCTGCGTTAATGTCGATTTCTCAATTAGTGGTGATGAATCACGAGATTGGCTTCGGAATCGACTATTTCTATCTACACAGAAAAGAAATTTCGTTATGATCCGTTGATCAAGCCAGTTTTCAAAGGATATTTGAGCGGATGGATTCCAGTCAAATGAACGTGTTTCGCGTAATAATCATTGTTTGTACTCTTAACTCAGCCCTCTTATTTCACGGGTGTGGATCGTCCGACTCTCCCTCTAAAGAGAAAGCGAATGAGACCTCCGGGATTGAAAACGATTCGAATATTGCGACCTCCAAACAGGTCGCAACTCCCGAGAAACCCGTTGATCCACAACTCGAAGTCAAAGCTGTTTTCCGGACACTACTGGCCAACCGGACGGAACCAGATCCTGATGAATGGCAAACAGCCGATAAGCAATTGACGGCCTTTGGAAAAACAGCGATCCCGACTCTGTCCGCAGAAATGTCCAGTTCTGATATTGCTGCACGTGAATTGGCCAGTATGTATCTGGCCGGTCTGGGACCGGAAGCAAAGGAAGCGGCACCAGTTCTCGAACAAGCACTGCAGGATGAATCGCCGTTAACCCAGGTCAATGCAGCATCGACGCTGACACACTTTCCTGAATACCGTGACAAAGCCATTCCTGTTTTGATCAGTCTGACAAAGCACATGGACGCGAATACTCGTCTCACTGCCGTTTATGCCCTGGGTAGTCTGGATTCCCATTCGGATGAACAAATGGGAGCTATCAAGGCAGCCCTCAATGACTCTGACAGTGATGTCCAGTTAGCTGCAATAAAAGTTCTGGGACAGATCGGAGACCCGGCAAAAGAGACTTTAACTGACTTGCAGACACTCATCGATAACACCGATACCAACGAAGTATTGCGTGAAGCAGCTCTTTCCTCAAAATCGCAGATTGAACAGGCAAAGCAATAGGTTCTGCTACCAGCTTTGACCCACTCTCTTTCACGTCAAATCAAGTAATGCGATTCATTTGCCGGTCCGTCTATAGCAATTGCGACGATTTTCTCGCGCTCGCCTGTGAGCGAAAATTCCGAAATGTATCGGAGAAAATCGAATTTCTGAAGATCTTGCGCAAATCCGTTTGACTAACGATACGCGTGACCTACTTTTATTGGCAGAGAGGGACTGCTGACCTCTCAACGCAATCATCAAATTTATTTCCTCCGCTTCTACTTGAGGCGAGGATCTACAGCGCGGCAAGGAAAGCTGGGAGCTTTGAGGGGACCTTGCCGCGCTTTTTTTGTCTTGAAACCATCTGACTTGATGGTGCTTGATTCTCAGGTCACTTCCTGATTTCCGAAGGATCACCAGCATGACGCACATCGGCACCCTCGAGCAGAGCATTATTGGAACAGCTCATGGCAACCAGAAAACAATGGTTGCAGCGATCCCGCCGCAACGGACTCACTCTTGTTGAATCGCTGGTCTCTGTGACAATCACAGCGATTGCCGGAGTTGCTCTATTCTCAGCCATCGGTGCTTCGCTGGGCGCCAGTTACTCAACGTTGAATCATAATGTTGGTACGGGGCTGGCAGATCAAATGCTGGAAGAACTCGCGGCTGTTCGATTTCCCACATCGAGCGATACACGCCCGCACTCCACAGCAAACCGAAAAGATTTTGATGACCTGGATGATTATCACAACTGGTCAGCTTCACCGCCGACCAACAAGAATGGTTATCCATTAGGCGAGGAACCCGTCACAATTCTGGAACTCTATTTGATTACCCGTCCCAGTCTACTGGTTCCAGACACCAGCTTTTTAGACAGACTCACCCGGGAAGTCTCTGTCGAGCGCATCAAACACGACAGCAGCTCAGGCTGGGTTGAGACGAATGAAGAGACGAATTTCCGCAGGATCACCGTCACCATAAAACTGGCAATAACAACGGACGCTGGTTCACGAAGTCATATGATTTCAGAAGTATCACGAATATTCAGTTATGTACCACTTTCACCCTGACAACTCGACGGCACAACACGTGTGTTCTAAAGGTCCGCTCTTGATTGAGTTGGGCCACGGGCGTTTCTGCGCAGTTCGAGATCAGACTTCCCGAGGTGGCTTAACACTGGTTGAGTTATTGATGGCGATGGCGATCTCCAGCATTCTCGTTGTTGCTTTGGGGGGTATTGTGACAGCCACACAATCTGCCTGGAAACACACGCAGGGTATCGAAGATTCTCAAGCGCAGATCACCGCAACATTTGATCGTATCAAAATGATGGTCTCACAAGCGGGCGTCTATCAAGTCAGCGGTCAACCGCCTCAAGTCGGATTGGCAGTCGTCACACATTCCTGGAACAGTGTTGACATCGCTAACACACTTGTTGTGTGGACAGGAGGTCGCAATGGCGGCATCAGCGATCAAGGCATTTTGACGCGGCTCCCCAAAATCAGCGAACTATTAATCTATACCAGCGATCCTGATGATGCACACAATCTGATTGAAGTCGCTTTACCAGACGTTGATTCGTCAATCGACTTCAACAGTTCTTCATTCAAAAGCACCATTCGTTCGGCCATCAAATCGAACAGTGCCGAATCGGCTTTGCTGAGCAATCGAATTAAAAGCAGTCAGTTTGTTCTGTCAGGGAATCCCTGGGGATCTCCTGTCGGAAATATTCGTTTTGAGATCGTGAAAACACCCAGTGACAGCAGCCTGAGTGGCGTCTCTCCCGGTACCAGTAACTGGATGAATCTCCCTTGGCCACAGGGAACCACAAGTTCCACGAGTGGTTTACGTCTCGTGACGATCAACTACGAAATCCAGTTCGAAACAGCAGAACGGACATCATTGAACGACATCAATTCGCCCACAGCACTCCCATTTTTCGGGTCCAGTTCGAGGTATTATGCATATGCTCCTTAAGCAGTATGATATGAGAACATTTCTTACAGGCCGTGTTGAAAGACACGATCTGATAAGGAAGGTGCGCGCGACTCGATCGGGAATTTCTTTGATTCTGGTGATGTTTGCATTAAGCATGTCTTTGGTTTTAACGTACTCGTTCATTCAAACTCAAAGTGTGCTGACACAAATTTCTGAAAACGGCGCGCGGCGCGATCTGGCGATGAGCGCCGCCCGCGCAGGGATTAACGATGCGCTCAACCGCATGAATTCGCTTGATTGGGCCGGAGTCAACGACCAATATCTTCGCGAGTTTCAGTCCGACTCAGACGGAACAAGCACTTACAGTATTTCGTTTCAAGCTCCCAGTGATTCTCTCAGTTCGGTTTTAGAAATCGAAGTTCATTCCCTGGGTGTCTGGATATCTGCAGAAAATAATAATCTGCGATCCGAGTATCAGATTACGGCAAAAGTCCGGCTAGTGCCTCGCCTGAAAGGCAGAACCATCTTACCTGGTGATTCTGCCAGCGCGACTGATCAGGCTGCTAACCCGGGTGATTTTGATGTGATCCGGCAGTACGCCTTGTTTGCTGAGGAAGGCCGCAATTCCCTCATTCTTGATCCCTGTGATCGGATTGACGGCAATCTCTGGCTGAACGAAGATTTAGTTTTGTATGAAGATCCAAATTGGAATTCCTCGGTTCGCAGTACATTCCTGCAGGATCTGGGGAACCGCCTGGTGACCTTTCCCGATGGTTCCTCTAGCCTGTCAGATGCCAGCCTTCAATACCCGCATCCGATCGCGGGCAACATTACGTTTTACAATACTCCCTCTTCGTCAATCCAGCAGGATCTGACTGACCTGAAAATCAACTGGACCACAACCGCTGATCGCCCCACGATTCCGTCTCCGGATTATACGAAGTTCTCGACTTATCAGCTTTATGCCGGCGGACCTGAATATCAGGCTGTTTCGGTCAGCTCCTCACTGTATAGCGAAACATTGAAGCCGACTCCGACGAACCCGCTGGGTATTTTTTATCGGAACGGCAGCATTAATGTTTTTGATAACGTTGTAATCCAGGGAACATTAGTCGCAAAGAACAAAATTTTCTTTCGAGGGAAGGGCATCCACGTCACTGCGTTCAACTGGAAAGGTGCTACTGGCGAACCATTGGTTCCAGACGCGGATCTTTGGCCACGCCTGCCAACCCTGGTCGCCGACGATGTTGAATTCGAACGCAATACACAAACCACAATCGAAGGCGCCGTTGTCTGTCATGATGATTTAAATGGTGCGGGAGGTTCTGTCAGTTACCCGGGAGCGTCAGCGATTTCATTGTCGGGAACTGCCACAGCGACTTCCATCGAACAACCTCACAGCACCGTCACGTTGAATGAATTTCGAGTTCTGGATACTCTGACCTCGGATGGTCAATATGCCATTTGGTTAAACACGACAGGCATGGGTCAAACGGGAGCAACGGGCACCTGGTTCCCGATAGTTGGTGTCGACAGCCTGAATCAGCAATTAACGATTCGAGGTGAGATTGATCATGCGGTACCGACGGGCTATGAAATCAAATTACATAAGCAGACTTTAGCACAAATACGCGGACCCGTTTGTGCAGAAACTTATAACTTCAATCGGTTGAATGAATGGGTGCTTTCGACTTCGCTTTGGAACGATCGTAAAAACACCTGGGAAGTTGGAAACGATTTACGGACACTGCTGGGAATCGACTTGCTGGGATTCAGCGAATGGCTGGCAGACCCGCTGAATTTCCCCGGTTGGGACACGTACTACCAACTTTACGGCTTGAATCTGGAACCGACGCTCCACATTCAGCATCTGAAAGACCAGGAATATCGCTGGGAACCGCCGCTGTTTCAACCATATGACGACGGAGATGCTGACAGCGAATATGCGGGCTATCGCTGGTCACTGATTGACTGGAAAGAAATTCCTTAAGTTGACTTGGAATCAAATGCAAAAATTAGATCAACATGAATGGCACAGCAGCAGACATTCTTCGAGTGGAAGATTGTCAATGATCGCATTGCGCGCCACACATCGAGATCAAATCAGGCGATGCGGCTTCACACTGATTGAAATGCTGATTGTGATCATGTTGATTGCAATTCTGGTTTCTGTCTCTTTAATTTCGACTGATACCAGTAGGTCTATGTCCTTGGATGCAACGGCTCGCATGCTGGTCGCCGATCTGCGACTGGCCCGTAACTACGCCATAAAATTCAATACAAAATATAAGGTCGTTTTTGACCTGGATGCCCAGTCCTATGAAGTTCAACATTCTGGCAGTGGCACCTTGCCAGTTCCGAAAAATAATCTGGCAGGCAGCGGAGCGGATTCAGACAAATATATCAAACAACTACGCAGTGATTCTCTGAATCTGCCGGATCAGGTTTTGATCAGACAAATCAATCTGAAAACATCGCTGTCCGACGTGACAGAACTGGAATTTGGACCGATGGGCGGCACTGGTCCAACTCGAAATGAGGATACCGTTCTGGTCTTGTCTACAGTTAGAAATGAAACCACATTTATTCTGCCCATCACCGTATCCTGGATTACAGGCCAGGCATGGATAGAAGAAATACAAACTTTAAAAAATTGATACAGCAAACCTATCAAGCAGAAATTAAATCATGATTTCCATACAACGTTCACAATATAGTCCTATTGGCTTACAACTCGGGCCCAGTTCTGCCACGCTGGTCCAGTTGACAGGACCGCGCCACAATCGTGTTGTGCATGCGATTGCCCAGGAACATTTTGATATTGATGAAAAATGTTCGCTGGAAGAACGCGATGCAAAAATCGCGGCAGAACTTCGTCGAATCCTGTCTGACCATCACTTTAAAGGACGACGGGTCATCAGTTGTCTGGGCTCTCAGGAATTATTCATTCAGAATGTTCGGCTGCCGCAGTTGCCGGCGGAAGAAATTCCGAAGGTTGTCGCCTGGGAAGCTGAAGAGAGACTGCCTTATCCGGTTGCCGATGCTGAAATTCGGCATTTACCAGCCGGCCAGGTTCGTCAGGAGTCGAATACCAAACAGGAAGTCATTCTGCTTGCCTGCCATAATGGGATTCTGGAACGACATCTGAACCTGCTGGAACAAGCCGGGTTGACTGCCGTCGCCATTGATGTCGAACCATCGGCCACACTACGGTGTTTTCATGATGCATCTGACGATGTTCAATCAAATTCTGTCAGCTGCTATTTGAATTTTGGAGATGCTGCCACAACCGTGATTTTTGCAGATCGGCAAAACGTTCTGTTCCTAAAATATATTATGCAAGGTAGCGATCATCTCGATCGTGCCGTGGCGGATAATCTGGATTTGCCTTTAAAAGAAGCAATCCGCCTGCGAAAAATCGTAACGAATTCTCCAACACTGGATGCCAGCGATGAACTTCATCGCTCTGTCATTGATTCTATCCGTACCATTCTGGAATCGATCAGTACCGAAGTTGAGAACTGCCTGCGGTATTACAAGGTAACCTTTCGTGGGAAAAAGCTGGATCAATTGATTGTCACGGGAAATGAATCCAGCCCCTGGCTCATTGATTTCCTGTCAGAACGCTTAAACACCGAATGCAAGATGGGAAATCCCTTTGAGTGCCTGAAACGCTGGCCAACTTCCACTGCGCTTCTGGAGCGCCCTGGCCGCTGGACGACAGCGATGGGATTGGCCATGAAAGAAAAAGTAGACCGCTAAGGATAAAACCATGATACCTGAAATAGATTTTTTACCAGCCAGTTATCGCGAAGTGCGAAGGCGGCACCGGAATCGAATCTGGCGGCGTACGATCGTTGTGATTTTTCTGACACTGGTCACCTTAGGCACGGTTCGGCAAAGAGAAATTCAACATGAGCTTGAGACAAAAAAGAAAACTCTGGAAGACCGCGTGCAGTTGATGAATCAGCAACTGGAAGACCCGACACATGTTACTCAGAAAATCAAGCAGGCAGAGATTCGAGCCAATCTGCTGGCGGGCCTCCAACTTGATGAATCACCAGCTCAACTGTTGTCCATAGTCAGTTCTGCGTTACCGGAATATGTTTCTTTGAATGAATTTCAGTTCCAGTTTGAGAAAGTTTTCGATCGAGAAAAATCGATTGAGAAAAAAATACCTGCTACAACAAAAGATAAAATACTACCAGAACTGGTGGACCTGGAGAATCTGCACGCACTTCATGCCCAGGAGGATCTCGTCATCAAACTGCAGGGAATTTCTCCCGATCATCTTTCCATTTCCAACTATATGTCCAATCTGGATCAGATGGGAATGTTCAAGGAAATTGATCTGATTCAATCAAACGAGACCATCTTTGAAGGTCAGCCGATGCGTGCATTTCGACTGAGAATGGTCGTGAATCCGCCGGGGACGTATCTCCCCAGGGAACATCAGCAAAACTCGGCCGGATTAGTCCACTCGTTCACAGGAGGTTTCGGTTATGAATGAAAAATTACGTCGTGACAGTTTGATTACCATTATTGGGCTTTCCGTCGTGGTCGCCTTGTTTACGTTTGTGGTGTATCTGCCAGGTCTAAAAAATAAGCAGGAATTGAATAAAGAGATTGCCGCGATTCAGCAATCCATTTCAGAAATCCCTGCGAAAGTCAAACAGCTGGAGGCACTCCATCAGGAACTGGACCAGCGACGGTCTTTCGTCAAACGGCTCTGTGAAAGGATCCCTGCAGACAGAGACACACATCAGGTCTTACAACGGGTTGCCTTACTCGCAAAGACGGCCTCACTGACTGTGAACGAATTGAACCCAGGCGAAACGGTGATGCACGAAACATATCTCCAACAGCCTTTTCAATTGAGTGTTTCCGGTCCTTATTCCGGTCTGGTTCAATTCCTGAACGGCCTGGATCACGAAAAACGTTTGTTTACTGTCTCTAATGTCACACTTACAAAGCAAGATGAGGAAGCTGAGGGACATATCAAAGGAACAATCAGCCTGTCAGTTTACGTATTCCGCGATAACCAGAGGGATTTTTCTGATTTTACCGAAAATAGGGTTAGCAAAGCGTTAATTTCAGCCGATAAGAGATAAGGGCGCGCCCCGATTCAAGTTTTTGTAATGAGTATATTATCCCATCCACATCGTATTTGTTTAAAGTAGTGATCCACTCGTGAAATCATTCAGCGAACAATTTTTACACGATTTGAGAGCCAGCTGGCAGAAAACCCTGCTGCTGGGACTCTTATTTATTGTGGGATTATACTTCTGGGTTCCCCCCTTGTATCGTGCCATTCGGGGAACTTCTGCCCCGACAATTGTTCCGGCAAAGATCAATCAGGCGGTCGTTCCACAACGCCCTCCCGTTGAAACAGAAATGAGTTTCACTCAAAGTGAAGCACAAGATGAGCCACGGCATTCTTGGGAACAATTTGATTCCCTGATGCAAACAGACCCCCTGGTTCAATCAGTTCAAATGGGAGCCGTCCAGAAAAATCCATTCAAAGTCAATCGAGATCAGTTCTCGCCTCCGATTTTGTTTGCAGAAGAGCCGGTTCAACCTAAGACTGAACTGACAGAGAAAAAACCAAAAGAAGTTCTGGTGTTACCAGATGGCATCGTATTAAAGACGACGATTATTGGAAAATTCCGTAGGGCAGCCATTATCAATAATAAAATGTACTACGAAGGTAAAACGTTTGAGCACGAGAATGTGACCTACACGCTGGAACAAGTCGCAGCCCGGAATGTTATTCTGAAACAGGGCGAGCAGAAATTTGAATTAAAAATTCAAAATGATCCTTCCGCATTTATCAAATTTGCACAATAACAGTTCGCATCACTGGGCTCCTGAAAATTGATTCGAACGATCATGGATGATGGTCGAAGCATGAAAAGACAATTCTTTATACCGGCATTCTGGGCAACACTGACAGGGCTGTCACTCTTATTGATCGCCGCCATGACCAATATCAGTACGCCTGAGTCTCTGTTTATTTCTCCACATCACCAGACAAAATCTCAGCCCAGAATCTCCCGAGAAACACAGCACCGAAACGCTCAACCTGTGGTGCTCAATCAGCCAAGCCTTAACAAAGCAGCGGCTCAAACACCTGAAACGGCGGTGCAAGCTGTTTCGACAAATGCCCCTCGTCAAACAGTACAAGAATCAGTCATTCTACCTGCTGTAACAGAGCCTCAAACGGTTTCGCTCCAGCAGAAGTCTAATCGTTCTCAGCTCCTGATCGAACCGGGAATCGAAATCTCCAGTGAACCAAAAACGAAGCCAAAGCGAACTCGTTCTATTCAACTGAATCTTGCGCCCGACCCTGATTGGAATACTGAACCTCAACCTTCTTCCAAAATGGAAATGCGTTTGGCCAGTCTAACTAAACAGGTCGATCGCCTGACCAATCTGCAATTACAGTCGCAAAAACAGTCGAATCTGGAACTCGCTCAGAATACGGACCGACTGGAACAAGCCACAAAATTGCTGCAACAGATGCAGCAGACAAACCAGCTCCGCGACCTGGAAAAGAAACTGGAGAGCTTACAGAAAAAACAGACTGAACCGACGACTCAAAAAGAAACAGAACCGGTCAAAACAGAGCCTTCACTAACAGAACCTGCTGAAACAGAAAACAGTGGGACAAAGCAGCCTGTTCTGAAAGTAAGCCCGAATAAAGATTCCAGCGAAACATTCTCCCTGCAAATTCAGGATGCAGAAATCATGCAGGTGCTGGACATGTTGGGCGAATTGTCGGGCATGAATATTTTGACCGCACAGGGCGTTGCCGGAACCATCACAGCGAATTTGAAAAATGTAACACCGATCCAGGCACTGGAAGCAATCTTACGTTCACGAGATCTGACTTCGGAAAAAGAAGGTGACTTTGTTTACGTTATGACCCAGGCACAAATGGAGCAGAAAAAGAAATCCAACCGGAAAGTCGTCACCAAATTGTATAGTCCGTTTTATGTCAGTGCTAAAGAGTTACAGACTTTAATCACACCCATTCTGACAGAAAATATCGGCGTTGTCTCACTCACCACTCCCAGTGAAGTGGGTATTTCACCCGATGCAACGAGTGCGGGCGGCGATTCGTTTGCACAAACTGACGCGATTCTGGTTCGCGATTATCCCGATGTTCTGGAAGAAGTAGATCGTCTGCTGGAAACGATGGACGTCCCTCCGATGCAGGTCGTGATTGAAGCCATGATTATCAGTGTCAGGCTGACCGATGACATGCGGTTCGGCGTCAACTTTGCCATGCTGAGCGGCGATAACAAAAACCTGGTGGTTGATGGCAATGGCCGGGTATTAAATAATGCCAGTGGTTTTCCGGGTTCCGGAAGTTCGTCCATTGTGCCGCCCACGGGACAATTCCTGGCTGATGTGGCCGGCCTGAAATACGGATTCTTACATGGCGATATCAGCGGTTTCATTGAAGCCTTAGAAGATATTACTGAGACAAATCTGATTGCTTCACCTCAACTGCGGGCTTTAAACAAACAAAAAGCGGAACTGATCATCGGCGACCGCATCAGTTATTCCACAGTCACACAAAACGGAACGACTTCGATTCAGAACGTCAACTTTCTGGATTCGGGAATCGTGTTAAACATGCGACCCTTTATTACCCCCGATGGACAGATTCGGATGGAAATTCATCCTGAACGGAGTTCTGCCACGATTAACCCCCGAACCGAACTGCCTGACTTACAGACAACCGAAGTGACGACAAACGTCATGGTGCGTGACGGGAATACCGTGGTGATTGGTGGTTTAATAGAAGAACGTGTTTCCGATGCAAAAAACCAGGTTCCATTGCTAGGAGCCATTCCCGTGATTGGCAATGCTTTTCGGCAGAAACGGGAAATCACGGAACGAACCGAGTTAATCGTGCTGATTACGCCGCGCATCGTGCAGCCTGAACTTGCCCAGGCTGAGGGTGAGTTATTGGAATATCAAGAAGCAGAACGGCTGGATACCTTTAAGAAAAACTTCCTGCCGATCAACCAGATACGGATTGTCCAGACACAGATCAAACAAGCCAAAAAATACCTGAGAATCGGTAATCTACCCAAAGCGAAACATCATATTGATATTGCCGTTCGACTGGACAAGAACAATATTGAAGCCATCCAATTACAGAAATACATTGACGAAGCACTAAAAAATCGAAACCGCAGCATGATCGGATTACCTCCGGTCTCTTCCCCCGGAGTCCATGTTCCCACATTGGAGGGAGATCAATAAAAATGGCTCGGTTTTCTGCGCTCCAGTTGTTGTTTCTGGTTAGTGCTGCTTCTCTGATCTGCAGTGGCTGTCAGTCGGTTCCGGTTTCGACTTTGTCATTTCTCTCAAATCAGCCAGTGGAAACAGAGGACTCTGAGCTGGAACAGCTTGTGGACCAGCCAGCTGTAAACACCAGGACTTCTCCCTATAAACGACAGGCGAATGAACTGGTACAACAGGCCGTGAATCATTATTCCAATGGAGAATTATCTCAGGCAAAAATTCTGTTGGCCTCGGCTCGAGAAATTGACCCCGGTCATATTGGGACCTTCGAGATCGAAGCACAACTTTCGTATGACATGGGAGATCGGAACCAATTTTTGCAGTCTCTGCGTGCGATTCGTGCCGCGAGCCCGAATGATTCACAAAAGCAGAGCGCCATTGGGACTCTATTTTTTCAAGCTGGTCAGACACAGGAAGGGATTGCCTGTCTGAAGCGCGCCATCGAATTAAAACCCTATGATGAAAACTATGCGCTAAAACTGGCTGCATTTTATGAACAAACCGGAAGGACTGATGAAGCACAGCAGATTCTGTTACGTGCGCTGCATACTTCACCCGGTAGTAAGCGGCTCCCAATTGCACTGGGGCGGGTTTGTGAATCCAATCAACAGTGGGCTCAGGCCAGCGTCTACTATGCGATGGTGGTCAATCATTTCCCCAAAAATCATGTCTGGCGAAAACATCGCGCCCGCTGCCTGTACCATGCAGGTAATTTTTCTGAGGCATTTGAACAATTCATCATCTGCCGGCAAAACGATCCAGAATCACTTTCTCTGTCTGAGATGATCGCATTCGGCGATGCCGCTCTGCGGTTGGGAGACCTGGAAACAGCGCAACATCTGTTTGATGAAATTTCAGAAACACATCAGCACCAGTTACTCCATGTAGAGATATTACGCGGGTTATGTGCAATAAACCGCGGCCAGAATATCAGTGCAAAGTCAATAATCAATACAGCCCGCAAAAAATGGCCCGCAGACCCGACATTGTTAGAGGTAGCAGCCTTGGTCCCTGCGGAATAGAAAAACCGCCTTATTCCTGCGAGGCATGGACGTGCTTATACATGCCATTCTGCTGATTACATTCTGCATCACGGAATTGGACAACCGGCATTTCGTAACCTAGATTTAAGTAGTGAGATACCTCCTGATCTCCATTCGTTGGGATCTGTGAGGCATGCTCTTCATCTGGAAGACGAAATTCGTTGTTTGTTTTTCAGTAGTGCTTTGCGCCTACTGAGAAAGTAATCGGCTATGAAAATTTATGGCAAATATTGGTTTCTGGTGGTACTGCTCATCATTGTGAGCTGCGCAGACAGCCTGCTTGTAGCCAGCAATTTAGCCGGGACGGCAACCGCATTTGCAGTATCACTTTTTGCATCTCTGGCTGGCTGGATCTGGCTTGTGAAAAGTATCCAGAAGGATCAACAGCAGGTCACATCCTGTCTGAGAAATCCTGGATTAACGCGCCCGGGGTTCCAACGTAAAAACTTTTTTGGAAATATTTTTTCTGAAGCGATTCAGAAAATTGAGGAATCTGATACCGAGCTGGCATCCACAAAACAAGTTAAGACGATGCTCAAGGCGCGCGTCAATACCTTACTTAAAAAAGAAACCTTACTGGAATCGGTACTGGGGTGCCTCGATACTGGTATTCTGATATTCGACGCACAGCATGAACTGGAGTACTCAAATACTTCTGCAAGTCCGTTTCTGATTCCGGAATCAGATCGACGCGAGAACTTCCTCGATTCAAGTTTGTCACTGGGCAAAGCATTAATGAATAATGCTGTCATTCCTGAACTTTCCCAGTTACTGGCAAAGACCATCGAACGCAAAGCCGCAACGCAACGCAGACGAATCGAATTCGAGTTTACGGTCAATGGATCCAAATCATATTACCGGGCCATCGCAACCAATCTACGCGACGAGCACGAGCAGGTACTGGGTACTGTGGTCGTCGTGGATAACATTGGCGAAGAAAACAATCAAAAAACGAAACACGCTGAATTCGTATCATCTGTGGCACACGAGTTAAAAACACCAATGTCGGGAATCAAGGCTTATGTCGAGATGCTGATAGATGGTGACTGTGAGGAAGATGAGGCACAAGAGTTATACGGCTTTATCAATCAACAGATTGACCGCCTGACGCGGTTGGTTAACAGTATGCTCAACCTGGCCCGCATTGAAAGCGGCGTGGTTGAAATTAAGCGGCATGATTGCGAGTTGAACGATATCCTGAAATCGGCTTCCGATGTAGTCTCGCCGAATGCCACGGAAAAAGACATTGCATTTTCTACAGAATTAAGCGACCTGTATTTACCCGTACATGTCGATAAAGACATGCTGGGGCAGGCGATTATCAACCTGTTATCCAATGCAGTCAAATATACACCCCACGGTCACGAAGTCCGTTTACGGAGTCGTATGGAAGATGCTTCTGCCGTGATTGAAGTTCGTGATACGGGACTGGGTATTCCAGAGGATTCACTGCCTCATATTTTTGATCGATTCTATCGCGTTCCCGAAAACAATGCCTCGGCAGCGGGAACCGGACTGGGTCTGGCTCTGGTACACTTCATTGTGACCAATGTACACAATGGTTCGATCTCGGTTCAATCTAAGGTGAACGAGGGAACTTGTTTCACCGTTACGATTCCATTAGGCCACAAAGAACAGAAAAAGAAAAAACAGCTGGCATCGCCGGCAAATGTTTAAGCAGGATCATGCCCCTCGCAAGTCCTTAACGAAATTGGTGATATAATAAGGAAATATCAATGGCTCATCTGATTTACGTTTGTGATGATGATTCACACATTGTTCGCGCCATCAGCATGAAACTCAGAAAAGCGGGTTTCGAAGTGGAATGTTTTCCCGATGGTTTTGCCTGCTGGGAAAAAGTGCAAGTCCGTGCACCGCAGATGATCATTACCGACCTGCAAATGCCACGCATGAATGGATTGGAACTTTGTGGAAAAATTCGCGAATTTCCGGAAACCAAGACAATTCCACTTACGTTACTGACAGGGAAAGGTTTTGAATTCGACCACGATGAGTACATGGAGACATTGAAGATTACCAACGTTATGGTCAAACCATTCAGTCCCAAAAAACTGCTCACTCAAGTCCAGGAAAGTCTGAACCTCACCAACGATGTGATTGGTTAGCAGCTACAACAATTCAACTTTGCTGAAATTTTATAATATTATGCGAAACTATTATACTGCCATCCAGTTCTGGTCCTATTCGCTGCTGGTAGTCTGCCTGTGTCCGCTCGCCGTTTTTCTGGGTTCGTACATGGGCTGGCCGCTCGGTATTGCGCCATTATTACTGCTGGCTCCCATTACTGTTCTGGCGGCGATTTCCTCGCCCCGGGTCTGTTCATGGACCATTACAGTATTGGCCGTTGGCGCCTGTTTTTCGGAGATCTTTTTTCGATCGGATATCAGTGAAGTCAAAACCACTTATCCACTCAGCATCATGAGTGCCGCCGTGTTGATTGGGTTGACGTTATTGATCGATGCTTACATTGGAAAACTGCGCGGAAAACTCTCTCAGATTTATAATCAGAATGATGAACTGGTTCGCCAGTTGTATGAATGTCAGAGAGAGACACAACCTGTATCAGATAAATCCCCTTCCGGAGCAGATAAAAAAGAAAAAATGCAGGTCGAATCGAAAGAGAATCCGGATGCGGAATTCGGCGTCAATTATCCTTTATTGCTTCTGACATTGCAGGATATCGGGCGCCGTATCTCAACAAATCAGTCGAATGAATCCTTGATCCCGACAGTGATCAGTACCGCCAAAGCTTCTCTGCAATGCGAATACTGTCAGGTTTATTTGTGGGATAGTAAAGCGAGTGCATTGAAAAATGCGCTGCCAGTACGAAGTCGTGATAAACACGAATATCGACCCGTTCCCAATAGTGGTGTTGCTGCGTGGGTGATTGAAAATCGTCAGATCGTCATGAGAAACGATGCTGAAAAAGACTATCGGTTGAAACGCATTCTGGAAGAAGATCCACACATGCCGGATGCGATTGCACCCTTGACTGTGGGTTCCGAGCTCATCGGCCTGCTGATCATCGATAAAGTCGACATTGAATCTCCCACCATTGGACGTTTGATTTACATTCTTTCCAATATTTATGCACTGGGTATCAAGAACTCTCAGTTGTTTAAACGAATCGAAGAAATGGCCAGCCGCGATGGTTTAACAGGACTGCTCAACCATGCCACGTTCCAGGATAAGCTGCAAGAGTTGATTAAAAATGCAGAAGCACAATCCACGACGCTCAGCATCATCATGAGTGACATTGATCATTTCAAATCGTTCAATGACACATACGGGCATCAGGCGGGAGACTTCGTCTTGAAAGAAGTCGCTCGCATCTGGAAAACCGTCATGCCGGAAAATGCGATTGTCGCCCGATATGGCGGTGAGGAATTTATCGGAGTGTTGGCAGATCATGAGTATTCTCAGGCAGTACAAATCGCCGAAGATCTGCGCGAAACACTCGAAAACTGCCCCATTTTATTTGAAGGCCAGCAATTACAGGTCACGGCCAGTTTTGGTGTGACAGAACTCAGACACCCAGCCACCACAACCAACGAACTCGTGAAAGTGGCAGACGAATATTTATACAAGGCGAAAGAAGCGGGTCGAAATCAGGTCGCAGGCATTGCACCGAATTCAGCAAGAAAACCCAGTAACTAGACAATAATCCCATGCAGATCACAACAGAAATATTTGGAAATGTGCTGGTTGCACACACGCCAGACGAATTAACGGATGATACATCCATCGAATTCGTTAACGCTCTGTCTGCAGCCATAAATGATCAACATTACCAGGTCGTCCTGCAGATGGATCGTAGTGAGTTGTTAGATAGTGCTGGATTAACAGCACTGTTGGACTTACAGGATCTGACACGCGAACAAGGGGGAAACCTGAAAATCAGCGGGCTGGAAGATCCTGGAAAGAAAATTCTGGAATTGACGCGGCTTGATCAGCGAATTGATCTGTTCGATTCCGTGATCGAAGCCGTTTCCAGTTTTCATTAAACACAAATTAAACTGATATGAATACGAATTCCCTGTTACAACCGAAAATGCGACTCGGTGATCTACTCATTTATAAAGAGTATATCACTCTGGAACAGTTAGAGTCCGCGCTGGAGGAGCAGTCACAGGGAGACGGGGATCAGCTACTCGGCGAATTGCTGGTCAATAATGAATATTGCACCGAAGAACAGGTTCTGGAATGTCTGGCTTTGGAATTTCGAATTCCTTATGTGCAGCTCGACAGCCGCATGTTCGACTCGAAAATCTTCGATGTACTGCCGCGGGAATTTGTGGAAAAACACACTGTCCTTCCGCTGTTTAAAGTCCGCAATGTACTCACCGTTGCCGTCGCTGAACCGACGAACGTATTTCTTGTCGATCAATTACGAGATCTGACAAAATCCGAAGTGCAAATTGTAGCCGCCAGTGCCCGCGAAATTCGGCGCATGGTGCAAACTTATATGCCCAACACCAATGTGTTCGTGATCGACGATATCATTGATGATGCAAACGGCACGAATGTAGAACTCATCGAAGAATCGATTGATGATATCGGTTTTGATGTGGAGTTTGCCGGCCAAAGTCCGATTATTAAGCTTGTCAACTATATCGTTTACAATGCGGTTCGCGAAGGTGCCAGTGATATCCATATTGAACCAACTGAGTCGCAGTTGCGCGTTCGCTACCGTGTTGACGGGGTTCTACAACAGGCATTGGAGCCGCCAGTGCATCTGGCGCCTGCTGTCTCTTCTCGTATTAAAATTATGGCCAGCCTCGACATCAGCGAACGCCGTCTGCCACAAGACGGCAGAATTCATGTTTTGATGGAGGGACGCCCCATCGACTTGCGTGTCAGCACACTGCCGATGCCCACAGGCGAAAAAGTGGTCATCCGTATTCTCGATAATCGCAGCGTGAATATCTCACTGGAACAATTGGGATTCAGTTCGGAAGTGCTGGAAAATTTCACAGAACAACTGGAAAAGCCGAATGGAATCATTCTGGTTACCGGCCCTACGGGGAGTGGTAAAAGTACAACACTCTACGCTGCGTTAAATGCGGTCAGTTCCATTGAGAAGAATGTCTGTACGGTCGAAGACCCGATTGAATATCAGTTGCCAATTATTAATCAGTTTCAGGTCAACGAAAAAATTGGTCTCTCGTTCGCATCGATTCTAAGAAGTCTCCTGCGACAAGACCCCGATGTGATCATGGTAGGTGAAATTCGAGACCAGGAAACAGGAAAAATTGCGATCCAGGCTGCTCTAACGGGGCACCTTGTTTTCAGCACACTGCATACCAACGATGCGATTTCAGCAATCACGCGCTTAATCAACATGGGCGTTGATGATTATCTGATCGGTGCCGCGGTCAATATGGCACTTGCTCAGCGACTCTGTCGAAAACTCTGTCCAAAGTGCAAAACACCTTACGAGCTTCCAAAAGCAATGCAGCTTGCCGTTGAACGGGTCGGACTGGACATCGACGAATTTTATAAAGGCAAGGGTTGCAAACGTTGCCGTAATACCGGATTTTCCGGGCGTATTGGCGTGCACGAAATTCTGACGGTCGACGACCAATTACGCGAAATCATTACGACGGATCCGACTGTTGCTGCCGTAAAAGAGTATGCACAGAATAACGGAATGATTCCTCTACGCTACGATGCTCTACGCAAAGCTAAGGAAGGTATGACTACGATTGAAGAAGCACTCAAAGTCAGTGACGAGGGTTGGATTCCTCAAAAATCAGCGATCCTACACTAAACACAGTTTTTGTTTTTAACAAACTGAAAAAGATATATAGAGGCCTGAGAAAGCGACTCAACCATGGAAATGAATGATCTGTTACACGCAGCCGTTGATAGTAATGCTTCCGATATTCTACTGGTGACTGATGCGCCTCCCATGTTTCGAATTGATGGGAAATTGAATACGACTGCGCTGGAAGCACTCGATCCGGAAACCATCCGAGACCTGTGTGATCAGGTACTCAAAGATAAGCAAAAAGCAACTCTCGAAAAACAAAAAGACGTTGACTTCGCGATCACAGTTCCCCGACTGGGACGTTTTCGTTTTAACATCCATGTTCAACGGGGTTCTTTAGCAGCAGCAATTCGGCGTTTTTCCAATGATATTTGTACGTTAAGCAGCCTCGAGTTACCACCGGTAGTGGAAGAACTGACTCGCTTGAAGACCGGATTAATTCTCGTCACCGGTCAGACCGGATCCGGTAAATCGACGACACTGGCCGCGATGGTAGAAGCGATTAATCAGCGGGACCCAAAACATATTATTACTCTTGAAGATCCAATTGAATATCAGTTCAAACATGGAAAATCTCTGATTGAGCAACGAGAAATTGGAGAGGATTGCCCGGGTTTTGCTTCGGGACTCAAGCATGTACTCAGGCAGGATCCTGATGTGATTATGGTAGGAGAATTGCGAGATCTGGATACCATCCGTGTCGCATTGCAGGCTGCGGAAACCGGTCACCTGGTATTGGCATCACTGCACGTTTCCAGTGCCGCTGGCGTTGTGGATCGCCTGGTCGAAGTCTTTCCGCCACAAGAACAGTCACAGATTCGCAGCCATCTGGCAGAATCTCTGCGAGCGGTCATTACTCAAAAATTACTCCCGGCAGCATTCTCAAAAGGACGTGTCGCAGCATTGGAAATCATGCTGATGAATCGTGCGATTCAGACCAGCATTCGCGAGTCAACCTCGCATCTGATTCCAGGCGTCATTTCCACAAATCGTCGTGTGGGCATGCAAACCATGGAACAGGCTTTGAAAGAGCTGTTACTCAACGGAAAAGTTGACGCGGAAGTCATTGACGAACACCTGCAGGAATTGAAGGGTGAATCGTCCAAAGAATTATCTCATGGGCTATTGGCTTAGGTCTCCCCTCAAATAAGGCTGAACCATGCAGTTTACTTATACAGCACGTAACACAACTGGCCAGAATCAATCTGGCGAGCTGGTCGCAGATTCGAGAGATGATGCGGTAGCCAAATTGCGCCAGGACGGTCTGTATCTGCTTGCGCTCGAGGAAGCCGATACCAACGCCAAAGAGGGGTTTTCGGCTACGCGAAAGAAACGGGTTTCCCGCAAAGACATCATTTATTTCACGAATCAACTGGCGATTATGGTGGATGCTGGTGTCCCTGTCGCAACCGCATTAGAGGGAATCTCAAAGCAGATCGAAAACCCTACACTGGCCGAAATTCTGACAAACATTCAAAAAAGTGTGGAAGCCGGTAGCGACCTTTCTGCCGCCATGGCCGAATATCCGCGTCAGTTTGACAAAACTTATGTGAATCTGATCAAGGCCAGTGAAGCCAGTGGTACAATGCCTCAAATGTTGAATCGGATCGCCACGCAGGCTGAAGAAGAACAGGAAACCATCCAACAGGTCAAAGGAGCCTTAATCTATCCGGCCATCATGTTGGTGATGTGTATTGGAATTTGTATTTTTCTGCTGACCTATGTTTTCCCAAAACTGATGCCGATGTTTGCAGCGCGCGGTGCAGCGGTACCTACACCGACCAAGATCATGATTTTTGTCTCGACCGCCATTACTTCATACTGGTATCTGATTCTGCTATTTTTAGCAGCGATGGGAGGCCTGTTCTATTACGTGCGTTCTCAAGCCTGGGGCAAGGCGGCATTCGACTGGGTCATTATCCGTTTACCCGTCTTTGGGACCATGTTGAAAAAACTGGCGATCAGCCGTAGCATTCGTACGTTGGCAACAACCATCAATGCGGGAGTACCAATGCTCGAAGCAATCGAGCTCAGCGCCGGAGTTTCTGATAATGTCCATTTCAAACAGAGCTGGGAAGAAATCAGCGAGCAGGTCACTACCGGAAAACAAATCCATGAAGCACTGGAAGGGAAAACCTTATTTCCTCCGACGATGCAGCAGATGATCGCCTCGGGGGAATCGACGGGTCGTCTGGGAATGGTGTTGAACAAATTGAGTGATTATTTTGACCGGGATGTCAAAATCGCCATCAAATCTGCCACGACGCTCATTGAGCCGATTATGGTGGTCTGCATGGGCTCCATCATCGGTTTCATTGCTCTCTCAATGCTGCTCCCGATTTTCACACTCAGTACCAGCCATTAAATGGCGAACTGTCATCTCTCTTCTGAGCCAATCAATTTCATTGAACAGTTGCTCGATGATGTTTTCAATCTCAATTTCCGATCCGGTTCGCCTCCTCTATTAGACGTTGTTGTATTTCTTTGATGCGTTCCTCGAACGACTGGATCAGCACCGGATTTTTTTTAATCTCTATGTTGATGGTGTCTACTTCTTGCAGGGGATGCAGTGGATTAAGCAGCGAATCTATTTCCTTCTCGTTTATCCTGTTCTGAGCAGCAATAACAATCGGCACGGCAGCCAGGTAGACAGTGCTTGCTACGAGCAGTGCAATCAGGCTGGAGTGCTTCAGCAGGCGAACTATCTGTTGAAACACTGGCTGTTGGCTGACATCAGTAGAGCCAAGCAGTTTGTTGTTTTTGGAATTTGACCAGCGTAGTAGAGACCAGCCGAGCAGAATGGAAAGAGAAAGCATAATGGCGAAACCTTCTCCATTATGTGTGGTCCATTGCGGATAGATCCAGACCCATTTTGGGATCTGTTTTTGCGATTTCTTGCTCCAGCCTGCCAGCATACGAAATGGATTTGCATCTTCCATTGAAACCTCCCGGCCGAACCAGGTTTGCATTTCCACGGGATTCAGACTAGCCTGAAAGACTTCCGCACCGGCAGGGACTACCAGTAGAGTGACCAGTAAAATGAAACCACTGACAGTCAGCTTTCGACGAGCAGACCGTTCTGTAGAATGTAAAAAACGACTTACGAGGTAGACCAATACTCCATAGGAAACAACGATCAGTAGCGAAGCCGGGATGAGCATCGTTAATGGAGATTGAATCCAGCATTGTTCCACGAATGCCAGCAGGGAAGTGAATTGAAAACAGAGCAGGACTGGTGCCGCCAGAAACAACAGCAGCGAAATCAACTGCAGCCACGGAAGGTTTGCTCGCCTGTGGATTAACAGCAGTGAAACTGTCATAATCATAATCAGGCCGCCCCAGCAGAGACCGAGTAGCAAGATGTTCCAGGCCTGTTCCGAGAGCACGTCAGCAGGGATTACGCCCCATATAAACAAGCTTAGACTCACACCACTGAACCAAACGATCAAAGTCCTCCACCAACCTGGTCGAGGCGGGGGGACGGCAGCCAGCCAGCCGGTCAAACGGACTAACAGAAACAGTAGCAGCGACAGTGGAAGCAGAAAGACGATGAAACGCTGGGAAAACACTGTCAACGTTACTGCGAGGGGAGCTTCAGTTGACGACTGAGCGTCCTGCAGCGCGTGATAACGATCCAGTGCTTCAATAAAGATTTTCCGCTTCAGCCAGGCCTGTTGCAGGTTCTGTTCGATTTCGACTGTTTCCGCTGGAGTGAATGACTCGTGATTCAGCTGCAGTACCTGGAATAAATGCCCCAAGGCCGAAGTGCGGAAGCTGTATTTGAAAAACGTCGATTCATATAAGTTATTCTTCCCCGTCAACTGCTCTGCGATCCGCTGTTCTCGGCGTGAGTTGCGGATCACTGCAGAATATTTTTTCTGAAGCAGATCTGATTCGCAGACATAGTTCAACCAGCGTTGCAATTTACTGATGATGATGAGAGAGAGAAAGCTGCAGTTCCTGCTGCCTGCTGCTTTAATCTGGTCTTCCAGTGGCAGCGACGTCCGTTTTACAAATTCCAGGGTAGCCGACCAGGTGATCGTGCCAACGTTCAATGTTGGCTTTTTCAGCCCTGCCTGCAGCCGTTGTTCGGCCTGCGCGTAGATCCGGGGATTGGTAATTTTCAGAGTCAGCTGATTTTCTTCATCCCAGATCGTTTCCGTTGACTGCAGGTAGAACTGGCTCGCCGCCAGATAATCGTAGAGAGCGTTTTCCGGATCGTGGGCAGCACCTTCTTCGAGTACCTGCAGCCAGTCATCTGTGTACGGATCCTGTTCTGAATCATCTCGGACCGCAAACAGAAGCAATGCCCGTTGTCTCCAGAAGTCGACATTCTTCGGGGCCAGCCGCGTGGCGATGGCCGCCTGGTTCAGACAGGCATCCCGACATTTCGCTCGATATTCCTCTTGGGACTGATTAAAGGTTTCAGAAATTTTCTCAGACCAAACCTGCAGGTCCTGACTGGATGAAATATTCCGTTTAAGGAACCCGTACTGCGGCTCGGCCAACATCCAGGCCGCTCCCAGGGCTACTTGAGGATTATTCTGTGTTGCAGGGATCTCTTTTATCTGCTCAAGCCAGTATTCCGCCTGTGTAGTGGGGAGTTCCTCGCCGATCGACGTCGTTCTGCCCAATACTCTTAGTGCCTGATCTTCCCAGTCATCCCGGAACGAACGCCAGCCGGAGGGGGAATTGCTGACGACAATAATCAGCCGAAGAGCGAGCAAGGCCAAGACTCCAAACAGTATTAGCTGGAGCCAGTTAGTTTTCAGTTGCCTGATTTTTTCAGATGAAAGTATTTCCATGTTCAATGAGAAACGTCAGATGCAGCTGCCAGGATCAAGAGGTTTTCGCTTTTCATCCCACGTTTCCAGAATTTCTTCGATAGAACTTCTGGTTCAAGCGGCTGTCAACCATCGAGTTCCCCTATCTACTGGGAATTGCGAGTTAAGACGCAGGCGGTTTTTGGTCTTTTTTATCCGGCTCAGGTTGAGCTGGTGCTGAATCTGTTTCGGATTTCGTTTCGGTGTTGGAAGTCTCATCTGACGCTGCAGGTTGCTCTGTCTGAGTCGTCGCTTCTGAAGTTGACTCATCACCGGCCCCGCCTGCGACTTCCAATAGCCCCTGATTCTGAAATTTCTCGTGTGAAAATGCTTTCAACTCGGTATTGAAAATCTGTACCAGTGCGTGCAGACAAGATGCCACAATGGGGCCAATAAACACGCCCCAGAGCCCCATCATTTGTAAACCTCCCAGGACACTGACAAACGCCAGTAGCGGGTGCAGCTTGGCATCGCTCTGCAGAACATAGGTTCGAATAATGTTATCCATCGTTCCTACAACCAGTGTTCCCACAACGGTCAGGAAAATCGCAGCTCCCCAATGCCCGTGATACATCAGCCAGCCGGCACAGGGAACCCAGATCAACCAGGAACCCAATAAAGGGACCAGGGAAGTAATGGTGGCCAGGATCAGAAAAATAATGAAGTGATCGAAACCAACCAGATACAAGGCAATCGCGGTTGTCAAACCTTGTCCAATAGCTGCCAGAAATGTAGCCAGCACCACAGCACGCACGACTTTTTGAAACTGATCAATCAGCCGCTTCTGATAATCAACATGTACGGGAATCAGGGACTGGGTCGATTCGATCAATGAATATCCATCGGCCAGAAAATAGTAGAGCGCAATGATAAACATCACCCAGGCAATCAACGCCGAGAAAACACTTCCCAGCAAACCAACCGTAGATGCCGCGAATCCCAATGAGCGCTTGGCAATCGGAACCAGAGTCGCTTGCAGATTTTTCCGAATGAATTCCTCTACCGATTCTGTTTGCTTTTGGCCTTTGTCCTGTTCTAAAGGGCCAATCTCTTTATCCAAATATTGATTAGACCAATCAATTAACTGATGGAATTTATCATTGCTGATCTCGACTTTCTCACGCACGGTTTGAACCGTCTTTTTCCAGTTGGCTTCATCAAGCGTATTCACAACTGTTGTGAAAATCTGTAGTGACCCCAGAAAAATCCCAACGCATAACGGAACCAGAATGGCAGATACAATAATCGTCGTTGTAATTCCTGCGGCGATTCTGACATGCCCTTTGGTTCGCTTCACGAAATAATTCAGCAGCGGCTGACTAACCATCGCAACGACTGCCGCCAGAAATAGCGGCAACAGAAAAGGCATAATGACTCTGAAGAAAGTGATCCCCAGAAAGAGGATCAGGCAGAGTATGACTGAAAGCGAGACGAGCCGTACCATGAATCATTCCCGTTGATTGAATTTACAGCAGAAAGGTACCACCGATCAGTTGATCAGATCCTTTGGTATATAACAACTTACAGCAATAATCGTTCAAATGATAGGCAAACGAATGTGATCGATCATTGCTCTTTTTATAGTGGACACACATTATTTTGGTTTCGTTATCGCATTTTAGAAGTCTGATTCGCTACAATACCGTTTTGCTTAAAAAAACGGGATACTTTGTGCGTCAGGAATAGTATGTCTGAGTCGGCAGAACCGGAGTCTGATATGAATCGCTATATAATCTCTTTACTAGCCGCCAATCGTGTTGGAATCATGGCAGCGATTACGACTGCGATGGATGAGCTTGGTGCGAACCTTCAGGAAACAAGCATTGCCGTCATCCAGGACTTTTTCTCCATTGTGATTGCCGCCGATTTTCCTGATCAACGTGACCCGACTTTGATTCAGGAACATATTGAAGGAATTTGTAACGCATATAACGTTGATGTCTGTGTGAAGGATCCGGAAGTGGATGTCCCCACGATTCTGTTACCCGAAGAATCCGATAAATATCTGCTGGCGATTTCCGGCAAGAACCGAGCCGGTATTTTAAGGAAAATCTCTTCTCAGCTCGGCCAGGATGGGGTCGATATTCTGGATCTGTCGGCGACCAGCGCAGAAGACGGGCAAACGTTTGAAATGATGATCAAGATCGCTGTCCCGAAAAATCTGGATATCATGGATCTGCAAACAGCGATGGAAAATATCTGTAGTCATCTCGATATTTCAGTAGATTTCATCAGTGAGAACGATTCGGCCATTATCAGCTCTCAAAGCCAAACACGCATGTTCAAGCTTTAATCGGCGATAGAACAAGATCTTTCTGACAAGAAGTCTTTGGG